>JAZDDE010000328.1:0-3093 GCA_036679495.1 Gemmatimonadota bacterium | reverse complement strand
GCACCTTCATCGCGGAGCAGCCCATCGCCGATGACGATCCGGTCTCCGTCAGCCGCGCCATGGGTCGCGCCCTGAACGAGCTCGTAGTGCGTGTGGCGGATGAAGTCCAGGCCGTCCTGCAGACCTCAGAGGGCTAGCCCTAGAGCTCAGCCAGCTGGCGATAAGATCGCTTCACCTCCGGCCCGGAGTGCCGATCTGGAAATGGCACACCCACGTCCGGCCATGGAGAGGAACGCCACCCCTCCCGCCCAGTGCTTCCGATTAAGGCCGAAGCGAGGCTTGGGGAATGGGTAGAAAACGTGAAAATAGGCACAGGCCAGCTCTGGCTCGGCGCGAGGGGTCGTCACGGGTCGACCGCGGGCCGACACGGCGCCTCGCAAGCTCCATGAAGCCATAATTTGATTGTCTTTCTGGCCAGCGCCTGTGGCTTGATCATCGAGATCGTGGCTGGAAGGCTGCTGGCCCCGAGAGTCGGCGTATCCCTCTACAGCTGGACCACTGTCATCGGTGTGGTTCTGGCTGGAATCAGTGTAGGGAACTACCTCGGGGGTCGAGTGGCCGACCGCTTTCCCTCACCTACAACACTGGGTCTTATCCTGCTCGCCGGGGCCGTCTCGAGCCTGAGCGTGCTCCCCCTGGTGGGGGTCGTTTCGTACGTCTTCGACGGGCTGTCGGTTCTGCCACGGATCGTTTGCATGACCACCAGCCTCTTCTTTCTGCCCAGCTTGATCGTGGGAATGGTGACGCCGGTTGTGATCAAGCTAAGACTTCGGGACCTGGCCCGGACTGGCAACGTGGTGGGAACCGTCTACGCCATCTCCACCGCTGGCGGCATATTTGGAACTTTCATCACGGGCTTCGTGTTGATCCAGTGGATGGGGACAAGACAGATCGTGCTGCTGGTGGCCCTCGTGCTGGCCCTTCTGGCCATGGCTTTCGGCAGGCTCTGGCGGGCGAAGGCACCTGCGTTTGTTTCAATGGTGCTATTGGCTCTTCTGGGGGCCTTCAGCGCCTACAGCGGAGCTCTCGCTTCCGAGTGTACGCGGGAGAGCAACTACTATTGCATCCGGGTCAGCGACGCCATGGTGGACGGCCATAAGGTAAAGATCCTGGGGTTGGATTACCTGTTGCACAGTTACAACTCTCTGGAGGACCCCAAGCTACTTGTGTACGGCTACGAGAAAATCTTGAGCGACATCACGTCCTACATCGCGCAAGGGGATCCCGAATTCCGGGTCCTGTTCATCGGAGGTGGTGGTTACACCATGCCCCGGTATCTCGAGGCCGTATATCCCGATAGTACCTTGGAGGTGATCGAGATCGACCCCGAGGTCACCCGAGTGGCCTTCGAGCACCTGGGCCTGCGCCCGGACACCTCCATCCTGACCTACAATGAGGATGCGCGCATGGTGGTGCAGAAGCTGCCAGCGGGCTGGTATGACCTGGTCGTCGGTGACGCCTTCCATGATGTAGCCGTCCCCTACCAGCTCACGACGAGGGAGTTCGACGAGCAGGTCCGTGCGCTGCTCAACGATCGGGGCTTCTATTTTTCAAACGTGGTTGACCGGCTCCACAGCGGTCGATTTCTCAGGGCCTACGTCAACACCCTTCAGCAGGTTTTTCCCTATGTGCGAATCGTTTCGGATGAAGCAAGATGGGACTCCGACGAGCAGAAACCCTATGTGGTTGTGGCGTCCGTCCGGCCTCTCTCCAGAGAGGTGCTTGCCCCTGCGACCCTCCAGTCGAGTGGGAACCCGCCCGTCAGTCACTTTATGCCGGAGGAGGTCTTCAATTCCTGGCTCAGGTCCCAGGGAAGCATCCTCTTAACAGATGATTACGCTCCTGTGGAAAATCTGATGGCGTCCACCTTCCTGCAAAGCGACAACAAGCGGAGGGCTCAACGGCATTACGCGGCCGGGATGGCTCTCGAGAGCCAAGGGCGATCGTCTGCTGCTGTAGAAGAGTACAACGAAGCGATCCAACTGACTCCCGAGCTGGTTCCGGCTTACTATGCCCGTGGCGCTGTCTACACCAGCCTGGGTCAGTTTCGGCGGGCCATCGAAGACTTTAACCAGGCGATTCGCCTCGATCCTCAGAATATCGCGGCCTATCAAATGCGCGGCACTGCCTATGTGGGCCTGGGCCAGCCCCGACGGGGAGTCGAGGACCTGGATGTGGCCCTCCGTCTCGATCCTCGAGCCGGCCAAACTTACGCCCAACGAGCGTTGCTCAGCGCCTCCTTGGAAGAGGACGCACGGGCCTGGGACGACTTCAGCGAGGCGGTACGCTTAGGTGTTGAGCCGACTGCCCTGAGAGGGCAACTCGAGCAGCTAACGAAACCCCGCTTGGGAAACCAGAACTGATCTAAAGCAGGCGGGATCGAGCTCATCGCGCTTCTGCAGCCGCCGCCCGGTGAGAAATCCTATCTCTCGCGCGGTGTCGGGGTGGGGATCGCGAAGCCGAGAACGGGACAGGGGCCTTGCGCGCTCACCAGCTCGAGCGGGCGCGGGCCGTGGTGCCGGAACTCGATCGGCGCGACGCCGCGCTCAAGCGGATCGCGACATGCGTCCGTGTTCGGGAAGATGGCGACGGTGTCGTCCCAGCGCGGCCAGCCGACGTGAGTTGCGAGCGGGAAACGCCCCCGCGCCAGCACGACCTCGTCGTCCGTATAGAATATCTCGAAGCGGGCTGTGCCGCGCGGCTTCACTGCTCGACTGCGGGAGCGTGGCTGCCGGTCGCGCCACTCGGGTAACGATGCGATGCCCACCGGCTCGCAAAACTCCTCGTCAGCCTGCACTCGGGCCCAGGGTCCGAGTGAGCGGTAGTCGACCCAGGTGTTCTCGCGCAGGAGCTGCGCGCAGAGTTCGCTCGGTGGGAAGAAGAAGCGCAGACGAAAGGTCTCGGCCTCCAGGGTGGCATCCAGATATGCGCCGCGCATGGCGACCTGCGTGACGAGTGCGGGTGTACGCCTTCCGGGTATGGTCTGCCTAAGCTGTTTGCCCGCACGCGAGGCACAGCCGGCGAAGGCCAGACTGAGCACGGCAAGAAGCACCAGACCGATGCGTCTCACTCGCTGAGAGCCCGTGTTCACTG
>JAZDDE010000327.1:0-2441 GCA_036679495.1 Gemmatimonadota bacterium | reverse complement strand
AGCATCGTGGGACGCTGCCCAGCGCAGGGCGTTCCTCTATCGCGTGGGACCCGCGCTGCTCGAGCTCAACATGACTGCGATGGTGCTCGAGTACTACACGGTCGAGGAGGCGAGCCGCGTGGCCACTGGAACTGTGAACTGATCCGACGAGAGTTCTTCTTGACGGCCGATTGTCAACCGCCTACTGGAGTCGCATGCATGCTGTGTCACACTGACTGGCTGCTGCGGTTTCTCGCGAGTGGACAGTTGGTTGTGCTTCTCCTACAAACGCGAGAGATGTGGAATCATCGACGGTGGATGTAGCTTACGCCTAGCACCTCAATTCTGTCTCGGAGTACTTCCAGCTGTGCGTGGGTGCCGCCTTCGTCACAGACGAGCTAGAGCTCGATACCAGCGGGATTGTGATCCTCCGGATCGCTGCTCCGCAGGCTTTCAAGTTTCCGTGGGTCACGACCAGCGGCCACGTATGCAGCAACTGCCATTCGTTCGATAGGTCTGTAAGATTTGTATGGTACGCCTCGTTCGTCGCGTGCGAGGCTCCGCACAGCGTATGTATCCACGGCGAACTTGGCGGCCGCCTCGGAGATGCTCTTGTGCTCCAGCTGCGTGGTATACCGGGGGAGCACGTCTCCCAGGTAGGTGCGGTAGTGGGCCAGCATCGCGTCGAGCCTGGGGTCCGGGTGGGTCAAGGTGGAGTCCTCCTGCTTGCGTTGGAGAGGCGCTCGGCCGACGGCGCGGCGGAGGCGCGGAAGCCTAGGCGTCCGGTGTGTCAGATCCGGTCTTCCGCCGCATTCGGTCGACCGCACATCCGGAGCGAGTTTACCGACCGGGGTGGAACGGAGAGCTCGAGGTCCTGAGGCGTGCTCAAGATCCTGCTCGGACGCGGCTGCATCGTGGTCTGGAGTGAACCGCCACCTAGCGATCAGCAGGTCATGAGCGGCGTCCACCTGCCGGCCGTTCAGGTTCGTAAACAGAATCAATAGGTTGCGGCGGTGCCTCGGCCAAGCGAAGAGGCCGCGAAGCTAATTTGACAGCAACCTGACAACAACGCGCCCTTCGCGCGCACGCGCGCGTATCGCTGGGTAGTGCGCGGCCATGCATCCGTTGGAGCGGACCAGCTAATTGGAGCGGACCAGCTAATGCTCCCGCGAAACGGGTTTCGGTACAATCAGTGAGTCCGAGCCGTTGCGTCACTGGCAGCAAGTCGCCGCTGGCCGCTCAACGGCGTATCCGTTAGGCGGCGTGAGCCTACGATGAACGTCCGCCCGTTGTTTCGCACCGCAGTGTGGTCTTTGCTGATTCTTCTGACATCCCCAGTAGCTGGGCGGGCGGAGCAATACCTCTGGCAAACCAACTCAGAAGGGACCGACATCCACGTCTTCGATGTGGCCACGAGGACGCTCGTGAAACGGGTCGAGGTCGGGCCGCATCCCCACGGCATCGCGGCGCCTGAGGGCGCGACCTTCGTCCTCGTCACGCTCGAGTCGAATGGACGACCTGCGGGTGAACTGATCTGGATCGACCCGGCGACGTTCGAGGTGACCTACCGCCTTCAGGTAGGGCGCGAGCCTCATGCACTTGCGGTCACCCCGGACGGTCGCTGGGCATATGTGCCGTGTCGCGACGGTCACTACTGGGTCGTCGATGTCCCCGAACGAGAAGTGATAGCTAAGATTCGAACGGGCGGACGACCCCACAACACGACCGCCTCGCCGGACGGACGCTTCATGTACCTCTCGCCAATGGGAACGCCCAAGCGAGTCACCATCGTTGATGTAGCCGCCGGTCACCGAATTGTTGGCGAGATCCGATTCCGCGATTCCGTCCGACCGCCCGCACTCTCCGCCGACAATCGCTGGCTCTTTCAACACGTCGATGGACTGAACGGATTTCAAGCCGCGGACGTGGGGCGGCGCGAGGTCGTGACGACGGTCGAGCATTCGTACGAACTGGGCTGGTTTCTCCTGTGGCCCTCGCGCCTCGGCTGGCTGTCCGCCACTGGCCTGGGGCGCTGCCACGGGCTCGCGATTCGCCCGGACCAGAAGGAGATCTGGTCCGCCTGCGGTGCGGGTATCAACGTCCATATACTGACATCACCGGACTTCCCTGAGGCGGTCCGGATTCCAATGGTCGACGATGTCTACTGGATTACCTTCTCTCCTGACAGCAAGTACGCCTTTGTGCCGGTGCGCGATCAGCGAAGCATCGCCGTGGTCGATACGAAGAGTAAGACGGTCCTCTCACATCTCGAAGCGGGTCCCGCACCGAAACGGAATCTCGTGATCCTCAACGATAGGGGAGCGACAGAGCGTTGAACTCCGATGCCACTGAACGATCCGGCTGATGGTTTACAGAAGTCCGGGTAGATCCTTTACACCCATCTGAGACAAGGAGTCGGCTCTCTTGTCGTGTTCTCCGTCTTCACCTGGGCTCAGGTCGGT
>JAZDDE010000326.1:0-4376 GCA_036679495.1 Gemmatimonadota bacterium | reverse complement strand
CGGCTCCAGAATCCCGGCGCCAATTTGATGTCGCTCCCCGTTCGGACTCACGACCTGGTGTTGACCGGCCCATGATCGGACCGTCGAGAGGGTGGGCGCTGGCCTTAGCATTCTTTGTAGCCGGCTGCGGCGACGGGAGAGGTTCCGATGAGCCGAATGTCGCCTTCGGTAAGTTCGCCGGTGCGGCGATTCCTGCTGCCGGGGCAGACATGCGTTTGAGTCTGGCGGAGGCAGCCGACTCACTAGGGATCGACTTCACGCACGAGACGGGCGCGGTCGGCGACAAGTGGATGCCGGAGACGGTCGGAAGCGGGGGCGGATTCTTCGATTATGATTCGGACGGTTGGCCAGACCTGTTTCTAGTCAACGGATCGGCGTGGCCCGGGCAGGCCGAAGGAGGAGCCTCCTCCGCGACTCAGAAACTGTACAGAAACGAAGAAGGAAGAGGATTCAAGGACGTCAGCGTGGAATCCGGCCTTAATCTCACTCTGTACGGAATGGGAGCGGCCTTCGGTGATTACGATGCTGACGGCGATCTGGACATCTTTCTGACGGCTCTGGGCGACAATCGATTGCTCCGCAATGACGAGGGAAGATTCGTCGACGTTGCCACTCAGGCCGGCGTCGGCGGCCAGCCCGGCGGAGATTCGCCGTCGTGGTCCACTTGTGCCGCGTGGCTGGACGTCGACAGGGATGGTTGGCTGGATCTGTTCGTGTGTAACTACGTTCGCTGGACTCCAGCCACGGACCTGTTTTATTCCCTGGACGGGACGACCAAGGCGTACGCGACACCGCAGCCCTATGCGGGGGAAACCAATCGGCTGTACCGCAACATCAGAGGCAGGAGATTCGTCGATGTTACGGAAACTGCCGGACTCCAGAATGACGAAGGAAAGTCGCTAGGCGTGGCCATATATGACTTCAACGATGACGGGTGGCCGGACATCTTCGTGGCCAACGATACGGAGCCTGACTTTCTGTACATCAACGAAGGCGATGGATCCTTCTCTGATATCGCCCTCAGGGCCGGTGTGGGATACGACGAGTTCGGGCGCGCCCGTGCAGGGATGGGCGTAGATGTGGCTACCCTGCACGGAACGACTCGGGCCGCGATCGCTGTCGGCAACTTCTCTGGAGAACCGGTCGCTTTGTTCACTCCGGTGGCGCCGGAACTCTTCCGAGACGAAGCCGGACGGGCCGGCTTAACAGGCCGCACGCTCATCCCGTTGACATTCGGTGTTCGGTTTGCCGATTTGGACCTGGATGGCGATCCGGATCTACTTCTGGCCAACGGACATATTCAGCCCGGAATTAACACGGTTCGGGACAACGTCACATTTGCGCAACGGCCGCAGCTGTTTTCGAATGATGGGACAGGCCAGTTTACCGAGGTGAGCGGAGCGGTAGGAGTGGACTTTCAGGAGCCGGTCGTTGGACGGGGTCTCGCCACCGCCGACGTGGATCGGGACGGCGATCTGGACATCCTCCTGACGGTGAACGGGGGACGGGCTCGACTTTTCTTGAACCACCTCAATGTGAGCGACCGGCGGTGGCTTCGCCTGCGATTGAATGAGAACACGGGGAATCGAAACGCAATCGGCGCCCGAGTGGATGTTCATGCGGGAGGCACTGGCCAGCGCCAGTTTATTGCGACCGGCTCATCGTACTTGAGTCAGTCGGAAGTGAGCACCCTAACGTTTGGTCTCGGCTCTGAGAGTCGAATAGACAGTGTCGTGGTCCGGTGGCCGACCAGTGGGGCAATCACCCGCCACGGCCCGTTCGAGACGAACCAGGAAATCACCATCCAGGAAACCCCGTGACCGAATTTCGTAGAGTTTCCGTCTTTCTCGTAGTGGCGCTGGGTTTCGCGTTTACCGTGCTGGTTGTGGCGTGCGGAGATGCTAGGGTGGATTCGGAGTCGCGCCTGCAGGGGATCTCTCACCGGACACTCGGACTCGCCTACCTGGAGGAAGACCGGCTGCATGAAGCGGAGACGGAATTCCGAGCCCTGACCGAGTTGGCTCCGCGCGAGCCGCTAGGCCATGCGAACCTGGGCCTCGTACAGCTACGGCGGCGTCAGCTCCCAGACGCGGAGGCGAATGTGCGGAGGGCGCTCAGGCTCTCTCCCGACAACCCGGACATTCGGCTATTGCTGGCACATGTCCTCCTCCAGACCGACCGCCCGGAGGAGGCGCAGGCGGAACTCGAGAGCGCCGTTCATTCTGACCCGAAACACGTTAGGAGTCTATACGTTTTGGCGGAGCTCTATGCCTCGCCGCCGTCCAACGATATGGACAAGGCGGAGCAAACGCTCGTTGAGGCCGTTGGGCTCTCGCCCGGTAACCTGGCTCTGCGTCTTCGCCTCATCGAGACCCTGGTCAGGAATGACCGGCCCGATGACGCCGCGGCTCATGTGGAGGAAGTCCGGCGTCAGGTGTCGGGACCCTCGGAAGAGCTGAGGCTGACCTGGGATGAGGTCCTGGGCCATTTGCGAGCGAGCCGTGCCAGCGAAGCGCTGGGGCCTTCCCTGTCCCTCCACAATCAGTTACGGGCGACCCCGCTTTATCAGGCCGGTATCTTCCGGCTTCAGGGTGCGGGAGCCGCCGTGGGATGGCCGCTGACCGATCTGGGACCGGCTTTCTCGGTCGCTGAAACGGTCGCCGCGGGAGTGGCGGTGCGCTACGTGGACGCTGGCGACCCGCTCGCCAGCCCGGGCGACAGGGCTCGGCCCATAGCGGCCGACGCCGATGGGGACGGCGACATGGACCTCCTGGTGCTGTCCGGTCCCGGATCAACGGGCTACAGCCGCATCTCTTTGTTCAGGAACGACCAGGGCCAGTTCACAGAAGTGCACGCTGAGGCCGGACTTCCGGACCGGGCGAGCGCGGCAGCAGCCGTCTTCGCCGACTATGACAATGATGGACGGCTGGACCTTTACCTGGCCGGTCCAGCGGGCGGATCGCTGTGGCGAGCCGGGTCGAACGGTCGATTCGAGAACGTCGGGTTGGCCTCCGGTGTCGCTCTGGCCGGTACTCCGACACCGACGCTCGGCGCCGCCTTCGCCGACTTCGATCACGATGGGGACCTTGACTTGTTTGAGGCCCGCGACGGCCCGAACCGAGTCCTGCAGAACGATGGAGCCGGGACCTTCATCTCCTGGCCGGGGGACAACTTGATCGGGGACGGCAACGAGCGGAGTGTCGCCGTTGCCTTCGGCGACTTTGATGACGACGCAGCACTGGACATCGTCGTGGCGAACGCAGGCGGTCCAGTCCGGCTGTTGCGCAACCGCCGCCAGGGCCGATTCCAGAACGTAGCAGAGATCAGCGACACGGACGTGTCGGCTCGATCTGTACAGGTCTCCGACTACGACAATGATGGAGATCTGGACCTATTCCTGGCGGATTCAGCCGGTGAGCGGTCAAGTCTTTGGCAAAACCAGGGCGACGGGACATTTGGGCCCGATCCGCTTCAGGCAGAACTTCGCCGACTGCTTGAGGGACTGGAGGTGCGCGCCTCGACCTTCCTGGACTTCGACAACGACGGCTGGCTCGACCTGTTAGTGGCCGGCTCGGTGTCCGGCCAGGACGCCGGAACCGGCCGTACAGTCCGCCTTCTGCGCAATGAGAGCGGACAGGGTTTCATCGACGCGAGCCAGTCTCTTCCCGAAAACATGGGGACGGCCACCGGCGCCGCGGTCCTGGACTACGACCTGGACGGCGATGTCGATCTCGCTATTGGAGGCCCGGAGGGCGTAAGGCTCCTCCGAAACGATGGGGGCAATCTCAACCACCACCTCAGCGTCCAGCTTGTGGGCCTCAGCACCGGCAGCGGCAAAGCAAACCACTTCGGCCTCGGATCTAGGATCGAGGTGTGGGCCGACGGACTGCGCCAAACCCGGGTCGTGACTGAGGCTGTCACTCATTTTGGCCTCGGTGACAGAACGGAAGCGGACGTCCTCCGTGTACAATGGACCAACGGAGTGCCACAGAACTTCTTCCGCCTGGGCGCGGATCAGCTCGTGGTGGAGAATCAGGTATTGAAGGGGTCGTGCGCGTTCTTGTACGCGTGGGACGGGGATAGCTACGAGTTCGTGACCGACATGATGTGGAAGAGCGCTTTAGGCATGCCCCTTGGGATCATGACCGAAGCCGGGGCGCTGTATGGGCCACCCGACGCGTCCCGAGAATTTATTCGCATTCCCGGCAGCGCTCTCCAACCGAAGGACGGCGTGTATTCGGTCCAGATTACGGAAGAGTTGTGGGAAGTCGCCTATCTCGATGGCCTGAAGCTCATCGCATTGGATCATCCGGATTCCGTGTCGATGTGGGTTGATGAGCGCTTTGTGCCGCCATTCATCACTGATTATCAGATCT
>JAZDDE010000325.1:0-13595 GCA_036679495.1 Gemmatimonadota bacterium | reverse complement strand
AGGCCCTCGATGTCGAGCCCGCCGAGACCCCGGCGTTCAAACTCGAGCAGAAGATAGCTAGAGCCGGCTAGCGCCAGCGTGCCGCCGCGGCCGGGTTCGCGCAGAGCACTTAGCAGGCTGGGGTCGACACGTACTTCGGCTCCGAGGTAGAGGCGAGGAGTGTCTCCGACTTCCGATTGAAGTGCTTCGAGCCCGGCGTGGAGTTCGTCAGGCTCGCAGTTCCACCAGGTCGGTGTTCGCTGATGAGGCGTCGCGAGCATCGTGGTGCAGCCGTCGGACGCCGCCAGGCGGCACATTTCCGCCGCAATCTGCATGCTCTGTGCGCCATCGTCGACTGCCGGCAGAATGTGCGAGTGGATATCTATCATCAAGCGGCTGAGGAGCTCTCCGCTTCCTCGCCGTACGACTCGTAGTAATAGTACTTTCGGCCATAGCCTCCGGAACGCGGTGGCGCGTAACGGTTGAGCACGGTGCCAAGCACACGCACTTCCGACATGAGAAGGCGACTCCGGCACGTCTGTACATCTTCGCGAAGCACTTTGTTGGAGCGGAAGCACAGAACCACTCCGTGACACATTGCTCCGACGAGCACGGCATCGGTAACGGCGAGGACGGGAGGCGTGTCTACGATCACGAAGTCGTAGCCGGCCTGAGCGAAAGAGAGGAACTCTCTCATTCGGTCAGAGGACAGCAGCTCGGAGGGGTTGGGCGGGTGTGGCCCGGCCGGGCACAGGTAGAGGTTCTCGACCTCGGTGGGCAGGATGCAGCTCTCGGGTTGGACCGAGCCGGTTAGAAGGTTCACGAGTCCGGATCGGTTCGAGACATCGAACACCTTGAACAGGCGCGGCTTACGCATATCGCCATCGACGAGTAGCACTCGCTTGCCGAGCTGGGCCAGCACGATTCCGAGATTCGCGGCGGTCGCTGTCTTGCCTTCCCCCGATTCGGCGGAGGTGATCGAGATGAGCTTGAGCTTTTCGGCGCTCGAGAGCAGCAGAGCGGTGCGCAGCGAACGGTAGGCCTCCGAGACCGCCTGGCGCGGGTGGTGAGCCGGTAGCAACTCGATCCTGCGGACCGGCTCGTTTGCCTTGGTGCCACGAGATCGCTTGCGATAACCATAGTAGCCGGCTATTCCGTAGCCCTGCGACTTCTGGTTTACATCGGGGATGACACCGAGAAGCGGGAGCTTGACGATTCGTTCCAACTCTTCCGGAGACTTGATCGTTCGATCCAGGAAGTGTAGAAGGAGAATCAAGCCGATTCCAAGTATTAGCCCGGACGAGAGGCCGAGGCTCAGGTCCAGGCTGAGGGAGGGCCTGAAGGGGCTGGATGGCACAAGCGCTTGCTCTACTACGCGCACGTTCGATTCGCGTTCGCCGAACATCCGAGCCGACATCGACGTTGTCGAGAGCTGCTGAAGAAGTTCGTCCTGACGGGTGCGCCGCGCTTCGATCTCCATTTGTAGATTGTTGTACTCGATGGAGACGGAACCGAGATCCATCGCCTCCGACTTGACTGTCGAGATCTCTCTCTCGAGCCGGCGCTGCTGATTGCGGGCGGCCTGGGCCTCGGCTTGATGCCGATTCTCGGCTTCGCGGTAATGTTTGTCGACGGCTCGTTGATAGGCGCGGTCGGCGTCTTCAATGGCTGCTCTGAGCTCGACCATTGCCGGCCAATCAGGCTTGTAGACCTGGAGTTTGGCTTCGTACTCGCTCTGTCGCCGCAGCTGCTCTTTGCGTAGTTCCGCGATCAGTCCCTTTGATTCCTCGTCGGCAACTCTCTCTCGGGGTAGCTGTGAGAGTTCCCGATAGCTGGCGTCTTTGTCGCGCACGTCCGCTTGCGCGCCGAGCAGTTCTTGGTTGAGGTTCGCGAGCCGTTGCAGAGTGGGATTGGAGCCCGGGTCGAACGTCAAGATGTCGGTGCTTCGCGAGTACTCCTCCAGGTGGGTCTCTTTCTCCTTCAGCTCCGTTTTTATCTGTTGCAGTTCGGCCTGGAGGAAACTCGAGGTCTTGTCGATGAGAACGGAGCGGTTTTCTATGTTCCAGCTGATGTACTCCAGGGCGTAAGCGTTGACGATGTCGGCGGCCTGCTCAGGCTGGTACGAGACGTAGCTCAACGTGACCAGTTCCGTGCCTTGGATCGGTACGACCCTGATCCGTCCAAGTAGTCGTCGTGCCAGGTCGGCGAGGACAGCCTGATCGGTTTCGAGCCCGTCCTTCGAGTCCATCTCTCCGGAGTCCAGCCCGAGATGGTTAGCCAAGCCCAGTCGCTGGACGACTCGTTCGGCAAATCCACGGCTCTTCAACAGCCGATACTGTGTCGGGTAGTACTTCTGGGTCAAAAAGGCTTCAAGGTAGGGATTGGAATTGTCCTTGAGAGCCAACGGGCTCCTCTGCTCGATTTGAAGCAAGGTTTCTGCGCGGTACTCGGGTGGCGTCACGACGAAGTGAGCCAGAGCGAGCGCCACGCAGAGACCGGTAACCAGCAGAATGGTCGGCCAGCGCGACACCACCAGGCGAAAATACTCGCGGAGATCGAACGTCGAGTTTGATGAACCCGGCCCGGAATCGGGCGCCGTGAAGAAGACCTCCGATTCGTTCAAAAAAACGACTCCTTGACGACAATGAGATCGCCGTCGGACAGTTCGATGTCGGGCTCACGTCCGGCCAGCAGTTTCTTGTAGTTCACTCTGATTTCGTCGCCGATTTCAAGACGTCGAACGATGATCGTGTTCGAGGCCCTTTCGGTTCGGCCCCCGACTCTAGCCAGGGCCGCTAACAAGGTGATGCGATCGGTACTGCGAAACACCACGGCTCCTGGACTGGCAACCTCGCCGAGAAAGGACACCGTTACATTGGTTGCAGCTGGAACATTGATGATGTCTCGTGGAGCGAGTGTGATGTTGACATCGGCATTGCCTCGCTGGAGCAGCTCGCGGGCGTCGATACGGAGCTGATCTGACAGGCCGTTGCTTGCACGCCGGAGCACGAGGATGTCGCCTCCGGCAGTTTCGGACAGGCCTCCGGCCTCGGTGATCGCATCGATTAGCGTCCAGCGCCCCGAAAATGGAAGCGTGCCGGGTTTTCGGACCGCTCCGAGTAGGGTGATCGGCTGGGATCGGAATTCGAGGACTCGCAGATTGACCGTGGCTCTTTGCAGGTACTTCCCGAGAGCCGCGCTCAACGCTTGCGCGGCTTCGGAGGTTGTGAGGCCCGCGATCACCACGGGCTCGATGTGAGGAAGCTCTATGGTTCCGAGTTCGGTAACCCGGGTCTCGGTGTCGAGCGAATCGTCTTCAAGCACCTCGACTAGAACCAGATCCCTCGGTCCGATTCGGTATGAAGCGAACTGACCGGAGGGCGGTACTATCTGCGCCACCTGCGCCAGGCTAGCCGTTCCCGGCGCGCCAAACAGCGAAAACGCTACCAGCATCAGCCCGAATCGAGCGCCTCGCCTCATTGCGAGATCTTACAACAGGGCTGCTGGCGACCTACCAGGGAAGCAGTTCGCCTCCGAGCTCGATGCCGATGCCTATGCCCGTTGTCGAGCGGTCGAATTCGTCGAGGTTCGAGTCCCATGTCCGTTCGGTGAAATCCCCGGTGATGGCGAGATCGTCTCTCAACTCGAAGCGGATCCGAAGTCCGATCGCCTCCAGGTCGTCCACTCGGCCAGGCTGCTGGCTGTCGACAAAGGTCTCTGTGCCTACCTCGGCGAACAGGCCCGCATCGAAACGACTGCTAAAGCCCCGAGTGAGAGAGAGACCACGCCGTTCAGATTCGATGATTCCGGTCGATGAGTTCACTGCGAACGCCAAGCCTTCCGCGGCAAAAACGCTGGCCGTCGTGTCGCCCCGGAATTCCAGGGCCACCCTGGCGGTACCGAAAGACTGGCTTCTCTCGCCGAGCTCGGGGCTCACGAAATCGATCTCGAGGTCGGAGTAGGTAAGGTCGACATCCAGTCTGCGGCGTTGGTAGCTCAACTGAGCGGCCGGCCCGTCTCCCGTATTGTTTCTCGAGTCGGCTTCGACAAAGTCCACGTCCGTCGCCTCGTAGCCGAGTCTCAATCCGAGATGCGAGCCACGCAGCTCGAGCCCCAACACTCGGCGACGGTTATCGCGGTCGAGGCTTCGAACCGCGAGACCGTCTACGAATTGATCCGTGTCCGTTCCGTGCTCTAGCTTGGAATCGGAGGCGACGCCGAAGAAGCCGAGTCGTCGGGTAATCTCGACGGTCGTTTCGATATCGAACCCGTCTTCGGAGATCTGCACAGGAGCTTCGATTTCATCGCTCAGGGGCGTCTCTCTTTCGATGCTGAAGGCCCTCGCCGTGAGGGTTATTCGATCGAAAGAGCCGAACCACGCCGCGCCGGTGTTGACATTGAGTTGACGCAGTTCCTCAGTGTCCTGCCACCAGAAATACTCCGGCGCGACGAAAGCGGAAACGAGTGACCTGGACCCCACCCGCAAATAGCCGGCTAAGCCCGCCCCGAGAGTGGCATGCGAGTCGTCGATCCGGGTCGTAGTGCCGGAAGAAGAGAACACATTTTCGTCATAGCCCACGTTGTCGATGTTGAAATGAGGCGCCATTCGGATGGCTCCGACCCTCCACGGCGCATCTTCGGCTTGCTGGCGAGCGCGCTCCTCGGCGTCTTCTGGCACATCGGCCAGTGCGCCGGGCGCTGTGTACTGCACGAATTGAGCAAGAGCCGGCGCACCGAGCGCCAGAATCAGGATGCCGGAGAGGGCGAGAACTCTGTTCATTTGTATCAGGCTCCCTAGGTCAGGCTTCGATATCCTCCCGCCGGAGTGCTGTATCGACCCAAGATCATACCTTCGAGCGGCCGAGCCCTTGCTGTCGCTGTGTGTGCCGGAGTCGTGGTGCTGCCTTTGCTTTGGGGCGGGGCGACGCCATTTGGAGTAATGGTCGTTCGCCTGGTGGCGCTGACCGCGTTTCTCCTTTTCCTCGCGGTTCGCCATCAGAGCCGTGAGCTTGGCGAGCTTCGCGGGCCTCTCGGGGCTCTGCTGCTCGTGGCCCTCTTCGGGTTTCTCCAAAGCGCGGCCTGGCCGCGCAAGGTGGTAGAAGTACTTTCTCCTTCGCATGCCGCCTTGGCCGATGAGGCTGCGCTCGCGACCGGAACGGAGCCGCTCTCCTGGATACCGCTCTCGCTTTCCGCTTCGGCTTCGCGTGGAGTGGCGCTCGACTGCCTGGTGTTCGCCGCTCTGGCGATTGCGGCTCTTCAGGTTGGGCGACGCAGGTCGTGGCGCCGTTGGCTGGCGGCGGCGATCGTCGGTTCGGCCTGCCTCCAGGTGCTGCTGGGCCTGCGGCCATGGCTCGCCGGGTTGGTACCGCGTCTGCGGGGTACCTATGCCAACCCCGACCATCTTTGCATTCTCTTGGAGATTGCGGCCTGTGTGGCTCTAGCGGGAATCTTCTGGGCACTATCGAGCCGACGCTGGGCGGATCGTGGGGAGCTCCGAGCGGCCGGCGCGTTGAGCGCTGGAGTCCTCCTCCTGGTGATGCTGTCAGCGATCTCGTTCACGGGATCCCGGGCGGCGATTCCAGCCGTTTTGATCGGCTTGACCGCTCAGGCCGCCGCTTCCGCCAGGGAGAGAGGCAAGTGGCCGTTGGCTGTCTTGGGCTTGGCCGGGTTGGGCTCGGCGAGCTTCCTTGCCTGGATCGGCGTCGGCAGGTCCTTCGGACGGCTGGCGTCGACCTCCTGGTTCGACATCGCATGGGGAAGCCGCTCGCTGGTTTGGTCGGAGTCGTTCAGCCTGATTCGGAGATTTCCCTTGCTTGGATCGGGCCTGGGAACCTTCGAGAGCGCATTCCCCTTGGTTCAGCCGGCAGGCTTGGAGGGCGTGCGGTGGGGGAAGGCTCACAATGACTTCCTCGAGTTGGCGGTGACCGGTGGTCTGGTTGGGTTCACTCTGGGCGCCGCGGGCGTCGTTTTTCTATTGATTGCGCTGAGCCGCAAGCTGCGATCTGCCGGCAGGACCGAGGATCGATTGGCGCCGGCGGCAGCGCTCGGTTGTCTGATTGCGGTCGGCGTTCATGAAACATTCGACTTTGGTCTGAGCCTCGCCGCCAACGCCTTCATTCTGATCGCGGTTGTGGCTGCGGCCCTTGGAGTGCGGGTCAAGTCCCGGCAATGACGATTGTTTCCGCGGGCCGAGCACGAGTACCCAGCAGCGGCCGAACTTCCAGCACGTGAAAGCCCGGTGTTTGCGGGGCCTCGAGGGTAATTACCGCACCCGAGTCGAGGCTGTGACAACCGGTCAGGCGGCTCGACCAGAGAATCTCGACCGCGGCGCCGCTCGGCGCCACGCTTCCAAATCGCAGGCGCAACTTCTTCGGGGGTTGATCCCAGAAGTACTCCCGCGACCAGGATCCGCCGACGTCTATCTCCCGACTGCGCCAGTCGTCGGGGTCGTTGAGGGGCGGAGCACCGAGGTCAGCCCTGATTCGCGACAGCACCGCTCTCGTCGCCGCCCGGTCGATCCAGTCGGGGTGAACCAGAGCCACCACAGCAGCTCCCTGCTCGGGCCGGCCGGAATCGGCTAGGCGTTTGGCTTTGAGCAGGAGGTACGGAGTCCAGTCAACGTCGTTGGCGATGAACGATTGACGCTCATTGGATTCGGCGGCGTAGGTATCTCCCGCGAGTTCAGCAACCCAAACTCTGTCGGCCGAGGTTTCATACTGGCTGAGTGCCCGTAGTCGTTTGATCGTCGGTTTCTCAATCGCACATTCCCAGAGTAGGCACTCGCGCCGCGCCCATGCGAGCCAGGCCTTGGTGTTCTTCTGAAATCGCGGCGCGATCGGTCCGGGCGGAAGAGCCTCGAGCAGCCGGCCCAGGGTGTCCAAGTAGTCCGGCCCAACAGGCATCTCAGTGAGACCTCGCAGCGCCAACGACCTGGCTCCGCGCAGGTCGCCCCCGGCCAGCCGTCGCTCTGCGTCCGTCAAGATGTTGTCGAGATGTTCGGGAAGGATGGCGAGACCTCGTTCCCGGGCCTTGCAGACTCGTTCCCAGTCCTGCCGGGCGCCGAAGTACTGTTCGACCCGCTGCCAGCTGGTTGTGTCGGCTGGGATGAGGCCCAGAGCACTTTCCAGCGATCCAGCGCGACGCAGCCAGGTGGGCAGCAGCTGTTCGAGCGTCGCCCGATCTCGAAATGCCACCCGGAGGACATCGCGGGCCGATTCGCGCTCGCTCGAGGTCATCAGCGACCACTCGTTCAGATACGCCGCGGCGAGGATTCGTCGGGGCTCGACCTGACTCGTCGCCATCGCCATAGCGTCTCGAAGCGGTTGTTCCCACCGCGAGCGCTCGGTCCATCGGCCGGGAACGCCCAGTCGGCTCATTTTCAAATAGGTCGCTCCGGCGAGAATCATTCGGGATTGCCACGAGGCCGGCCGGTCTTCAAGCACCTCGCGCGCGAAAGCCTCCGCCAGGCCGAGCTTGCGCAGTGACAATGCCTCTGCGATCTCGCGTTTCGAGCCTTCCAACTCGTTGAGCCATCTCCGATCGAGCTCGTCGGCAAGTAGCGCTCGTGCTACCAGGAGTCGTGCCCGTACCGGGTCCGGTTCGCGCCGGACGTCCGCAACTACCGCGGCTTCCCGATCTCCGGTTCCAACCGTGAGCAGAAGGGTTGTAAGCTCTTCACGGGACCTCGCCCAGGAGGTGTAGGAGTACGCACTCGCGGTCGCGAGCGCGAGTGCGGCTACTGCGGCCAGACTTCGGCTTCGGGTTCTCAATGCTCCCATCGTACGCTCTGGAACGAATCATAGGATATGAGGAGAATTCGAGGTCTGGCGGCGCTTTGGGCGGTGGTCACCGCGGTTTTGTTGCTGATGCCGGGCGGTGGCTCTCGTCTAGGCTGGGACCTGTCCGAAGCACTCGTGACCGCCATCGAGTTGGCGGTCCACTTCACTTTGTTTTTCGGTCAGGCCTACCTTGCCGGGCGTGCCTACGGGGGGTCGAGTGACGGCGTGACAGCCGTGGGTGGGACTGCGGGTCACAGAAGCCGGATTCTGGCTGCCGTCCTGGCGTACTGTGTCCTGCTCGAAATTGCTCAGATCGCCGTACCCAACCGAGGTTTCGAGTTCGTGGACATCGCTGCAGGCTGGTTGGGCGCTGTGCTCGGAATCAGAGCGCCTGCCGCTTTTCGCCGCCGGCGCTGATGCCGCCGACGAGAGCCAAGTGAAATTGCAGGACCCGGCTGCCGTATACTCCCGCCCCGAACGATGAAGGTAATCGAACATCTCGACCGCGCCACGGATCCGCTCATCAGCTTCGAGATCATTCCCCCTCTCAGGGGCGGGAACCTCCAGAAGTTGCTCCAGCTGATTGAAGATCTGGCACGATACAAACCCCGCTTCATCGACATCACCAGCCACTCGGCGCAGGTCATTTATCACGAGACCAAGGACGGTATCCGCCGAGTGATCAAGCGTAAGCGGCCGGGGACTCTGGGGCTGTGCGCGCTGGTGCAGAACAAATATGACTGTGACGCGGTGCCGCACGTGCTTTGCGAAGGCTTCACGCGCGAAGAGACCGAGGACTTCATGATCGAGCTCAAGTATCTCGGCATCGAGAATGTGCTGGCGATCAAGGGTGACGACATCGGATTCAAGAAACCTCTTCCGGCCGGGCGCAGTGTCAACCAGTACGCCGTTGACCTGGTGAAGCAAATTGCGGAAATGAACCGGGGCAACTATCTGGAGGGTGAGATTCTCCTGGATGCTGAGCCCTCGAACTTCTGCGTTGGCATCTCGGGCTACCCCGAAAAGCACTTCGAGGCTCCGAACATGGAGACCGACATCCGGCACGCCAAAGCGAAGGTCGACGCCGGTGGCGAATACATCGTCACTCAAATGTTCTTCAACAACGACCACTACTTCCGCTACGTGGATCGCTGCCGGGAAGCGGGGATCACGGTCCCGATCATTCCGGGGCTCAAAATCTTGACAACTCGGAAGCACATCAAGAGCCTGCCCAGCTTTTTTCATTGCGAGATTCCGTCCGAGCTCGCCGACGCGGTCGAGGCGGCCGGAGATCGAGAAGGGGTTCTCGAGGTCGGCGTGAACTGGGCCCGCCGCCAGGCTGAAGAACTGCTCAACCGGGGCGTGCCTTCCGTGCATTTCTACGTAATGCAGAGTTCGAAAGCGGTCTCCCGGGTACTCGACAAGCTCGATCTCTAGACAAGCCGGAACGGCCGTTCCAGAGCCAGAACGGAGGGTAAAGGCTCAGTTGAAGGCGAGCCACGCTCGGCGATGCTTGACAATGCCAGGCCCGCGCTGGATACTGGTTTCATCTTCGTAACGATTGTTGTTCAGGTAACCGGGTGGGGGGCGAGGTTTGCCCGCACTCAGAAAAGGGGAGTTCCAATGCTCGCAGCTCAGCGCTTGATGGTCGCCTTCGTCGTGGTGTTGTTCGTTGCCGTTTCCGTTGTCTCGGTTTCTTTCGCCGCCGACATATCACCCGTCCGGGGGACCGGAACCGTGACCTCGGTCAACCAGCCGGGGAATTATGATTTCGACACCTACAAGGTCAAGTCGGGAGATAGCGTCAGCTACGCGACCTGGGCGCCGAACAAGGACGTCAAGGTCGGGAACAGTTGGTGGGCGAAGGGTCAGAAGTACGACATGTTCCTGATGAACTCGAAGGAGATGGAAGGCACCCAGGTCTTCATCGCCTGGTCGTCGCAGGAGGACGGGTATCTCTGGAAAGTGGACGACGTGATCAACGCCCTCGGAGTCGGCGTCGAAAACTCGGTCAAGACCGGAGACCACGTGCAGATCCGCTGGCAGGACACTATCGGCAAGGCGGGGTATCTGGACGTCACGCTGGACGTTTTCCGCGGGAACAATCCGGTGGCGTCGCTGTCCTTCACCACCAAGAACCCGTACTAGCGGTTCTCGGCGGACCGTTCTCAGGGTTGTTTCGTGGCCCTGGTCAGGCTCTTTGGCTAGCCTGACGCCGGGGTGACGTCCAGGCTCGGGACCGTCCTCTTGATCCTGCTTCTCGGTAGATACCAGGCCACTACCGAAACGGTGGCGCTGGTTGACACCCCTCTCGAGGCTGCGCTAGTCTGACCGCTGCATCAGGAGTGGTTCGGTTCGCAAGACCGGACGCGGCAACCTGGGACGGACACCCAAGGTGCCATCCTGCTCTAAAGAGCGGGGATGCGGTCGCCGGAAGGCGGCAACGAACTGTCCGGCGGCCCAATCCGCTTCGTGATGCGCGAGGCGGATTCGTTGTATTGACCCAACAACTCTTGGACGGTGCCGATGAGCAAATTCTCTATTCCCCCACAAAGTGATCGCGAGACCCGCACAGCGGCTCTGGTGGCGGCCCTGGACGAGCGCATTCTCGTTCTCGACGGCGCTACCGGAACTGCGCTCCAGGTCGAGAACCTCACCGCTGACGACTTCGGCGGGGCCGATCTCGAGGGCTGCAACGAGAACCTGTGCGCGATCCGGCCCGATGTCGTCGAACGCTTGCACGAGACCTACCTCAAAGCCGGGGCCGATATCGTCGAAACCAACTCGTTCGGCGGGACGCCTCTGGTACTTGCGGAATACGGCCTCGCGGATCAGGCCTTCGAGCTCAACCGTTTGTCTGCCCATCTGGCGAGGCTGGCTTGCAAGCGCTTTGACGAGCCCGGACGGCTTCGATTCGTGTGCGGTTCCATGGGCCCGACGACGACAGCGATCTCCGTTACCGGCGGGGTCACCTTCGAGGAGCTGATCGAGCACTTCCGGGTCCAGGCGGCCGGCCTGATGGCGGGTGGCGCCGATTATCTGGTCCTTGAAACCTGTCAGGACACGCGCAATGTCAAAGCCGGAATTCTCGGCATCGACCGGGCTATCGAAGAAGCGGGTTGGGAGATTCCGCTCGCGGTTTCGGTGACCATCGAGACCACCGGGACCATGCTCGCCGGCCAGGACGCCGAGGCGCTCGCGATCTCGATGCTGCACCGGGACCTGCTCTACATCGGGCTCAACTGTGCGACCGGGCCGGAGCTCATGACCGAGCATCTTCGGACGCTTTCCGAATTGTCTCGAAGCCGCGTCGGCTGCGTGCCGAACGCTGGCCTTCCGGACGAGGACGGCCTCTACCACCAGGGGCCGGATCACTTCGTCGAAGTCATCGGGCGTTTCTTGAATCAAGGTTGGCTGAACGTTGTGGGCGGCTGCTGTGGCACGACACCCGCTCATGTGACGGCCCTGGCGGAATTAGTTCGAGACCATCGCCCTCAAATCCCATCGGTTCACCAGCGCAGCCTGGTTTCCGGCATCGAAGGCGTTGAGCTGACCGCCGATAACCGGCCTCTCTTCGTGGGTGAGCGCACCAATGTTCTCGGCAGCCGAAAGTTCAAGCGCCTGATCGCCGATGGCGAGTTCGAGGCCGCCGCTGAGGTTGGGCGGGCGCAGGTCAAGGGCGGTGCGCAGGTGATCGACATTTGCATGCAGGACACCGATCGGGACGAAGTCGCCGACGTCGAGGCTCTTCTGGAGCACGTCGTTCGCCTGGTGAAGGTCCCGCTCATGATCGACTCGACGGATGCCCAGGTGATGGAGCGCTCCTTGGAGTACTGCCAGGGCAAGGCGATTCTGAACTCGATCAACCTCGAGGACGGTCGTAAGCGTTTTGAAGAAGTGGTGCCGCTGGCCAAGCGCTTCGGCGCGGCGGTCATCGTCGGCACGATCGACGAGAGCGGCATGGCCGTCTCGGTCGAGCGCAAGGTGGAAGTTGCGCGGCAGAGCTACGAGATTCTCACCGACGAGTTCGGTCTCGCTCCGGAAGACATCTGGTGGGACGCGCTCGTGTTTCCGTGCGGAACGGGCGACGAGAACTACATCGGCTCGGCAAACCTCACGATCGAGGGCGTGCGGGCTCTCAAGGCGGAGTTCCCCCTGACCAAGACGGTGCTCGGTGTTTCCAACGTCAGCTTCGGGCTGCCGATCAGCGGCCGAGAAGTGCTGAACTCGGTCTTTCTCTACCACGCGACTCAGGCCGGGCTCGACGCCGCGATCGTCAACACGCAGCGGCTGGCGCGTTACGCCGAGATCGCCCAGGAGGAGCGGCAGCTCGCCGATGCCCTGATTTATCTCGAGCCCGGCGATATCGAAAGAGCCGACAAGGCGGTGGCCGACTTCGCAGCGCATTTTCGCGGTCGCAAGTCCGCAATCGAAACTGTCGACCGGACCGACATGCCACTCGACGAACGCCTGTCGCGGGCCGTCATCGAGGGCTCCAAAGAAGGACTCGAGGAAGACATCAACGAAGCACTCGCCGACAGCAGCTGGAAGACGCCGCTCGAGATCGTCAATGGTCCACTCATGGGCGGCATGGCTGAAGTCGGCAGGCTCTTCAATGACAACGAGCTGATCGTCGCCGAGGTGCTCCAGAGCGCCGAGGTCATGAAAGCCGCTGTGGCGCAGCTCGAGCCTCACATGGAGAAGGCCGACCGCTCTTCGCGAGGCAAGGTCATCCTGGCGACCGTCAAGGGCGACGTCCACGACATCGGCAAGAACCTGGTCGAGATCGTGCTCTCGAACAACGGCTTCGAAGTGGTTAATCTCGGCATTCGGGTTCCGAGTGAGCAGCTGATTCAAGCCGCTCAGGAGCACCAGCCGGACGTTATCGGCCTCTCGGGTCTGCTGGTCAAGAGCGCCCAGCAGATGGTGCTCACAGCGGGCGATCTCAAGGACGTCGGCATCAACGCCGATCTACTCGTAGGCGGCGCGGCTTTGACCCGCCGCTTCACGCATCTCAAGATCGCGGCAGCCTACGGCGGTCTTTGCACCTACGCCAAGGATGCGATGCACGGCCTGGATCTGGTCGAACGACTTACCGACGCCGCCAAGCGGCCGGCTCTCGAGGAGAGCGTCGCCGAGCTTGCCGCCAAGGATAGGGAGGGGCCCGACATCAAGGCCCGGCAAAGCGTTGGTGCGATCTCGACCCAGCGCAGTTCGTCCGTTCGCTCAGACGTCGACGTTCCGGAGCCGCCGGATTTGGAGAGGCACGTCGAGACCTTCGACCTGGCCGGCGTCTGGCAGGAGCTCAACCCGCAGATGCTCTTCGGCAAGCACCTCGGAATCAGGGGTTCGGTAAAGCGCCTGGAGGCCCAGGGCGACGAGAAGCTGGCCAAACTTGTGCGCATTGTGGAGGAGCTGAAGGCCGTAGCTTCGGAAGGCGCGATGACGGCTCGCGGTGTCTGGCAGTTTTTCTCGGCCCGGACCGAGGGCAACACGATTCGCCTTTTCGAGCCGGACTCTGATTCGCCCGTCGCGGAGTGGGAGTTCCCGCGCCAGACGGGAGTCGATGGCCTCTGCCTTTCGGACTATGTCCTGGCAGGCGACCATGTTGGTGTCTTCGTCACTACCGCCGGTGAGGGCATTCGCGACCGTGTCGAAGCCTGGAAGCAAGAGGGCGAGTATCTGAAGAGCCACGCCTTCGCGGCGCTTGCGGTAGAGACCGCCGAAGCCGCGGCCGAGTTTCTGCACAAGCGGATGCGCGCGGACTGGGGGTTCGCGGATCCGGAAGAGTTTACGCCGCGAGATCGCTTCTCGAAGCACTACCAGGGCTGCCGGTAC
>JAZDDE010000324.1:0-5335 GCA_036679495.1 Gemmatimonadota bacterium | reverse complement strand
GCAGCAGAAACACGCCCCCTGCGGTCCCGATTAAAACAACGGCTACTATCATCGGTGCGATTTCTTCCACGGCCCGCCTCCTCAATTGCTGCTGTTGTGCGCACGTATGTTGTTACGGAAAGCTGCCGGGGGAGTTCGCCCGGGCAGTGTAGCCAGCTTCGTACAACATGTGAAGCGATGGTCTAGGGCTCCTCGGTAAAGGCGTCAATCACGTCACTTCTGACAGCATCGTTGACGAAGAGCGCGTCTCCGTAGCGAATCTGGCCGTTCGATGCTCTATGCAGATCGTACACGTCTCTCCTGGTCAACCGCTTCATCAGGTTCATCGGCCCCTCCGTGCCAGGATCGGGATAGCTAGCCGCCTTCTCGATACGGCCTGCGAGCTTCGTACAGGGCCAGGCGGCTCTCAATGCCGCTCGCGAGTTTCTGGTCGTCGGCCAAGCGGGCCAGGTGGGCTGCCTCCGCAGCCCTCTCGGCTGCTTCGTCGAACCTTCCCGCTTCGGCATAGGCGGCAGCCAGGAGGTCTAGCGTCGCGGGAACCGAGTACTGATCGATCTCGCAAATAGCCTCTGCCAAACGCACCGCCTCTTCTCCGTTTCGATTCGCCGCCTCGGGCGACGTAGCCAGGAGCCAGGCCAGCCGCGCCGCAAGTCGAGTATCAAACTCCGCGTTCTGAAGACCCTCGAGATACCGGGTGATAGCGGTCGCGCGGCGACCTGTAGCCTGGGCAAAGAGCCCCAGGTTCAGATAGGGTTGGGCCTCAGTCGGGCTGGACTGACGGGCCGTATCCGCGTGAGCCTCGGCCTCGGCGACTCGGCCCTGACGAAATCGAATGGCAGACAGTCCGAGCCTGGCTTCGAGAAACTGCGGCCGAATCTTGAGAGCCGTCTGCATGCTCTGCGCAGCCTCGTCGATTCGAGACAGCGCCTGCAGGGCCCGACCCCGAATGTTGAGTAGATATGCCTCCGAAGGTCTGACTGCCAGCGCAGAATCCAGCTCCCGCAGCGCTGCCTCGGGGTGGCCCTGATTCAGGTAGGCTTCTCCGCGTATGATGAACCAACGGGAGCTCACCGCTTGTTGGGTGAGTTCAGCGCCGAGGGGATCCGGTATCTGGCCAGCGGACGGATAAAGAAGCGCCCTTTGCCGTGCCAGTTCGGCTTCTCCCGGCTCTCCAAGTTGCCGATATACACCGGCCAGAATCCCATGAGTCTGGCCATCCCTCGGCTGGACCCGAAGACCTCGAAGCAGCCAGTCGCGGCCCCCTTCTACGTCACCACGGGCGACTGAGACGCGGCCGAGTAGCCTATACGGTGCGGACAGGCTCGAATCGGCACGGAGAAGGGTCACCAAAGCGGAGTCCGCAGCGTCCAGCTGGCCCGCGTTGTACAGGGCCTGGCCGTGCCGAATGAGCAACGGAGGATAGTCGGAGAGCAGATCGCGGGCTCGATCGAACCACTCCAGGGCCTCTGGATCCCCGGCGTCATCGAGGCCAACGGCTAGGTAGTAAGACCATCGAAATTCGCCTGGCGCGAGCGTGGTGGCCCGGCGATACGCGTCCCTCGCTTCCGGCTTGTAGCCATGAACATCGAGGCTCATGCCGAGCCTGCCCCACGCGGTGGCTGAGGCTGGCGTAGCCAGGACGCCGTCGCGCAGCGTGCTGAGCGCGGCGGCTACCCTGGGCTCCGCATCCGTTAGATCCGGCATCGGCAGTCCGCCGGCGGTTCCGCCCGAAGCACCGTCTGCCGGGCGCAACGTCATGAAAGCAAATCCGAGCGCGGCCACAGCAATCCCAGCCACGCCGATCAGGACGGGCAGTGAGGGCCGCTTCATCGCCCTGTCGTAGACTCGGATTTTTGAATCGTTACGCTCCGGTCGATATCAACCTGGTGAATAGTCGCGGCGCCGCCAGGCCAGAGAATTCGCAGACTATCGATGGCTGTCTCCTCCCCGAGTCCGAAATGCACTCGGGGGTCGTTGGTGCTCAAGTAGCTATACGCGGGGCCTACGATGGCGCGACGCGCGATTCCGCCGGCCCAGAGAGTCAGGTCGGCGCCGATCGCGTCCCGTTGCAGTTCCGGATCGACAACTCTGATCAGTACCCAGTGCCCGTCCGAGCTGTCGTTTCTGAGCAAGCGCGGATTCCCTCCCGCGTTGACGATCAGAATATCCAAGTCTCCGTCATCGTCCACGTCACCCACCGCCAGGCCGCGGCTTACCTCGATGCTCTCTGACACCGCCAGCAAGTCATCTGTCACGTCACGGAATGTTCCATCGCCCTGGTTAGCGTAAAAAGAATTGGGCTCGGAGTAGGGATCCCACCAGGACGGTCGCCCGTCTCGCCGTGCGAGCATGGATCCACGATTCACTCGCCCATTGGCGACCGCGAGGTCGATGTCCCCGTCGTGATCATAGTCCAGAAAGGCTGTGCCAAACCCGGTATACGGTAGGCTCGGACCATGCAGACCAGCTCGAGCCGTCGCATCGAGGAATCCTGCCGGACCTATGTTCCTGTATAGCGTGTTGCTCTCCCGAGCCAGGTGTGTCAGGTACATGTCCAGGGCGCCATCTCCGTCGGCGTCTCCCAGTGCGATACCCATCCCGGCCTCGGGTCGGCCGAGCTCATTGACGCTCGCCCCCAGCCTCTGAGCTTCATCCCGAAACACTCCGCCGCCCTGGTTTAGCCACAAGTGATTTGGCTCGCTATCGTTGGCCACGTAGATGTCGGGTAGGCCGTTTCCGTCAAAATCGGCGCTGACCACTCCGAGACCCCTCGACACTCCGGCGGCGATTCCGGCGGCGAGGGAGACGTCCTCAAACGTTCCGTCTCCCATGTTGTGATAGAGCACGTCCGCAACGCCCGGATAGGCCATGGGTCCGCAATACTCAGAGCGACCTGCCTCATCCATACAGGCTCCGGACGGATCCAGCCTCACGTAATTCGTCACATACAGATCCAGAAATCCGTCAAGATCAAAGTCAAAGAAAGCGGCGGAAGCTCCCCAACTTCGATTATCGATTCCCGCCGTGCTCGTAATATTGGTGAACGAACCGTCCGACTCGTTTCGGTACAGAGCATCGGCCTCCACGTTCGTCACATAGACGTCCACGTCGCCATCGTTGTCGATGTCGCCGACCGCCACACCCATTCCGTAGCCGGTATCGCCCAGGCCGGAAGACTCCGTCACGTCGGTAAACGCCCCATCGGGCCCTTGCCTGAACAAACGGTTCTCGACTCGCCTGGCGCCGGCCTCTCGCCATGCGCCGTTAACGAGATAGATGTCGAGATCTCCGTCGTTGTCATAGTCGAGAAATCCGCCCCCCGACCCGAGGCTTTCCGGCATGTAGTACGTGGAGTCAACAGCAGGCTCGTGAGGAACGGTGAGACCGACCTCGGAGGCGATGTCCGTAAACACGGCTCTGGCCTCCGCGTCTGCACCGCGCGAGGCTCCGTCGTCTTGCGGGCCGCATGCGACCAGCGCAGCAGCCGTTAAGTATAGCCCGGCTAGCGTTTTTTTAGACAATATCTCAGCTTGGTGGCGTGAGTACTCCAAAGGCACCTGGCAACGCGACACGGCTCCCATCCCTGCTGACTCCGCGTTTACGCCGATTCCTGCTGCTCGTCCTGGGGCTGGCGGTCCTGACGCTTGGAAATTCGGCTTATCTGCTATTGGCTCGGGTCTTGGGTTTGACGTCTCGCGTTACGGATTGGCTTCCGAAAACAATGCAGGTAATGATCGTCACCCACACCGGCCTCGGTCTCCTGCTTGTCACGCTCGTCATAGCGTTCGCCGCCGTACATCTCCTGCGAGTCTGGAAACGGCGGCACCCCGCCAGCATTGTCACTGGCCTCATGCTGATCCTGTTGGGCATCGTTCTCATGCTGACCGGGCTTCTCATTCTTACGGACGCGGCAAGCCGAGACAACCGCTGGGCCTGGTGGACACACGTCGCGGTATCCGTCGCGGGACCGCTTGTATACGCCGTGCATCGGAAGGTCAGCCACTCACCTGGGAGCCGGCGCAGCGGAGTCCGCTTCGTTACGGCCTCGGCTGTAGTTATGGGCCTGCTGCTGGTTTTTCATGTCGCGGAGCGAAAGCCGGCGGCTCCGGACCGGGCCGGAGAGGCCGCAGACTTCTCCCCTTCACCTGCCACCCTGTCCTCGGGCACGGTTGCGGCGTCCGAGGCGATCCTTGGGCGCGCGCCCGTCGCCGGACAAGCGGCGAGAATCGGGTCGGCAGCGTGCGAAGGATGTCATCAGGACGTCGTAGCGCAGTGGGCCACGTCGGCACATCGCTTCTCCTCATTCAACAACCCGTTTTACGAGGCCTCAGTGGTGGAGCTCCGGGCCAGGGATTTCTCGGACCACACAGCCTCATCCGAAGGTTTCGACGGGAACGCCAGGAGCCAGTGGTGCGGCGCCTGCCACGATCCGGTGCTTCTGTTCACGGGCCAGATGCAGCAGCCCATCGAGACACTGAGCCAGGACGCTCAGGCCGGTCTCACTTGTTTGGCCTGCCATGCGATCAACTCGATTCACGACCAGACAGGAAATGGCAACTACAACCTGAACGACGTCCAGCAGGATCCCTATCTCTTCTCAGACAGACCTTCAGGCAGTGTCCGCCGCTGGCTGCATGACGCTGTAATGAAGGCACGCCCGGAACCCCACCGGCAGCAGATGCTCACCCCGCTCTCGCGCCAGCCGGAGTTTTGCGCCACCTGCCACAAGGTCAGCATACCGGAGGCAGTAAACGACTATCGCTGGCTCCGTGGCCAGAACGAGTACGACAATTGGCACGACAGCGGTGTGGCCGGGAATGCCGCCCGGACGTTTTATCTCCCGGAGACAGCCCGTTCCTGCCAGGATTGCCATATGCCGTTGGTACCCGCTGAATTGGCGGCAAACGACGGGCTTGTCCGGTCTCACAGGTTCCTGGCCGCAAACACGGCCCTGCCGTTTCTCCGGGGCGACGGCGAGACAGTCGAAAGGATTGAGAAGTTCCTGCAGGAAGACAAGCTGCGCGTGGACATTATTTCCCTTCGACGAGAAGAGACGGGCCAGCAGCTTCTCCTCGGCCTGGCGGATGCGCGCCGAGAAGGCGATGGCGTGAAAGTGTACGCAGGCGATCACATCACGCTGGATATCGTGGTCCGCAACGTTGGAGTTGGCCACACGTTCCCGGGCGGCACCAACGACTCGAATGAGGGCTGGCTGGAAGTCACACTACTCGACGAAGCCGGTCATGAGTGGGCCTCGAGCGGACGGCTGGCGGAGAACGGCCATCTGGACCCGCTCGCACACGTCTACAAGGCCGTGCTCGTAGATGCAGACGGT
>JAZDDE010000323.1:0-2023 GCA_036679495.1 Gemmatimonadota bacterium | reverse complement strand
CCGAGGCCGCCCCCGGCCCCCTGGATTCGGCGCACCTGTTCCACCGCTTTCGCGACATGGTGCGAGCGCAGCCCGACAAGGTAGCGTCGCCTACGAGCTAGAGGTCCGGCCGACAAAGGCCTCTTCTGGCGCGGCCGATTAGCTAGGCGGATGCGTTGTCGAGCATGATCGCCATGGCGCGAGGCAGTGCATTGGGACCGAGTAACGCCCGCATGAGGTGTTTGATGCCGAGACACAAGGCCGCCAGGCCCAGGTTCGCGACCATCGCGGCCAATGCTAGCTGCATCGCGGTCTTCCTCGTGCCAAAGTACTTTGCCTGCCGGATCCCATGCCGTCGTAGCCGCCCGAACGCGTGCTCGACGATCACTCGCTTGCGGTATCGCCTACGAAAGGTCTTCGTCTTCTGGTGTCTCAGCAGCCGGTCGCGTTCCTTGTAGTTGTCCAAGGCCCTGACCGTTCGCGCCTCTCTCGCGGAGATTGTGCACAGAGATCGCAGCGGACACTCCGTGCAGTCGCTCCGTGAAAAGAAGTAGATCCAGCCGTCGTCATTGTTGTTCCGAATGCGACGCATGGAGATCTTGCCGTTCGGACACTTCACCCGGCCTCTCCGTTCGTCGATCTTGAACGCCGTCCGCTTGAAGAGCCCACTTCTCGAAGGCACCGGAGGTGTCTTTGCCACCACCTCGACTTGAATCTCGGATAGTTCGCGCCTGGCCCGCGTGCCTCCGTACGCCGTGTCGCCGAGTACCGCGTCGACCTTGGATCCCGCAATCTTCATCGCTGCTTTGACGAGCTCGACCGCTTGCTCCCGATCCGACTTGTTCCCCGGCTGCACTCCCGTCGACAGGATGACACCGTCCTTCGTGTCGACCACGATCGACCCCTTGTAGCCGTCAAAACCCTTGGAGTGACTCTTGTGACCGTGCCGCATCTGCGTGTCGGTCGTCGAGATGATCCGGTCCTTGGCGGTGCCCTTTCGGATGCGCGACCCTTCGTCCCCGTCGGGGTCCTCCTCAATGTCCTGGCCGAGGATTCTCGCCAGCAATTCGACCGACTCCTGCAGTTTTCGCGTCTTCTCTGCCTCCTTGGCGTGCCCACGGAGCGCACGCTTGGCTAGCTGCTGTGCGACGCGAGCATCAGCGACCAGCTGAGCCAGCAGGGCGCGCCGCTCTTGTTTGTCACTCCAATCCAGTTCCGACTCGCCCTTGAAGCTGGCGCCGAAGTGCCGGCTGAGACCACATTCGCAGACGGCACTCTCCTGGTCCCAGCCTTTCAACTGGCAAGCATCCATGACGACCCGACGGATCGCGTCCGAAACCAGGTTGTAGGTGTCCTTGACCGCACCCCGTCCGAGGATCGGAGTCGAGTCGATTGCCACATCGAGATTCTTCGACCTGCCGAGACCTTGATCGTGGCAGGCCTGGACGCTCGCTTCGAACAGCTGCAGGAAGCGCTCGTTCAGCAGCAAGTTAGCTCGAAAAAGCTGGAGCGTGCTCTTGGCGCACAGCTTGTCCTCCAGCTCTACTCCCAAGGCCACCTTCCAGCGGATGTCGAAGGCTGTTCGATCGACCGCTTCTTGGTCCGAGACCCCTTCCTTCGCCTGGAGCGTCAACAGGACGCACAACTGCGAAGGCGGCACGCTCGGACGACCACGCTCGCCGTAGAGATCCGCGAAGTCCCTGTCACGGAACAAGCGGCCACCCTGCCGAGCCAGGAATCCGTAGAACGAGTCGGCGCCGACGTGCTCGATCAGCGAGTGGTCCGGCCTGAACAATTCGCGCTGGGGGGAGCGTTTTCCGAGCATGGGATCCTCGAGGTCCGGGGCTACCCATAACATCGGCTGTGAAACTCAGTCCTGCCGCTTTTTCGGCCGGACCTCTAGGGACAACTACTCCAGTCGGAGCGTGAGCTCCTCGCCTGCGGGGAGCACCACCTCTTGCGTGGCACTGTAGTACGCCGGCTTCTCGATGCGGAAGCTGTCGCCCCCTACCGGGATCTGCTGGACCTCGGCCGCCTCGTCCAC
>JAZDDE010000322.1:0-2421 GCA_036679495.1 Gemmatimonadota bacterium | reverse complement strand
AAGACAAGTGGGCGAGGTCCTCAATCGGCTCGCCGTTGACTGCGTATACGATCTCGTACTGAAAATCCTCGTATCCCCGCGTCAACTCGTTGACTACAAACTCGCCCAGTACGACGAGCTCGCGCCGCCGATCTTGTACGCCCCTCTCGCCAAGAACCTCGTAGTCTGCGAACGACGGCTGGTCCCGGAAGCGCGAGAGAAGGTCCGGATTGTCATAGAAGGACAACCATCGGTCTGTGAGCACCTGGAAGACGAGCCCTCCGAAGATCCGGTAGTCCGGACTTCGATCAAACTCGCCGAGCCGCACCAGGGGCTTCGGCGCCAGCATCTTGACCGTCTGCGAGAACTTCCTTCCATCACGCATCAGCGAGACAGAGATCTCATCTCCGACCTGCGAACGATGCTCTACGAACCGCCTGTTGACATGGACCGCACGCCTGAGCTCTACGTTCGCGTCCTCGAGGATCGGGACGCCGTCGATCGCGAGGATGACGTCGCCCGGTCTGATGACGCCGTGGGCAGAGCCACGTCGTGAAACTGACGTGACCAGCACGCCTGGTGAGTCATCTGCCATGCCAAGGCTCTCTCGAAGGGCGTCGTTCTCGAGGCCCTGGAGGTAGACGCCCAGCTCAGGAAATCCGTCGAAGGTTCCGTCGCTTACGTCAGCAAGGAAGTGCTTTATCACCGGAGCGGGAACGATATCCGCGATGTTCTCGGCGTCCTCAAGGGTCTGCATCGAGATTCCAACGATCATCCCGTCGGATACAACCGGCCCACCGCTATTGCCAGCGTTTATCGCGGCATCGACCTGGACCAGCAGCATGAGAGACCGTGCGTGCGAGTACATGTCCACCTCAATTCTTGAAACGACGCCCTCGTTCACCGCGAGACCGTCCCCACCCTCCGGGAAACCGTATACGCGAACGGGCTGCTGGGGCTCCGGGAGCTCACCGATCCCGATGGACTTGACGCCGTCGAAGAATCGCTCGTCTGAAACCGACAGGATTGCGAGGTCGCAGGGGTCACACACGTATTCGACCTGGGCGTTGAAGCGCTTCCCCACCCCGCCGCGCTGGACCTCGAGATTGACCTGATCTGCGACCATGTGGGCATTTGTGAGGATCCGCTGCCCGTCAATCACTACTCCGGATCCTACCCCCTCCTCGCGACTCCATCGCTGCCAAGGTGCTGTCCAGTCGGGAGCGCTTGTCACGACATGGATCTTCACAATACTGGCCGCGATCTCGTCCGGGGAAGAGTCTTCGGCGAGCGCGGCCATGGGAACAGCCAGGAGTAGGAGAAAAATCCAGCAGCCAGTGATTGACATCTCAACTCCAAGTGTTTGTAGCCTCGGAGTGCTTGTCGGTGAGCTGGCCGTTGTACCTAATCGATAGTTAGATCCGAGGAAGGGGATTCACACCAAGCTGTCCGCCGCTTAGTCCGCACTAGCGCAGGAGCCCAATGACTAGCAACTCATGAGCAACCCAGAGGTCGGACGTGGCTCGCCCTCTCCGACCTGCTTGGCGGCGCGCCTGTTTCCGCCCGGCCCCTAACATCCCAGTGCTTCTGACCTATGCGTCCGCCGTTCTTACGCGGATGTGAGTGGGGCGACGCCCAAGACAGACCACGACCATCAACAGGTGCACTCCGCTTGCCTGTTCGCGATGGCGGAGTACTCAGGTGGGCCGACCAGCCCACCGAAGAGCACTGGAAGCCAACTGGCCGCCGGGAGTCCTCATGTCTGCCGCTTTCCGAGCTTCTGCCGGGTCGCTCGCGTACCTCAGATTCTCGGCGCGGGCTCCCGTGCTGGGCCGACCGAACAGCCGCGGACTGCAGCCTCTCTCCGCGGTTCTCGCCCTGGAAGCCCTTCGCGCTGTGCCTCGCTCCGGAGCGTCATGAGCTCGTCCAGGGGCGCCCGCAGACTGATTGCTCTGGCAGTCGCATTCGGTTGCCTCTTGGGCGGCAACCATGCCGCCGCCCATCAAAGACGAAGAGCCGAAAGCTGAATAGCGCGATTCAACCGACCACTGTACCGTTTGGCATCAACCTTTTCAGGCTCGGCCGAGTCGGCGGTACTATTCCACGCCGCTTATCGCTGAGCCGTTAGACAGGGGAGGCCGTTCGTGCGAACCGCGGCACTCTTCGTCGGCTTTCCACTTGTCGCCACACTGCTCAACGCTCTCACCATGGGCGCCAGGCACTTCGTCCTCGCAGAGTGGCCTAGGCACGCATACCACCACCTTGCCCGCCAGATCATTCTCGACTGTGGGCAGATAGGTACTACAGCGTGCGTTCTGGAGCGACGTCGTAGTAGGGGCGGGCGGGCGGATCCTTGGAGACTCCCCTCGCCGGGCGTGGTCGACCGCAGACTCCATCGAATCGGTCGCGCCGCAATCGAGCGGCTCGATCCAGCGATGACGC
>JAZDDE010000321.1:0-7742 GCA_036679495.1 Gemmatimonadota bacterium | reverse complement strand
TGGAGCGGATGTACCCGAGCTTCGGCAATCTCGTGCCGCGTGATTTGGCTTCGAGGCGAGCCAAGGACGTGTGCGACGAGGGCCGGGGAATCGGGGAGACGGGGCTCGGCGTCTATCTCGACTTCGCCGCCGCCATCGAGCGCCTCGGGAGCGAGGTCATCTCCGAGCGCTACGGGAATTTGTTTGAGATCTACGAACGCATCACGGGTGAGGATCCGTACTCCGTGCCGATGCGGATTTACCCGGCGCCGCATTACACGATGGGTGGCCTGTGGGTGGACTACAATCTGATGAGTTCGCTGCCCGGCCTACACGTGATCGGCGAGGCGAACTTCTCAGATCACGGGTCTAATCGTCTCGGCGCGAGCGCCCTGATGCAGGGCCTCGCGGATGGGTACTTCATCCTGCCCAATACCATTGCTGACTACCTGCGAACCGCCGCGCCGGAGGAAATCAGTCCCGAACATCCCGACGTGAGACGGACCGAAGAAGAGGTGGGTTCTCGCATTGAGCGGCTGCTGGCCCTGAACGGCTCTCGCACGGTCGATTCGATCCACCGGGAGCTGGGCCGGATTCTTTGGGACAACTGCGGCATGGCGCGTAACGCGGGCGGACTTCAGGAGGCGATCAAGGAGATCCCGGCGCTGCGCGAGGAGTTCTGGTCGAACGCCAGCGTGGTCGGCGCTGGAGAGTCTCTTAACGTTTCGCTTGAGAAGGCCGGCAGGGTCGCCGATTTTCTGGAGTTCGGCGAACTCATGTGCCGCGACGCCCTGGTCCGGAATGAATCCTGTGGTGGGCATTTTAGGGACGAGCATCAGACTGATGAGGGCGAGGCGCGCCGCGACGACGCGAACTTTCAGCATGTCAGCGTCTGGGAATACGGCGGTCCCGATGGCGAGCCTGTCGAGCATCGTGAGGCCCTTGAATTCGAGTACGTGGAGCCGAGCCAGCGGAGCTACAAGTGATTGGCCTTACTTTGCACATCTGGCGTCAGCCTTCCTCGTCCGCCCCCGGGCGTTTCGTGACGTACGACGCCCCCGAAGTGAGTTCGCACATGTCGTTTCTGGAGATGCTCGACGTGGTGAACGAGCGACTGGAGGCCGGTGGGGAGGAGCCAATAGCCTTCGACCACGACTGCCGCGAGGGCATCTGCGGAAGCTGTAGCCTGGTCGTCAACGGCCGGCCACATGGGCCGCAGCGAGCCACTACCGTGTGTCAGCTCCACATGCGCCACTACAGTGACGGTCAGGAGATCTGGATCGAGCCGTGGCGGGCAAATGCGTTTCCAATCATTAAGGATCTGGTGGTAGACCGCGGCGCCTTCGATCGCATTATCCAGGCGGGCGGGTTCATCTCAGCCAGAACAGGCAGCGCTCCCGACGCGAACGCGATCCCCATTCCCAAGGAAGCCGCAGATTCGGCCATGGATGCCGCGGCGTGTATCGGGTGTGGTGCCTGCGTGGCGGCCTGTCCGAATGCCTCCGCGATGCTGTTCACATCGGCTAAAGTCGCGCATCTGGGTATGCTCCCGCAGGGACAGCCGGAGCGATATTCCCGGGTCCTGAGCATGATCCTCCAGCACGACGCTGAGGGGTTCGGCAGCTGCACGAACCATGGCGCATGTGAGACTGCGTGCCCCAAGGAGATCAGCGTGGACTATATCGGTTGGTTGAACAGGGACTACCGTCGGGCGGCACTTAACGCGGGAAGCACGACTGCCGCATAGCCTCCGCATCGTCACGACAGGACGCGTCACAAAGACCGCTGTCCACAGGCCATCGCGCTCGCCGATCCCCACAGCGGTAAACGAGCAGGTATCCAGGTTCCGCCTGTGGCCCGGGCTCTCCATCCACATTTCCATCACCGACTGAGGCCCGGCCGGTGTCAAGGCGAGGTTCTCGCTTGAAAGCCCGCGTGAGGTGATTCCGGCTCTTCTGAGCCTCAGGTCAAAGGTGACCCCTTCCGGCGATGCGTGGTCGAAAGAGCGCCGCCGAGACATATCGTCGCTGTGGGCCTGAGCGGACCCGGCCGTGGGTTCATGCCAGACCAGTTTCGAGCATCCGATGTGTGTCCGGTGAGCGTTGATACGGCTGAGGAGACTTCCCAGGCCTGGTTCCGAAGGGGTTGGCGTCGTGCTCTGGGCCGAGAGTAAGGCCGAAGCAGACGCGTAGGCCGGCGCAGGGGCTGGCAGTCCGGACGCAAAGATGCCCGCCGCAACGAACAGCGGAGGTAGGTGCAGAGGTACTCGTTTCATGCGGCTGAGTACATGCCCGGCAGCGGAGTGTTCCGGCGAAAACCCGGACTTCCGTGCGCGGGTTGGGCGGAGGCCGGGCGGAGTGGGCGGGAAACCTACGCCCGGCCGGACTTCGTCGGAATTACTTCGAAAGCCGGACGAGCAGATCCTGGGCTACGAGGTTGAACACGTCATCCAGCTCCGCGGCCGAGGGCGCGAAGAACGCCTTCCCGGCGGGCTGGTCGGAGTCCACGCGTCCGTCTTCGTTGGCGATGACTCGGAGATAATCGAGGTCAGGAACCAAGAGTGGATCGGGTTCGTCCGGATTTCCAAGCCCAATCGAGTAAATGTATATGCCCTCAGACCGGATTCGATCCGCCATGGCGATGCTCAGTTCGCGCGCCGCTCTTCGGACGCTGTCTTCGTTCCATGGGCCGCAGGTCGCTTCTCTCCAGCAGCCGTCCGCCTTCCAGGGCTTAGGCGGACGAGCGATTTCGTCTGACGGCAGGTCATCCGGGTCATTGAAGTACCCGCGGAGAACTCCCTTCTGACTCTTATACACGGCCAGCATCCGGTCCTGGCCCTGGATGTTGCCCCGGAAGGCCGTAGGCCGCCCGTCGGTAAAGAACACGACGACCCGGGCCGAACGGGCGCGAGGAGCCGGTCCCTGGAACTGCTCCAGGGCCAGCCGCAGTCCCTCCTGGGCGTTGGTGTCGCCCGCGGACTTCATTCCGCTGTGGTAGATAACGTTTTGGATCGCGCCCCTGAAGGGCGAGTTCATTGAGAATCGGTTGGTGCCACGGATCTGAAACGATACGAGCCCCACCTGATCGAGCCTTTCGTCGAACTGGCGAACGAAATTCCAGGATGCGTCCTGTACATCATCCCAAGCATTGGCGTTCTCCAGAGACCCGGATTGATCCAACACCAAGACCAGGTCCACCGGAGGCACCGCGGCCGTAGCGGTCGCGGCCACCGTCACTTCATCGCGTCCAAGTACACGCATGAGAATCGTAGGCATGGGCTGCGTGGCCGTCATCGTGACCGTCTGCTCGCCCAGGGCGTTGACGCCGAACCGAGGTTTGAGCTTAATATTGCCGACCCCCTCCGGGAATCCGTTGGCGGCCATAGAAGCCAGCACCTGCCGGCGGGCCTCCGGTCGCCCAGCCCGCAGTGTGCGCGCGCCGGTCAGGACGGACGCGTCCACGGCCCGGGCCAGCCGCGTTTGCCGCACGAAGGCGCGCCCGGAGTCCAGCGCGAGACCTGTCACGGCCAGGAGCATTACCATGCTCACGGCCACCATCGCGAGAACGGCTCCCCGTTCTCCGGACGGCGGCTTTCGGTTGGCCTCGATCTGGGTATGTCGGCGAAGGTCGGTGCTCATCCCGGTCCTCCTCAGATGATCAGCATTGAAACGGTTCAGAAGATCGCTTTCTCGTATATCGGGTCCGGAATCACTCCGGCGAGAAAATTGGCCATCGGTGTTATCGACTCGTAGCCGTAGAAGACTTCGACCACGTAGTGAGTACTTCCTTCGAAGAATCCGACGGCGGACAGGTCGGTGGCTACGCTGTCAATGAGGCCGATGAGGCTGCGGTCCTCGTACCCAGGGGTCGCCAGCTGCTTGGTAACACGAGGTAGACCCCCCTCGATCGTGATCTGGCTCGCCACACTACCGCCCCGGACGTCCAGCCCCAGCTCATCGCCGTTATCGACCACTACACGCAGCACATCGGCTAGAGGAGCTCCACGTGAAGCGATATTGGCGCCCTCTCGACTGATGGTGGCCAGGGCATGCGACACAGTGAACGCGTTTCCGAGCTCGATCAGTCCGAACAGGATCATCATCAGCATTGGCAACACCAGTGCGAGTTCCGCCAGACTCTCTCCCAGCTCCCCCAGGCAAGCCCGGTCGTTGCGGTCTTTGGACCTACTCGAAATAGGGCTCATTACGCATCGCTGTCTTGACGGTGAACGTCATTTCAGGAAAGAACCGGTGCATTCCGGGCATGGAAAACTGGTACTTGTACGAGACACCAACCTGGACCACGTCTTCGGGGCCGCCCCCGTCCGCTGGCTCAATGAAGATGCTGTCCACCACGATGTTCAGGTGTGACATGCTGTCTTTCATCCTCAAGCGGACAGATTCGGCTCGGCTGAGTGGATCACCATTGGCGTCCGTATTGAACCGGCCGGTGACGGCGAACCGAGTGGCTTGGCCCACAGCCTGACGAACCGTGAGACGTGTATAGAAATGCCGGCCAAACTCAAAAATGCCGAAGAACAAGGTGAAGATCACGGGGAGGACGAGAGCCATTTCGACCAGGCTCTGCCCGCGACTGGTACGAGAGAGAGCACCAGATCTCGAGAAAGGGTCGACAAATGTATGCGGTTTTGAATCCATGTAAAGCAACCGCCCCGAAAGAATTCTATAACTGTTGTATTTGCAGGCGGTTCGAGATTACCACGATGTCTCAAATAGTTTCGAAAAGAGGATGTTTTCCGCCAGGAGCGCTGACATGGGCTTCTCCAGTGCTTATCCGGCAATTTTTCCCCGGTTATTAGACCTGGAGACCGTCTTGACGCACAGCATGAGCGGGTTTAGCCTAGAACTGGGAATGGGCCGGATGAATGCTCTTTCGTGCCTAGAAATAGGCCTTTCCACGGATCGAGCGCGTGGCCGGATCAGGCACAGATTTCTATCGATCGAAGTCGCTTTCTGCGACTGAACCTCATGGTATGAACGTTGCTTGTGCAGGCGTGTCTGACCGTCCGGTCTTCGAGGGGGCGGGCGGCTAGTTAGCGAGGGGCGACCCCTCGAAACCATGTTTGGAGGAGATATGAAGTTACAACGCGTGTGTTCCTCACTGCTTCTGACGGTACTGGTGGCTGCATCGCCGCTGTACGGCCAGGACGATTATGGCCGTGGTGGGGTCGCAGTAGAAGGGTATGCAGGTGTGCTCAATGTGGAGCGGGCGGAGGGAACCAACGCCTTCGTCGATAACGACATTTTGTTCGGGGGACGCCTGAGCTACATCTTTCCCTCAGGCTTTTTCATCAGCGCTGAAGGCGGACTCCTGCCGGGTCACGTGGTACAGTTCGGCCAGGACATCAGCGACATCGACATCACTATGTATGGTGGTGCGCTGGGCTACGCCGCTCAGCTGTCCCAGCACTTACAGTGGTTGCTCGTCGCCGGCGCCGGCCAGTTGAAGTTCGATCCGGACGGTATTGCATCGGCCTCAGATCTTCAGGTGAATTTCGGAACCGGAGTCCGGCTGTTCGTGTCACCGAACGTCGCTTTTCGCCTGGATGGACGTTTCCACCTGGTTCCGGACTCGCCCGCGCTGGATGCCGCACGGTCGGCTCTGTTGCCGGGCGCCACGATCGACGGTGGAACGACCAAATTTGTGGAATGGTCCACCGGTATATCGCTCTTTTTCGGCGGCTCTCGTGATGCTGACGGCGACGGAGTCACGGACGACCTGGACCTCTGCCCGGATACTCCTCGCGGAGCCTCGGTAGATGGCAACGGCTGTCCCATCGATACAGACGGCGATGGCGTGGCAGACTACATGGATGACTGCCCTGACACGCCAGCTGGTGCCAGCGTGGACGCCAACGGCTGTCCGATGGATACGGACGGAGACGGTGTCTTCGACGGTCTGGACCAGTGCCCTGACACGCCGGAGGGTGCCCGTGTGGATTCCACCGGCTGCCCAACGGACGCGGATGGAGACGGTGTCTTCGACGGTCTGGATCAGTGCCCTGACACGCCGGCCGGTGCCAGCGTGGATGAGAACGGTTGCCCGTCCGACACTGACGGTGACGGCGTTCTTGACGGAATCGACCGATGCCCGAGCACGCCTTCTGGTGCCACGGTTGACGAGAACGGTTGCACCGTGATCGAGGCCGGAATTGAGCAGGGCCGGCTCGTTCTTCAGGGAATCGAATTCGAGTTCAACAGGTCAGACATTCGCGACACGTCCAAGCCCACTTTGGACGAAGTGGCTGCGGCTCTCGTCGGCCGCCCGAATCTGCAGGTAGAGATTCGCGGCTACACCGACTCAACGGGCGGCGCCAACTACAACCAGAGCCTGAGCGAGCGTCGAGCGGAGTCCGTAATGGCCTACCTGCTCGAGTCGGCTCCGCAGCTCGATGCGTCTCGGTTCTCGGCGCGCGGGTACGGTGAGGTTGATCCTGTCGCTACAAACGACACGGAGGAAGGCCGCACTCAGAACCGTCGCGTGGAGTTTCACGTAACGGGTCAGTAGGTCTTCACGAGCAGATCGCGGTGCGGGGTGCCGTTCGGCGCCCCACCCGTTGAAGCGGTAACAGTAGAAAAACAAGGCAAGATGGCGAAAGGCGGGCTCACCAGTTGGTGAGTCCGCCTTTCTGTGCTGGGAACCCCCCCGCCTACCGTTCCCGCCCGTTTCACCACACATCCGCGAGGCAGAGCGGAGGGGTCGCATCTATATGCATTCACGTCCGTAGACTTCTTGGAGACGGCGTCCCGGCTCCTGTTGTATAGGACGCTTCAAGTCGTCAGATGGTTTCCCAGCAGACCGAAGTACCTCGCAGCCAATGTTCCAGCTCGGGCGGCCATGAGCAGCACGAGCGCCCACCACACCGCCACGAGGTCCCAGCCCTGTGCCGCGACCAGAAGAAGGGCGCCTGCCGCGACCAGACCTGAAGCCACCATCTGCGCTGCCAGGAAGCGAAAGTCCTCCGCTCCTATGAGAATGCCATCCCACACAAACACGAGGGCATTCAGAGGCTGCATCCAGATAATGAAGGGCATGATTTCCGTGACAGCCCAAATGACCTCCGGCTCGTCTGTGAACAGTAGAGGCAGGAGGGGGGAGAGCAGCCACAGCACGCCCGCCAGCGCCGTACCCGTACCCAGGCCCCAGAGAAGGAGGCGGTTCGATGCCCTGCGAGCCGCTACCAGATCACGTTCCCCGCGGTAGTGCGCCACGAGTACCTGCGCCGCGACGGCGACGAGCGCTCCGCCGATGGCGATGAACTTTCCGCCCTGGAGATGCTTGAATTGTTTGAAGTCCAGAACAATGCGTGGGCGGGCGGGCCGAGAGGAACTCGCCGGAGTCTGCCGGCGGAGCGTCCTCAGGAACCATACGGCGCCAGACCACTGGGCGATGACGGTGGCCCATGCGGCGCCTGCCAGGCCCCAGCTCAAACCGAAGATCAGGAGGGGGTCCAGCACCAGGTTTACCACGTTGAGCCACAGAGTCACACGAAGCGGCGTTCTGGTGTCCTGATAGCCCCTGAATATTCCGTGCGACGCCATGATCAGGAGGACGGCGGGTCCGGCAAGGGCCCGAATGCGGAGGTAGGTGCGAGCCGGTGAGAACAGCTCACTGTCGGCACCCATGATCCTGAGCACAGGCCCGGCCGCGAGCTCGAGACCCGCCAGCGCTCCCAGGCCGATGATCACCGCCAGGACCAGGGCCTGGCCGGAAAGGCGCCGCGCGTCCTCGTGCTCGCCGCT
>JAZDDE010000320.1:0-2654 GCA_036679495.1 Gemmatimonadota bacterium | reverse complement strand
CCTGGTGGAAGGAGAACCGGTCCCGATTCAACCCTCGCTTCCAGGAGTACATGGAAGGTGAGGTGTTTGCTCAGCATCCGCTGAACGGTCCGGATGATCCTTTACAAAAGTCCAGGTAGATCCTTTACACCCTTTTGACTCCCGTGATCTTCCTGCTTCGCTCGTCGATCCGCCCGAGCAACGTCTCGTAGTACACGATATTCCAAAGGCCATCGCCCACTTCTTCGAGTCCGATGTACTCGTCCGACAGTGCGTTGCTCAGGAACGGCTGCTTCGCCTTCAGGCGGAACGTCCCGGCATGGCTCACGCGGCGCACCTCGAGATGGCTCGGGTACTCCGGCGGCGCAAGCCGCTCGGGGTACGGTCGGGACGAGGGTTGCCATCGCTCGGACGGAAGGTCTCCGTCGATCCCGTCGTGCGGGCGCTCCTCGTTGTAGCGACGACGGAATCGCTCGAGCTTGCGCTGCTGCGCGGCCAGGTTCGCTGCCGGCGGTCGGGTTGCTTCACGCTTCAGGTCTTTGTGCATGCGCTCGTGCTGGCCGTTCTCCTGAGGGCTCGACGGCCGGATCCGCTGATGCACGATCCCAAGCTTCATCCACCACACGTTGAGCTCGCACAGGCCGTGGATCCCAGTCGAAGCGAACGGCGCACCGTTGTCACTTCGGATCGCCTCGGGCAACCCGACGTCTCGAAACAGCCTACGGAATACCGGCTTTGCGCCCGCCGTTCGCACCGAAGGCAGACCCTGACACACGAGCAGCTTGCGGCTGAAGTGATCCGTCACCGTCAGCGGGTAGCAGTACCTCCCGTCCCGCGTCTTGAACTGCCCCTTGAAGTCCACCGGCCATACCTGGTTCGGGCGGCTCGTCTCGAGCCGCACGGCCCCCGGGTGCGCCCACTTCTTCCGGCGCCGGTTCTTGTGCAACTTCCCGTGGCGGTCCAGGATCGCGTTCACCGTGCTCCGGGCCGGCCAGGCCACGTTCGGATGCCTCCGCTCCAGCACCTGGAGCAGCTTCTTCGCACCCCAGCCGTACTTTGTTCGGAGTCCCAGGATCCGCCGCTCCATTTCTCGCGGCGTACGGTGCGGGCACGACTGCGGGGCCCGAGATCGGTCTCGAAGGCCAGTTGTGCCGTCCTCCTCGACCCGTCGCACGAGCCCATAGCCCGTCGGGCGGCTGATTCCGTACCTCTGACAGAGCTCCGTCATCGACCACTGGCCGCTCGCGTGGTCGGCGACGAACCCCTGCCGCTGCTTCTCTTTGTCGGTGTCCATCCAGGGCATCCCCGGTGTAAAGGATGTCCCCGGACTTCTGTAAAGAATGAACCCGGACCGTACCGGGGCCCGCCGCCTAACAAGGGGCTGCAGCGGACCGCCTATCACGGGGCCAACCAACCTTTGTGGCATCATGCAGCTCTAACTCGGGCCAACAGCTTGCTGTCACGTCGGCGGCCGCTGAGCCCCTAGTCCGTTAGGCGGCAACAGGCGAACCCGTCATTCTGATGAAGTCGTCCTAGCGCTCTGGAAGAGCGCTCTCGAACGCCACAGCTGCCAAGCGATCCCGAGGAAGAAGAACGACCCCACGATAGCCGCTGGCTGTGCTCTTGCTTCAGGTTGCAGAACGCTGTCGTTCATACCCCAGACGAACAAACCGACCGCGACCTGTACTGCATAGAGAGCGGCCCACGGATGCATCCACCGCCGCATCTTGTAGAACCCGACAAGCCCAAAAGCGTAGATGGCGATGTGGATCGGATTCGTGAGCTTGGCACCCCAGCCGGTAAGCCGATATCCGAACCAGACCTCGATATCCTCCTCCAAGGGGCGCCAACAACCCAACAGGTCGCTCGGCAGCATGAAGAAGACCTGGAACGCACAAAACACCATCAACCCAGTCATCCACAACGGTCTGCCGTGCAAGAGATGTTTCAAGAAGTCATTCATCTGAGGTTCTCCCAATGAGCCAGATCACGCATGATCTAACGCCAATCACAAATGCTGTGCGGGCAGATCCCGGACTTGATTCATTGAAGAAAGCAATCGCTGTGCCACTACATAAGGCTGCCGCGGGGCGTTTCAGAGGAAGTCGCGACCAACGCATGCAGTCGAGTCGCTGCAAGTGACGCATTCTTCGTCTTGCATGCCACCTGGCAGGGAGCTGCAGCGGATCCAGGTAAGCCGCCGCCTAACAAGGGGTTGCAGCGGACGGCCGCCGCGGCCTCCAACTGACCTTGGTACTATTTCGCAACTTACTTGGGTGCTTCGCTCGGCCGTCACGGGCACGGCCGCAGCTGAACCCCTAGTCCGTTAGGCGGCGTGAGTGGAAGCTTGGATCCCAGCAATCGTCGTAACCATCCAGCTTCTCGCGATCGGCGGAGTCATTTTCGGCTGGCGCTGGGCGAAGGCACAGGCGAATCGAGTCGAAGCTGAAGCCCAGGCCTTCGGAATCGAGTCGTACTCTCAAACCGGCGGCTCGCGACTCGACTCGTTCAACGCCACCACCCCCTTCGCAACGATTGTCGCAACTCCTGACGAGATTACTCTCAGCGTGTTCGGCAGGCAGCACCGATTCGAGAAGTCGAAGGTTCGGGGCAGGCTGCGGAACAGGGGGACTTTGTACAGGGTTCCTACGAGACCAAATTGCGACGGAGCGCGG
>JAZDDE010000032.1:0-7918 GCA_036679495.1 Gemmatimonadota bacterium | reverse complement strand
GTCCTATGTAACGAACCGAAAGCGGCTGCCTGTCGCTGCAGCAAAACGAGCACATGAATCTGGAGGGCGGGGATGATGTGTGGGGCACGATTGAATAGAGCCGGACTTTGTATGATTCTGGCAGCGTTGGCCACGGGATTTCCGGCCTCCGCCGCGGCTCAGGAGTCGGGCGGACGAGGCTCCGGTGGCGCGATTCCCAGCAACACCCCCGAGACGAAGACAGTATCCGCGCTCTCGGCTCAGGGCCTGGATGTTTCCATCGTGGGCGCCCGTATGTACTCCGAGAACCCGGACGAGATCGCCGCGCTCATGACTCGGCGGGATCAGCAGGGCCAGGCCGAGGTTCTCCGTGTGTTCCTCGACACGTTCCACGACCGGCGCACCGCGTACGCGTTTGTGGTGACCGCGGCTGGAGTCCGGGTCGATTGGTACCATGCGCAGGACAATGAATTCAGGCGTGACGGGACGTTCAATCCAGTGTGGCTTGCGCGCACGAATATCGACTCGGAGGGCTGGACAGCCGAGATGAAGATTCCGTTCTCCCAGCTCCGGTTCAACGACGTCGACCAGCAGACCTGGGGCCTGAACGTGGAGCGGTGGATACCCGCCAAGAACGAGGACATCTTCTGGACGTACGTCCCGCGTGATGAAACGGGCTGGTCGTCACACTTCGGGACCCTGACCGGCGTGCAGGGCATCAAGCCGTCGCGCCGCATGGAGTTGCTCCCGTACGTGGCATCCGACACCCGGTTCACAAGCAGCAGCCTCGTGGATCCGGCCGATCCGTTTAATGGCACGTCCCAGGTTAAGCAGCGTATCGGGGCGGATCTCAAGATGGGGCTGGGGCCGAACCTCACTCTGGATGCGACGATCAACCCAGACTTCGGTCAGATCAATTTCGACCGTGCGGTGGTGAACCTGAGTGGTTTCGAGACGTTCTTTGGAGAGCAGCGGCCGTTCTTCACCGAGGGTAACCAGATCTTCCGGGGCAACGGACGCGGAGGGCCGGGATACTTCTTTTCGAGACGCATAGGCGACAGTCCGCATGGCTCCACGTCGGGTGATTTCTCGGATCGTCCTGCGGCGGCCACGATCCTGGGCGCGGCCAAGGTCACAGGCCGACTGGAGAGCGGTCTATCAGTCGGCGTCCTGGGTGCCCTTACTTCGCGCGAGACGGCAGAGACGTTCAGCCTGAGTTCGGGCGAGTTCGGCCGAGAGGATGTCGAGCCGTCCGCGGGCTGGGGCGTCGTCCGGCTGCAGCAGGAGTTTGGCCCGAGCGCCAGCACGGTCGGGCTCACGCTGACAGGTGTCCGGCGGGGTATTTCGGAGGGAGACGATGTTCCGGTTCAATGGAGGGATGTATGAGCTGAACGGACACTTCGGAGCGAGCTATGTACAGGGTGACTCCCTTGCCATACAGGGAGTCCAGTCGTCCTTCGTGCACCGTTTCGACCGTCCCGACCAGGACCACGTCAGCTTCGATCCGTCGCGGACGTCCCTCTTTGGACTCTCGGGCTCGGTTCAGTTCAGCAAGAACAGCGGCAAGCACTGGCTGTACAACGCAGGAATCTGGGCAGACTCTCCCAACTGGGAGCTCAACGACATCGGCCGGCTTGGGCTCGCCGACGACATCCAGCAGTGGGCAGGGCTCACGTACCGGAGCACGGAGCCGGGCAAGCTCTTCCGGAACTATCGACTGCGCGTCAATAGCGGGAACGGCTGGAACTTCGGCGGTGTGCACAAGGGCAGCTGGGTCCAGTTGAGCACCAACTTCACTTTCCTCAACTTCATGTGGGTCAATCCGTTCACCGGCAGAAACTTCGACACGATGTCGGACAACCTGACCCGCGGCGGCCCCTTGATGGGACAGCCCGGAAATAACTGGGCCGGCCTGAACTTCGGAAATAACCGCTCCGCCAAGACGCGCTGGAGCATCAACACGTTCTTCAACAACCGCAACGGCGGTTTCACACGAAACCTCGGCGGCAGCCTGTCATTCGAGCCGGGTGAGCGGGTCCGGGTCTCGTTCAGCCCAAGCTACCGGCGCCGGACCAACCGGCTGCAGTACTTCACGACGCTGGACAGAGCGACTGATCGAACATTCGGACAGAGATACATATTCTCGACGGTCGAGCAGAGCACGATTTCAACTCGCTTCTCGCTCAACTATTCATTCTCACCGGACATGAACCTGGATGTGTCCGCCGAGCCGTTCACGTCTTCCGGAGCGTTCTCGGAGTTCAGCGAGTTGCCGAAGGCGGGTAGTTTCGACCTTCGGCGCTACGGCACCGACGGGACGACGCTGACGGAGGTGGTGGACGCAGACGGAAATCGTGAGTTCGCGGTCACGGATGGCGCCGAGTCGTTCACGCTGGACAACGCGGACTTCACTTCGCTCTCGTTTCAGAGCCGGGTAGTGCTTCGGTGGGAATTCAAGCCCGGCAGCACGTTCTTCTTTACCTGGCGGCAGAGTCGCTCCGACTTCGAGAGCGTGGGCGACTTCGTGACCCCGGGGTCACTGTTCGACGCATTCTCTTCACCGGGAACTAACACGTTGTCGGTCAAATTCAGCTACTGGCTCCCGGTAAGCTGAGCTAGCAGCAGTACAAACTTGGCCGGTGTGGGCACGTCGTCTCGGGCGGACCACACCGGCCAACCCTTCCGTTCTTGCCAGACCCGTGCGATCCTGCGTAGGTTCTAAACCCGAATAAACACCGAATCTACCTGAGAGGTACGAATCGTGACCAGGCGCGTCAGTCCCGTACCGTCATGGGTCCCGGCTGATCTTCCCGCCGGACCGGGCGTATACGAGTTCCAGGCGGCTGGGGGAACCACACTCTATGTAGGAAAGAGTGTCAACCTGCGCCGACGCGTGCGCGGATATTTCTACGGAGGGGGCCCGAAAGATGAGCGCATGCGTCAGATGTTGCGTCTTGCCAGCGCAGTACGCTGGCAGGGGGCGGGCACCGATCTGGAGGCCTGCCTGGAGGAGGCGGACCGCATCGACCGATTCCGGCCACCGTATAACAGGGCGCTCAAGAATCGATCACGCGGCTGGTATATCGAGATCAACTGGGCCGACCCCTTCCCACGCCTTCGCGTCGTCCGTACCACTGCCAAGCGTCGGGCTCAGTACTTCGGCCCGTACCGCGGCCGACGACTTCCCACTGAAACGACGGCGCTGCTCGAGAAGGTGATGCGCCTCCGTAGCTGCGCGGGTTCCGTCCGGCCCGACAGAGAAGGCTCGGCGTGTCTCCAGCACGGCATCGGTCTGTGCAGCGCCCCCTGTATTTGCGAAACGGGACTTGGCGAGTATCGGAACCAGGTCGAACTCGCGGCTCGCTTGCTGGACGACCCGGCAGCCGCGTTCGAGACACGGGTCCGGTTCTACGCCGCCCGCGACAAGGCTGCGGCGGACGCGGACCTGGATGCCGCGACTGACTGGCAGCGGCGCATCGACTGGCTGCATGATCTGGACGGTTACCGAAGCGTTCTCGAACGGCCCTGGGTGGAGCGGTCCTGGCTAATAGTGTTGCCTGGCCCTGAGCCGGATCTCGGGGTCCTGATTCCGGTCGCCCGCGGACGTGTTCTACGCAGGGTTTCTGTCCGCTGGTCGAAGCCCGACTGGCACCGCGCTGTCGGGGATGCCTGCTATGCGGTTCGGGTCTCGGAACTCCAGAGCGATCCGGTCTTCCCGGCCTCTGAGATGACCCCAAGCCTCATCGTGACCCGCTGGCTCGAAGACGGGTGCCCCGGAGGCGAGGCGTTCGATCTGCACGACACGGATGCAGAAGCAGTCACTCGGCACCTCGGTGTGGGTGTGGCGGCGGCCTAACTTCCTCAGGTCCTCACGGGGTGTGAGTAAGGCTGGGAGGGCTCCGCGGGACACAGCGCGCTGACCAGGCCTGGCTTGGTTTCCCACGCGTCAAAGCACTCGGCATACCGCAGGCCCCACGGCTCCGCGTTCTTGGCGAGGCGCGTCAGCACCCAGTCGGGGTCGGGAAACTGGAGATCGTCGAAGTAGACCCTGCCCAGTTCGAGGATTTGGTCCACGAACGGCTCCACATCGAGGGCGACGGATGGGAGCGGCGAATGAATCCCGCGATACGTAAAAACGGGAGCAAATTCCCGGTGAGCCTCGACGGGAGAGACAATCTTTTGAATCCGGGCCATCGTGATAGCGGAACGCACTATTTGGCCGCAGGCTTGATGATCCGGATGCCGCAGGCCCCGGCTCCAGGCGTCGCCAAAGGTTACCACCACGTCCGGCTTGACTTCGGCAATCACGGCAGCGACTTGCCTCGAGGCATCCGGTGTGCAGACCAGGCGCGTATCGGGAAAGTCGAGGAACCGGGTTTCGATCCCGAGCACACGGCCGGCTTCGCGCCCGTGCGCCTCTCGTCGCGTCATGACTTCGGCGGCCGGAACCGGGCCGAACGCCTCTGTCATCTCACCCCTCGTGAGCCATACCAGAACCACCCGGTCCCCTCGGGCCCGGTGAGTCAGCATGGTTCCTGCCGCGCCGATCTCATCGTCCGGATGAGCCAGCGCGACGAGCAGCGTGTACGGTCGCTGCACTGCGGCCTGCCCCGGCTGGTTCAGGGTGTTATCCGGACTCCAACCGTTATCGGGAAGGACCAGGCAGTATCGAAAGGCTCCACTTCGCCAGCAGTCCCCTGGGAGAAAACGAAGGTGTCCACCGCGTCCACCAGGATCAGAAGCGCACTAGCCTGAACATGCACGTTGACTATCTCGGACACCTGATACCCGAGGCCGGCCCCGCCGTACACGGACGGGTACGACTCATCGAAGGCGCCCTGGACCAATAGCGGGTCGAAATCCGCGTCCGCTTTCATCTGGGTCAGTCCGGCACCCACATGAACTCTGAAGGTAAACGGCAGATCCTGATCCCACGGACGATCGAAGTTGATCTCGAAACCGCCACCGATCGTCAGCAGATCCATGGGAGGGCTCAGAACAAACCCTGACACCTCCGAGATCCCCTCCTGAAGTCGCTGAAGAGACCCATCCACCCGAAATCCCCAGTGGTCCGAGATGTGGTACACCAGGCTCCCGCCAACGGCGAGTCCTTCGCTCGTCAGCGTGTTGAATTGGCCTCCAGGAATCGCGACTCCAACGCGGGCCGCGACACCAAAATCACCCTTTTCCTGTGCTACGGCATCGGTGGAAGCGCTCAGTAGTAGAGCGACAAACGCCAGAAGTGCCCCGAGTCTCTTGGCGAAATGCAAAGATGCCTCCTTCGCTGCTCCAACGTGAAAATACTTGTCAGGCCCGTCACAACGGTGCTCACACCGATGCTTCGGGGCCGCGGCCACGCGAATTGGTTCGCGTAGCGCCCTCACTTCTGCACGAAGCGAGCCACGGTCATGGAGTCGCAACTCCAGGCGCAAGTTACTGTGGCACCCCCTGCCCTACTACCTGCTTCATCGTGGTGCCGGCGGGGATTGACTCCCCTACCTCCACTCCATTCATGACGGCCAGACGATCCAAAGAGATCGAGGAAGGGAATCTCCGCTGGAACTGCGTGATCGTCATCGCCCGGTCCGTTCGGACGACCTTCACCCTCTTCGGCTCAACTCTCAGCGCAGCCGAATCTGTGAGGCGGCGGAAACTGGACAGGGTCGACTGAAGCGTGTTGTCGTAGGAGCGGAAGCGCGCCTCAGGCGTGTAAGCGAGCAATGAGAACGTGTTCTCTCCGTATTCCACGAACGTGACATGCCCTCGGAGGACACTATTCTGGGTCTGTGCCTGGAACTCTCCGCTGGAGGCACGCAGCCCATTGAGAGTTCGCGACGCCGGGCGGCCGCTGAGACCCTGCTGCGCGAAGAAGGCCGAGGCTGCGGCAGCGGCTGACTGTTCGTCCGACAGAGTCAGCTGAATGACCGCGTCTTTTGCTTGACTCACGGCCAGCACAGACTGCGCACTGTTTTGAGTGGTCCAGCCACGGGGAAAGCTGAGCTGAAATTTCAGATCGGGATGCAGAAACTCGCCGTCCTGAAAGTAGCCATCGCGCGGATTCTCGCCGAACACGACTCCATCCAAACGGCGGAGGTACTCCTCTCGCCGGACCAGACCTTGACCCCCACCTGTCGAGTCGGCCCGCGCCTGCGCCGCTGCCAAACGATTCCCTGGGTCCGGATGAGTGGAGGCCCATTCTGGCACCGACGACCCTCCGGAAGACGTGCGCTGGCGGGCCAGAATCCCGAACATCGCAACCGCACCCAAAGGGTCGTAGCCGAGGCGAGTCATATAGCGGTGACCCAGCAGGTCGGACTGGCTCTCGTCGTCTCTGCCGTACTTCAGAAAAAGGAGGCCCAGACTGGTATTGAGCGCCCCGCCAAGTTGGCCCACGGCCTCCGGTGCGAACACGGCGCCGGCTATCAATCCAATTCCCGCAAGCTGAGCACGGCTGATCTGCTCAACGGAATGCCGGGCCGTGACGTGGCCGATTTCGTGCCCCAGAACGGAGGCCAGCTCAGCTTCGGAGTTGAAGTGGGTCATGATCCCGCGCGCCACGTAGATGAAGCCGCCTGGAAGAGCGAACGCGTTCACGACGGGTTGCTCAACTACTCGGAATCGCCACGGTAGACCGGGCCTCTCGGAAGCGGCGGCCATGAGCTGCCCGATGCTGTCGACGTAGGACTGCAGATCGTCGTCGGGATATAGTCCGATGCTGGACTCGACAGCGGCTGCCCCTTCCTGCCCCATCCGAATTTCCTGACCCTCACTGACCAGAGACAGCATTCGTCTGCCCGTGGCGGGGTTGGTCGCGCAGGCCCCAAGGACCACCGCAGCGCTCATAGTCATCGCAAGGGACCGCGAGCTCGCAAATCTATTGGTGTGTTTCATCTTTTCCTTCCTCAGTCTCAGTGGACACATACTTCTCTGCCCAGGCAGCCAGCACCTTTCCTACATACCGGGAGTCCGCGGAGTTAGTCAACAAGTGGTCCGCCCGGTCCAGCGACACGAAGCTCTTCGGATGTTTGGCCAGCTCGAAGATCCGGGCCGCGTTCTCAATGCCGACGATCAGATCTACCGGGGAGTGGAAGATCAGCAGGGCCCTGGCCAAACCGCGGATGGCCTCTTCCTGGCTAACGCTCTCCAGCTGTTCCAGAAACGCGCGGCCGATAGACAGAGTTCGTCCGCCCAGCACGATATCGGCTCTGCCTTCTCGTCTTATCTCGTCTATCGCGCTGCCGAACAGGTGGGTGACATGACCGGGGTCGGCGGGAGCGCCGATCGTCGCCACGGCCCGGACAGAAGGCATATGCTGCGCGGCGCTCAGCACAGCCGCGCCCCCGAGAGAGTGTCCTACCAGGATCTCGGGTGGGTGCAGCCGCGAGGCGAGAAACTCTGCCGCGGCGACAAGGTCGTCGATATCTGACACGAAGCCCGTTTCCGAGAAGTCCCCTTCACTCTCGCCCAGGCCGGTAAAATCGAACCGGAGGACGCCGAGACCAGCCCCCGTCAGGGCGTCGCTGATGTGTCCGACAGCCTTCAGGTCCTTGGAACACGTGAAACAGTGAGCAAACAGCGCGCACGCACCGGGTGGATCGTCGGGCAGATCCAGCCGGGCGGCGAGGCTGGCGCCGGTCGAACCCGGAAAACGGACTTTCTCAGATGGCATCAGTAGGCACTCGCGTGTGTCGTGTGCTTGTCGTGTGCCGCCGCGGCGGGCTCCCCATCCCGTGGCCTACGCGGCGGTCGGTTCGGAGGTCTGTTCAACCGAATACCAGCGAAAAAACAGTATAGTGATGGCGGTCCAACTGATCACGCCGCCACCGACCTTCATCAGAAGCCCGGCAACCTGCTGATCTTGCCGGGCCGTGAACCCGCCTATGGGGGGCGATAGTTCATAGATGCCATAGAAAGGTAGCTCCCCGAATGTCAGGAACGC
>JAZDDE010000319.1:0-8450 GCA_036679495.1 Gemmatimonadota bacterium | reverse complement strand
TTCCTGAGGCTGCGACTCTCCTGGGTGCCGACATCCTGGCCATCACGGTAGAACCGGCTCCGGGTCGGCCCACACCATCAGGAGAACCTATTTTGATTGGGCGGACGTAGGACGGGGTCTACGGCCCACGCCATGGGTGCTACTTCCAGTGGCCGGGCACCCAGTAGTAGCCACGCCCGTGCTTCTTCCAATGCCCCGCAGCCCACTTGCCGCTTTTCGGCTTCACGTTCCAGTGGCCACCGATCCAGACGTACTTTCGGCCATTCCAATTGTAGTGGCCGGGAATCCAGACGGCTTTGGCCACCGGCCGACGCGGGCGTGCATCGTGCCGTGCGGCTGGCGGCGCGGTCCGTACGTACACAACGGCACTCGACGGCGTACTGGCCACCACCACGGCCGTTCGGCGCGGCGAGCAGGCCGTCGTCGTAAGGCTCAAGACGAACAGGGCGACCGCTGCCAGCGGCACCGTTCGAAGTGCTACTCTATTCACGTTGACCTCCCAGTCAGCGGTTCAGAAGAAAAGCTCTGCAACTTGCAGGCCTAAGACGATTGTCACGCTGCGGAGGTCACTGCGGGCCTGCGGGAAGCGAGGACGGTCTATGCGAGGCCCAGTATGTCGTGGATCACCCGCTTCCGGAGCCGTGGAGACCGCATAAGCGCGGGCACAATGCGCTCCCGGGTCTGGCGGGCGACCCACCCGGTAGAAGTGGCTGCGTTTGTACGGCGCCTGATTCCCCGGATGGTCTCGCGAGCGGTGGAGTGCCGCCCCGGCGAATAGAGGTACGTCTGACCGCTGTCCATGAGCCGTACCAGTTCGACCGCGTCTTCGATGCCCAAGTTCATGCCGCGTGCACCCAGAGGTGAGTGAAGATGGGCCGCATCTCCTGCCAGGAAGACTCGCCCCACCTGGAATGTCTCGGCCAGTCTGTGACTCACGGTAAAATCCGTTGTCCAGAGGACGTCGGTTACTCTAGCACCTGGAGGGAGACGATCGAGAACACCGGGCTTGTTGCTGGCAACTCGGTATACGTCGTCCTGAATTCGTAGCATGAAGAGCAGAGCGTGCTGACCTAGATGCACCACAACGGAGTCGACGGGAGCCATGTCCAGGCGCACGTCCGCCAGGCTCCAATCCTCGCGCATGCGATCCCCGGAAAATCCGACGTGCAACTCACGCCTGGCCGTACTGTGAGCACCATCCGCGCCTATGACCTGGGGAACAACCAGACTCTCGGTCGCGGTGTCGCCTGCCAGTAGGACCCGAACCCCTTCGGGAAGGAGATCGATGCGCTGAAGCACGAGGCCGCGATTAACCTGCACCCCAAGCTCCTCAAGGCGCTCTTCGAGGATCCTTTCTGTCTCCCACTGCGGCAGGCCGAGCATGAAGTTGTGCCGATGGTCGATTTCGCCGAAGTCGATCGAGAACAGATCCCCATCGTCCGATCGAACTTGAACTCCAGGAATTCGTCGGCCGCGGTCAAGCAAGCGTTCGGTCACTCCGGAAGGTTCTAACAACTCGAGAGTTCTTGGGTTGACGCCGATCGCCTTCGAGAGCTGGGATCTCTCCGGTTTCGCTTCGATGATGCGTACGGCGCGGCCTCGGCGAGCCAATTCAACTGCCGTGGTCAGGCCAACAGGACCCGCGCCAACTACGAGCGTAGGCTGTCCAGGCCGCGAAGGGCCGAAGGTTTGAGGAGCGGGCCGGTTCATCCGGGCTGGATCGGCGTTGCCCTAGTTGCTCAGGGAAGTTCCGGGAACTCCCATATCCGCCCAGATCTTCCAGCCGCCTGCCGCTTGCCGCTGCCAGATCGTAACGTAGCGGCCGCCGATTGTGCGTTCGGCCTCACTCTCGGGCGTAAACGTGTACGACCATTCCCCGGTCTCGTAGGCTCGGTCATCGAGAAGCCAGAGGTCGGCGGTCTCGAGGGTCACGGCAACCGGACCGACCCGGCCCACGAATTCTCCAACGGCCGCAGCGATCGCCTCGGTGCCGCGCGAATACTGACCGTTGGAGCCGAGCCGGGCGCCGTTGGCATCATACACGGCGGCCAGTGCCAGGCCGTTGGCATCGGCGTACGCCTGAATGTACAGGGCATTCATCGAGTCGATGACTCCCTGCACCTCAGTCAACTCGCCGTGGGCCGGCACTTCCGTGTCCTGAGCGTAGGCGCAGGAAGCCGAGGCCAGCAAGGAAACGGACAGGCCCAGAATGGTACGAGACGTCATTGTTCCTCTTTCTTCGTCATCATGCTTTCGCCGCGGGCACTGTCAGCGCCTGCTCGGCCTGCCACAGGTGCCGCCGCTCGTGAGCCGTAAGTAACCTGAAGGCCGAATAGACGTTGTAGCGAATCTTCGAATTGAAGGGAGACTCCATCTTCGCGCGTCCCAGCTCGCGGCCAGCCGCGAGCTCCAGGGCGGTGGCTTGTGCGGCGTGCTGCGCATCAAGTTCCGCCAGTGTCGCATCCTTGGAGTCCGCACTCTCCGGAACGAACGGAGCGGTGGTAGTAAACTGCTTTCGCACTGGTGGCTCCATCGTCCAGCACAGCATCCAGCCGATGGGGTCGCGCCGGTACCGACGGGGCTGCTTCCCGCTTGGCGCGCCTGCTATCGCTTTATTCATGCTCGCCAGCATTGCGACCGAAGTCAGATTCAGATGGGCTAGACACTCGGAAATAGACCATCGGGTTGGCTCCGGCCGGGCCACCCATTGCTCGTCCGTTACGGCCGCCGCTAGGTCGTGCGCGCGCTGCTGATTATCCCGAATTTCGCCGCGGATGGCTTCCAGTTGCCAATGAAGTGAGAGCATAGCGAAAACTACTCATTTGCGCGTTGGGTCGAAATGAACGGGCTGTTCCAGCGCGACTATAGGCAGACGGTGCTGCGGAATCGGAGGGCGGGCATTGCTAAACGCGCTTGGGACAGTGACACAGCGGCCTGCCCCGCATCCTTCCGCAACATCGAAATGCAGATGCGGAAATCGGCTCTGCCCCGAATTGCCTGACAGTGCGATCGTGTCACGGACCTCGACACGGTCGCCCACCGCTATCCGGCTGCTGCCCTGCTGCAGATGGATATAGCGTGAGAACTGCCCATCTTCATGGTAAACGATGACGAAGTTCTCGTCGCCAGTCCGGTTTGTGCCGTCCGGTTGATTCGACCGGACCCTGAGAACCACTCCAGCACGCGCTGCGAGCACAGGTGTGCCCATGGGCATACGAAAGTCGAATGAGTAACGAAACCGGCCTTGGTGAGAGGTGCTGGCGCAATTTCCTTGCGTGAGATCGTAGGCTTGCCCGATTCCGAACGGAAGGACGTAGAGAGGCTCAAGACCCACGGCCGGACCGCACCCGCCGACTAGTGTGACGACCGGAGGGGAAGCCTGAGGCCCAGGGCCGGCTTCAGTGGGAGCAGACGCGCATCCGGCAGACAGAATAAAGAGAACTGCGGCGCACCAGGCTGCACCCAGCCGAGACTTCCGCATCAGTGTCCAACACCGAGCGCTCAGCGTGGCCTTATGAACAACCGGGGTGCCCCGTTATCATCGGCCCGTGCTCCCGAGGCCGCCATTCCGCTCAGTGCTGGCCGTAACCGAGCCATCGGTCCAGTCGGCCGTCTCAAAGCGGTTCAGGACGACCTGGGCAATACGCTGTCCGTGTACGATGGGCTGTGGCCGCTGCGATGAGTTGAGAATCAGCACGAACCACTCATCAGGGTAGTCGGCATCCACGGTGCCGGGAGCGTTCGGGACGGTGAGGCCGCGTTTCCAAGCCATCGAAGACCGGATGCGAATCTGGCCCTCGTGACCGTCGGGCAGTCGAGCCCGAAAACCGGTCGGGATGAGGGCTCGGTCACCGGGCTGGAGCACAACCCCGAGTTCCCCGAACGTAGATCCGCCGAGTTCGACGGGGTCGACCTCACCGGGCTCGGATGCTGTCGAGGCCCACACTCGCACTCGGCCCCGCGTGAGGTGCGCGCGAATGTCGTATCCGGCCGACTGAGATGTGGCCCGAGATGGCATGTGTACGTCCGGGCCAAGCGGCTCGAACACTACGTGCTCTCTGGCCTTGACCCAGTCCGGAGTACCGGAGCCCACGCTATGCAACCGCCTCTTCGGACTCGGCGGCCCGTTGCTCTTGGATCGCACCCCAAACCCTCGGCGGCGTAAAAGGCAGTTCGTCCATGCGCACCCCTATCGCGTCGTAGATCGCATTGGCGATCGCCGGCAGAGACGGGTGCAGCGGACCTTCGCCAGCCTCCTTGGCGCCGTACGGACCTTCGGGATCGTTGGACTCGATTATAAGAGACTCGAAGTCGGGGCAGTCGAGCGAAGTGGGAATGCGGTAGTCAAGAAGTGAGGGGGCATCGTGCAGACCACCCTCGTGCTCGCCCCTCTTCACCATGTGGTGCTCCATGATGGCCTCGGCGAAGCCCATATAGGCAGATCCCTCCATCTGACCCTCTACCAGCATTGGATTGAGCGCCTTTCCGCAGTCGTGGGCTACCCAGATTTTCGTGACTTCCACAAACCCCGTGTCCGTATCGACGTCGACTTCTGCTACGTGAGCTGTGAAGCTGTAGGCGGGTGAGGCGCCAATCGTTCCGCCCCGGTAGTCGCCATGCACGTCTTTCGGTGTGTTGTAGTGGCCGACGGAACCCAGCGTGCCGTGCTCGGTTTCGGCGATTTGGAAGGCCTCGGCGATCGGAATGCAGTGCTCAGGATCGTCCGCGGCGCCGGAATCGAAGGCCCAGCCGCCAGCCAGGCGAACCCGGTCAGGATCGATGTCCCAGTCTCGAGCCACGGATCCGCGCACCTTGGTCGCCAGTTCGCGGCAGGCCATCAGTGTAGCGTTGCCAACCATCAGTGTCTCGCGGGACGAATACGCGCCCAGGTCGACTGGTGTCAGGTCCGTATCGGCCGAGAACACCCGTACATAGTCCAGCGGAACGCCCAGTTCCTCGGCGGCGATGTAGGCCATGGTGGAGTCTGACCCCTGACCGATTTCCGACGCTCCGTGGAGGACAGTCACGCGGCCCGAGCGCTCGATCTGCACCTGCGCGGCCGCCTGAGGCATCAGGTTCGGATAGATGGGGTAGTTGGTTCCGGAAATGTAGCAGGAACCCGCCACTCCCAGCCCCCGGCCGTACTCGAGTTTACCGTACCGTCCCTTCCACTCGCTGGCCGACTCCACGGCGTCGAGGCATTCAAGAAACCCGTTGGACTGGACTTTGAATTCGTTGATCGTCCGGCCCGTGCCCATGAAGTTCCGGCGCCGCAGCTCGATGGGATCCAGACTGAGCTTCTCCGCCACCTTGTCGAGCGAGATCTCGAACGCGAACCTCGGCTGCACAGAGCCGTGTCCCCGCTTGGGTCCGCAGGGAGGCTTATTTGTGTACACTCGGTTCGACTCGAAGCGATAGGAATCGATCGTGTACGGTGCGGTCAGTAGCTGCCCGCTGTAGTAGGCCGTGACCAGGCCGAAGGATGCATAGGCGCCACCGTCCAGAAGGCTACGCGCGTCGACCGCTTTGATGCGGCCGTCCTTGGAGGCGCCGATCTTGTAAGACATCCGCATTGGGTGCCGGCCCCGGTGTGAATAGAAAACCTCCTCGCGCGTGTACAGGCACTTAACCGGCCTCCCCGTGCGGAAAGCCAGGAGTGCCACACAGAACTCGAGGTCGAACGGCTCAGACTTGCCTCCGAAAGCTCCGCCCACCGCGGGCTGGACAACTCGCACCTTGGCCACGTCCAGCTCCAGAACCCGAGCAAGCTCGCGCTGGAGGTAGTGGGGCACCTGCGTGGACGACCACACGGTCAGAATCCCGTCCGGTCCGACCTGGCCAATGGCGCAGTGCGGTTCGATGGGAGTATGCGTCGTGCCGTGGAAGTAATACTCACCCTCCACGGTGACGTCTGAAGCAGACATATTCTCGCTTACCTCGCCGAACTCCAGCTTCACGTGTTTCGTGATGTTCCCGTTGCGGCCTTCTTTCTTGGAGGCGTGGATCTGAACATCCATGCTGTCCAGAGCCTCCTGCGGATCGAGGATGTAGGACAACTCCTCGTACTCGACGTCGATCAGGCCGAGCGCCGCGTTGGCTGTGTCTTCATCCACCGCCGCAACGCAGGCCACCGCATCGCCCACGAATCTGACTTTGTCGGTACACAGCGCGTTCTCGTCACGCGTCCATGGAATGATTCCGTACGGAATCGGCATGTCGGCCCCGGTGACCACACCATGGACACCGACCTGCGTTTCGGCTGCTGCCGCATCGATAGACAGAATGCGCGCGTGGGGATGCGGACTGCGGAGGATCTTCGCGTGCAGCATGCCGGGTAGGACGATGTCATCGGTGTAGACCATCCTCCCCGATGCTTTACGCAGGCTGTCCGTACCCCGATTTCGGCGCCCGAGAACGTGAAGACCTTCAGCCAGGGCCTCGAGTTCGTCCTCGCTGGCGGCGGCCGAGCGTTGAAGTCGGTTCAGTTCTTCAAGAAGCATGTCTTGAACTCACGCATTAGGCGTTGTCTAGTCACGATACGAGTAATCTAAGCTGTGATCGGCTAGCAGGGCGACCGCCCTGCGGCACCTGCTTGCCGGTCAGTCTCGTCTGTAGCATGATCGGAGAGTCGGATTCGATTGACTGCCGGAAAATAAAATGCGCCGGACGCCGGCGACGCGCGACATCAAGAGAGGTGATTCATGCCACGGTTGGGGATTTCCCTTGTGCTGGCTTCGGCCGCAGGTCTCTACCTCTTCGCTCCGGCTGGAGCGGGCAACTTCATGGAGCCGCCCGCCACCTCGGCGAACCCGGGTGTGGTCTATGAGATGGAAATCACGGACCACAATGAGAGTCCGCCCGTTGTGTACGACACCGAGATCATGGCCGAGGGCGTCAACTATAAGATGAGCATGACCGGTGGTCCCGCTGGCGGACGCTTCGAGATGATCTTTCGGGGCGTCCAGCGCGAAATGCTCATGGTCATCCACGAAGAGCGATCCTACGTCGTCATGAACCAGGAAACGATCACGGCGATGGCCGGGATGTTCGCGCAAGTCGCCGAGATGATGGAACGGATGCCAGAGGCTCAGCGTAACGCCATGATGAAGGCGCAGGGAATGGGCGGGGCGGAGCCGACAGAACTCCGGAATACGGGAGAGAAGGCCACGAAGCAGGGCTACCCGTGCGTCAAGTATGAAGTTCTGCGCGGCGGACATGTCATTCGGGAGATGTGGGTCACCGACTGGAAAAACGTCGATGGAGGCGATGAAGCGTACGCGGCCTTCGAGGGAATGGCCTCGTTCATCGGCGAGATGATGGAATCATTCAAGGGGTTCGGCCCCATGGCGCAAATGGGCAGCGAATTCGACAACATGAAGGAGATGAACGGATTGCCGGTCGAGTCGAAGGAATTCGGTGACGGCGGAACGCTGACGGGCGAGTCGAGACTCAAATCGGCCTCGCGCCGCACGATCGACGAGGCGGAGTTCGAGGCTCCGGCCGGGTACAAGAAGCAGGAAATGGGCCGCGGGTTCTAGGACCTGTCCTCGGGCTGGACTCACCTCGCGGACGCGGCCACCGCGTCGAGCGCGTTCGGATCAGTATGGTCGATCCGCGGAACGTTGGCTGGGGGAAACAGGTGGTTGTACTTGAGGCCGCTCCCGGTATTGAACAGAACGACCCGCTCGTCCGCTCCTAACCATCCGTCTTGAAACAGTTTTTCGGCCGCTTTCCAGACGGCGCCGCCCTCCGGACAAGCGTACACGCCCTGCTTTGCGGATAGTTCGCCAACACCGGCCATGAGCTCTTCGTCGCTCACGGCAACCGCGGTTCCACCGCTTTCACGAAGAATACGCAGCATGAGGAAGTCGCCGATCGCTGCGGGTACCCGCAGCCCGGAGGCGACCGTCGCAGCATCAGGAAAGAACTCCGCGTGGTCCGCGCCGGCCTCAAAGGCCCGCACGATGGGGCAACACCCCTCGGCCTGCACGACGACCATCCGAGGCCTCTCTGCACCGATCCAGCCCAGCTGTTCCATTTCTTTGAACGCCTTCCACATCCCGATCAGACCCGTCCCGCCGCCAGTGGGATAGAGGATGACATCCGGCAGGCACAAAGCCGCGTCTGCATCCCCCGAATCCGCGGCCATGTCAAAGGCGAGTTCGTATCCCATCGTTTTCTTGCCTTCAATGCGGAAGGGTTCCTTTAGCGTGGAGAGGTCAAACCAGCCGAATCGCTCACAGCCGGCCCGGACGAGCTTGCCGCAGTCGCTGATCAGTCCGTTTACGAGATAAGTATGTGCGCCGGCCGCCGCCGATTCGATGATGTTCGCCGGCGGCGTGTCCTCGGGCATGAATAGAAAGCATTCCAAGCCGGCTTTGGCCGCATACGAGGCCGCGGCGCCCGCAGCATTGCCGGCTGAAGGAAGAGCCACCGATGTAGCGCCCAGC
>JAZDDE010000318.1:0-4369 GCA_036679495.1 Gemmatimonadota bacterium | reverse complement strand
CAGATTGGCCGGGCCTCCGGCCTCGATGATCGCGTCGTTGATGAGCTGCACCGTCTTGTTGGAGCATGTCTTGGCTCCGGGGTGCGCGTTGAACACGACCGCGTTCCCGGCCGAGACCATACAGATCGTGTTCGACACCACAGTCGATATCGGATTGGTGCTCGGGATGATCGAACCGATAAGACCATGCGGCGCGTACTCAACGACCGTCAGGCCTCCATCTCCGGTCCACGCCGTGCTGTTGAGGTACTCGGGACCCGGAGACTTGTCGGCGTTGAGGAGGACCTTCTCGATCTTGTCCTCAAAGCGGCCCATTCCTGTTTCTTGCCAGGCCTCGTAGGCCAGATTCTGCGCGTTCTCCCGCATCGCGCGCCGGACGTGTGCGATCATGTGCTCGCGCACGGAAAGGGGAAGGTCCTGAAGCTGCTCGAACGCTTTGCGGCCTGCGCGTACGGCGCTTTCCACGTCGGGGAACAGATTGTCTCCGTGCTTCGGAGAAGCCGACGGAGGCGGTGGGGAAGGGCCGATCACGGGTGCCGGCCGCGGGCCGTGCGCGCCCGCCTCCGGGTGATGAAGCTCGGACATCACCCGATCAATCACGCCCTGAATCTGCGTGTCGGTGATCATCCGAACCCTCCGGACTTGTCGTACGTCACCTCGCCGTCCACCTCCAGGGTGTCCACAATGGCCATGATCACTCCATCGCACGGCCGATTCTGGGTCACTTTGGTCTGGCGCGCCGAACTCCCGGTGGCGTACAGCACCACCTCGCCCAGGCCAGCGCCCACGGCGTCGGCTGCGACGAGACTGCTACCCGTCTCCTTCCCCCTGGCGTCGAGCTGCTTCAGAAGAAGAAACTTCAGCCCCTCCAGGGACGGCTCTTTCTGGGACGCGACGACCGTCCCGACCACCTTTCCTACCACGGCCTTGGCTCCTTCAGCCGACCGGCTGACCGGAAGCGCGTTCTCGACGTTCGCATGCGGACGCGGAATGACGTGGATCGCCACGAGCTCACCGATCTTCTCGGCTCCCCGAGCGCCTGCGTCTACCGCGGCCTTTACGGCGGCCACATCGCCTCGCACGACGGCCGTGACGTATCCGCCTCCCGTCTTCTCGTACGCAACGAGCTCGACTCTGGCAGCCTTGACCATCGCATCGGCCGCCTCGACCATCGCCGCGTAGCTCCGGGTCTCGATCATGCCCAGTGCTTCAATCGCGCCGTACTCTTCAGCCATTGTGTCCTCCTGATCACATGGAATGCGCGGATTTCCCGCGCCGAGTTCGCTTCAGTTACCGCTTCCTGGCTTCGATTTCTCTACCATCGATGCCCTCAATGGCTGCCACGGCCGCGCCGTAGCCCGCCATGATGTCCTGCTCGTCGCCGCCCAGGTAGACGCGTCCGAAGCTCCCGAACGCGCGTACCTCCAGGATATTCAAATTGGCCGCCTTTTCGGCCTCGTTCGCGGCCAGAGCCGCGTAGCCGGCCGGTTCGACCTCCAGCACGTAAAGAGTCTGTCCGGCCAAAAGCATGTGGCCGTAACGCATCCGGTTCACCAGCTGCACCTGATGTGGGTCGATGTTGCGAATGATCTGGCTCGAGATGACCCGCGGTTTGAGCCGCTGCTTCTCCTCGACGCCGAGCGCCTGCAGGATCGCCGCGCCGGCCGCCCGGACTTCGGCCTGAATCTCGTGGTGCACCTCGAGCAGGCCGAACAGCCGCTCCACGACCTGCATTCCCGGACGGACCCGTGTGGACTTGAGCGCGATGTCCGTGACCCGGTTGATCTCGACGCCCGGGGAAATCTCGATCCACAAAGACGTGTCGCCGGGCAAGGGCAGAAACCCGCGGGCGACCGTGCCGAGATAGGCCGCGTGCTGCGGCTGCAGGCTGTCGAGAAAGGCATATGTGCGAAGGTCAACTTGCTTCTGCGTCATGTCTTGGCTCCCTGAACGATCTTCACGCTGGCGCTGGCGCCGATCCGGCTGGCTCCAGCGGCGATCATCTTCTCTGCATCAGCGAGAGTGCGAATCCCTCCCGACGCCTTTACGCCGAGATCTGGCCCGACAACCCGTCTCATCAGCGCCACGTCCTCCGCGGTCGCTCCGCCCGGTCCGAATCCGGTGGACGTCTTTACGAAGTCACCTCCCGCCACCTTCACGAGCTGGCAGGCGGCGACTTTCTCCTCGTCGGTGAGCAGCGCGGCCTCGAGGATCACCTTGAGGATCGAGCCCCCGGAATGGCAGGCGCGGGCGACCGAGGCGATATCCCGTTCGACAAGCTCGTAATCCCGAGACTTGAGAGCGCCCACGTTGATGACCATATCGACCTCGGTGGCGCCGTCCCGGATCGCCTTCTGCGCCTCAAATACCTTGGTTTCCGTGGACGTGGCGCCCAGCGGGAAGCCCACCACGGTGCAGACGCGAACGGGTGAGTCTTTGAGGAGGTCCGAACAAAGCTTCACATGCGATGGATTCACACACACCGAGGCGAACTCGCACTTCTTGGCCTCATAACACAGCTGGGCCACCTGGTCCTGGGTCGCATCCGGCTTGAGTAGAGTATGGTCGATCATCGGGGCCAGGCTTCCGTCCGTCGGTGCGACTCCCAAGGTGGCGGCGATCCGGTCCGCACCCGCCCGAACCACCGGCTGAACGCGGTCCACGTAGTTCTGGGCCGAGAGAGCAGGGGCTCGCTGGGGTTGACCCTGGCCCGGCACGGTTCCGCCTCGCACCAGGACCAGCACCTCGTGCGTGATCTGCTCAATGATCCGCTCGAGCGCGGCGTTATCCAGGTGATCACCGCTAGTTTCCGGGCCGGAACTCATATTCATCGGGTGAAAACGTAGTTGTAGATGCGATTCATGGTCTCAGAAACCTCTGCTCGATATCCATGATCTTGCGCACGCGTCGTTCGTGTCTGTCGCCGCCGGTGGGGGTCTCAAGCCATGTTTGGACGATGCGCCGTCCGAGCTGTGGGCCGATCATCCCGGCGCCGAGCGTAAGCACGTTGGCGTCGTTGTGTTCGCGGCTGTTGACGGCTGTGGCCTCGTCATAGCACATGGCGGCGCGGACTCCCGGGACCTTATTGGCCGCCATGCAGGAGCCGATCCCGGCGCCGTCCACCAAAATGCCGCGCCAGGCGCGGCCTTGAGCCACCAGCTGGGGAGCTGTCCGTGCCGCAATCGATCACAGAATAGCCGAGCTCCCGGACGTGGGCCTTGAGCATTTCCTTTAGCTCGTACCCGCCATGGTCGGCTCCCAGCGCGACCGCCTTTGTTTCCGGAGCCGCGGAATTCGGCCCCGAAGCGCTGGCAGGGTGCACAGCGGATGGCCGCGCGGGGTCCGCAGTCCGTTCGACCACCGAAATCCCCCGACCCGCAGCGGCTTCTCGAGCCAGAGGCGAGACGAGCGCACCGGGCGGGATCTCCAGGGTTCCGCCCGCTGGAATGCCGGCTACGTGGGTTTCGGTCACCAGCCGGCGTCCCGACGGCCTTCTTGGCGCATAGCGGGCCTTCCGCACGGCCGGTGCGCCAGATCCCGAGACGCCCACCGTCCGGAGTACGACCCGCCTCACCATATCGCGGATCTTCACTTCCTCCGCCGGCGCCAACACTCGAGGCTCGCCCATCACCAGGCCCGCCATTCGAACTGGTCTTCGCCTTCGGGTCCGTCTTCAGCGATTAGGGGCTCGCCTACGAATACGTCACGGGCTTCACCAGACTCGAAACGACTGCGCGCCACTAGAAGCTCGACTGAGGATCGAAGCTGGGCCACACACTCGTCGAACGGTGCAATGGATCCGGAGATCCGCGCCTGCATGAGGCCACCCTGTGCCACAGCCAGCACCTGACGGGCCAGCGCCGACCGATCCAGGCTGGCAGGAAGCCTATCACCAGCCGCGACGAGCCAGTCCTGTACCTGCCCAACCCAAACAGAGAAGTAGTCCTGTATCAGTTCCCGTACTCGCAGTAGTCCGCCCCCGACCTCCAGAGCCAAGTTTCCTACCGGACACCCGCGAGTAGAACCTGAAATCAGTAGCCCTCGTCGATAGACGCCAAGCAGCGAAAACACGTGCTCGAGCGGATCCTCTGTAACGCTGTCCAGCACGGCACGTTCGAGGATCATGGGCCCCAGGAGATCCAGGTGTCGCTGCATGACGGCTTCCAGAAGCACTTCCTTGCTAGAGAAGAAGTGATACAGACTGCCGCTCTTTACGCCCGCGGTGCGCAGTATGGTCGCCACGCCAGTCGCATGGTAGCCCTGCTCCTCGAAGAGCTGAGCCGCTACCTCTAGAATCCGTTCCTTCGTATGTTTAGCCATCATTATTGATTGTCCACTCAATCAATTTTTGGCCCATCTGTCAACCCCT
>JAZDDE010000317.1:0-9712 GCA_036679495.1 Gemmatimonadota bacterium | reverse complement strand
CGCCTCGACTACCGGCCGCGCGTGGATGTGGAGCTGAACTTGCTCCCCTCCGCTCCTTCCCTCCGCAACGGGGCAACGGTAACTGTGCACATCGGCACCCGCGAGAGGACCGCACGCCTGGTTCTGCTCGAGCATGAACGTCTCGAAGCCGGGCATCGCGCCTTCGCCGGACTGAGGTTCACGAGGCCCGTCGTCGCCGTGGAAGGCGACCGCTTCATCGTGCGCGGGTTCAGTCGGATCCCGGATGCGGGCTGGACCATCGGGGGCGGCCGCATCCTCGACGCTGCTCCCTCACGCGCCCGGCGAGTACGCAGCAAGCGTGTGGCCGACCTGCGCATGATGGCCTCCAACGATCGTAGCGCTGCACTGGCCGTGCGTCTGAGGCAGGCCCGGTTTCGTGGACTGCGAGAGGAAGAGCTCTTGCGCGAGGTGCGCTCTCTCGAAGGGATCGAAGGGGTGCGAGTCGGTACGGATCGCTGGCTCGACCCGGATGCTTTCGAGTCACTCGTTCGAAGCTGCGTGCGTGCCGTTGAGCGACACCACCGCCAGAAGCCCATCGATCCTTGGGTGGGCTTCGCCTCCGTGGCGAGCCACCTGCCTGCCTACGCCCCTGAGGACGCGATTCGAGTCGCGCTCGATAAAGCCGCGGAGCGCGGTGATCTGGAATCTGCCAGCAGCGGCTACCGAAGGCCGGGGCACGCGGCCCATGTCGCGGATCCGCTGCTCGGCAAGCAGGTGCTGGAGCGACTCGGTCTTGCAGGCCTTGCACCGCCGAGTTTGGACGCACTGGCGCATGAGCTCAGCGTGGATGTGCGCGAGCTTCGGCCCGTCGCCGAGCATCTGGTACGCGAGGGGAGGCTTGTACGCGTGAGCTCGGCCCTTTTCTTCGCACAGGGCGCTGTAGCCGATCTACGGGAACGCGTCGTGCGCCACTTGCGCAGACACACCGAGATCGATCCAGCTGGCTACAAGAGGCTGACCGGACAGACGCGCAAGCACACCATCCCGCTCATGGAGTTCTTCGACACCGAGAAGCTCACTGTGCGCCGAGGAAACGTTCGCGTTCTGAGAGGCTCCTAGACCAATCGTAAGACCACGAGCCCTACGATCGCCATCAGCAGGAGGGCCGGCGCGACGCGACGCGCAAAGGTTCCCCGACCCAACCCTGCAACGATGACGGCCTTGCCCAGGGTCGTGGAGATGGCGACTACGATGACGCCGACGGCTGCGGTTTCCAGATCGAGCTGGCCATCGGAGGCAAGCCGGGCCAGTGAGAGGCTCGGAGCATCGGCCCCACCGAGTGCCGCAATCGCACTCAGAGTGTAGACGGCGGTCTCGCCCACGAGATCGCGCGCACCCGCGACCAGCACCAGGATCGTCGCGTAAAGGCCGGCAAAAGTGAACGCGAGCCTCAGCCTCAAGGGGTTCTTGTAGACACTGCCTCCGTTTCCTGCATCGCCCGGCTGGCGCCAGACGAAACCGAAGACCATGCCCACTGCAAACATGGCGCCGAGCGGCAACACGACGTGCGGGAGCAGGCTAGGGTTGATGATCGTGAGCATGATGCCGACGCGAAAGAAGGCCGCCGCTGCGGCCAGCAGCACCAGTGTCTCGAAGTGTCGCGCTTCGCCGAGTTCCCGCGCCGCACGCGTGTAGGTGATCGCCGTGGCCGTACTCGAAACGAGCCCACCGAGAAAGCCCATGATGGCGTGCCCCGAGCGGCCGGCGCGGAGCCGCATCAACACGTAGCCTACGAACGACACCCCCGAGATCAACACCACCATGCGCCAGACATCCCGAGGACGCAGCACACCGAAGAAGCCCTCGATCGGCTCATTGGGCAGCAGGGGAAGAACGATTCCGGTGATCACCAGGAACCGGATCAGGATCTCCATCTCCGCCGGCTCGAGCAGCTCGCTCACCTTGTGCAGGGCTCGCTTGGAGCGGAGCAGCGCCACCATTCCGATGGTGATCACCGTCGCCACCAGCAGCTGTCCAGACTGCGCCAGCACTCCGACTGCGAAGATGCAAAGACTCGCGATCTCGGTCGTGTAACCAGGATCGTCCCGCCGGGACATATCATAGCTGTAACGCAATACGAGAAACGCAGCTGTGGCAAGGAAGAGCCCGACCCCGATCCATGGCCCGAGCGCCTCGCTGACCATGACCGTCAGGGCTCCGACCAGGGCCAGAAACGCGAAGGTGCGAACGCCCGGCAGATCCTTCTGGCCGCCGCTCTCCTCCTGGGCGACCTGCCGCTCGAGACCCACCAACGCGCCCAGGCAAAGCGCGATGAAGGTAGGCAGCAGGATTTTCGTCGCCTCGGGTATGGCTCACCCCCAAACGCCGGCAGTCCCGACCGTCTCTAGATCGGCAGCTCTGTACTTCAAGTTCAGGTGCGGCGCGCGTATCCCACTCGCGCATGCCTCTGGCGACGCTGGCGCCAGCAAGAGCCGGACGTGCGGTTATGCGTCAGTGACGACTCAGGGGGACGGAGGCGAAAGGAGCTGCTGAGCCGCAGCGGTGGTTTTGCTCAGTATATCGAAGTCCCCGAAGATCACGAACACGTCGCCAGGAACGACCCCGAGCAGCACGATCGCAGCCAGACAGGTCAACAGTACGAACCTCTCGAAGAAGCCGGGCAGGTCGGGAGTGAGCTTCGCATCCGGCTCGCGAAAGTACATCACGAGCGGTACGCGCAGATAGTATGCGAGCGAGACGGCGCTGTTGAGCACACCCAGAATTGCGAGCACGAAGAGACTGGTATCCCCAGTCTCGGTCCCCCGCTCGATTGCCGCCCGGAAGAGCTGGAACTTCCCCATGAATCCCGCAGTGGGCGGGATTCCGGCGAGCGCAAACATGGAGATCGCCATGGCCGCCGCCATCAGGGGTCGCGTAGCCCCCAATCCGGCAAGGTCGTCGATGCGATCTCGATCCTCTCCGCCTTTGGCCAGGATCGCCACCACCGTGAACGCCCCCAGCGTCATGAACGTATAGACCAGCAGGTAGAAGAGGACCGCGGCGTAGCCCTCTATCGTTCCTACGATCAGACCCACGAGCACGTAGCCTGCGTGCGCGATGCTCGAGTAGGCCAGCATGCGTTTGATGTTCTGCTGGATGATGGCCATCAGGTTTCCGACGGTCATGGTCAGAACCGCGATGACCCAGAGCGCCCCGTACACGACGTCGGAGGCGGGCTCCAACGCCAGGGTCAACACCCGTAGAAGCGCGCCGAAGGCAGCGACTTTGACCGTCGTAGCCATGAAGCCGGTGACGGTGGTCGGGGCTCCCTCGTAAACATCGGGAGCCCACTGATGGAAGGGAACCGATGAAATCTTGAATCCGAGACCTACGAGGACAAGCGCCGCACCGAGCATATCGATCGCACTCTCCGGGTCGAAGCGGGCTCCGATCTCGGCCAGCGATACCGATCCGGTCGCCCCGTAAAGAAGCGCCATGCCATAGAGAAGGATCGCCGATGCAAACGACCCGACTAGGAAGTACTTGAGCGCCGACTCGTTCGACCGCAGCGACTCACGCTGGAACCCCGACAGTACGTAGAGTGGGATGCTCATCAGCTCCAAGGCCAGAAAAAGCAGTATGAGGTCGGTCGCCGAGGTGAGGAACATCATTCCCAGGACCGAGGACATCACCAGCGCGTAGTACTCGCCATGGTTCGTGCGGATATCGGCCAGGTACTTCACCGAGACCAACACCGTCATGGCCGCGCCTAAGAGAACGACGATGTTCAGAAAATGAGACACCCGGTCCATCACGATCATCGGATTGCTCATGTTGAAGACACGGACCGGACCGACGAAACCATTGAAGGAGACGATGAGCGCGATCACGAGACACAGCAGGCTTCCGACGGCCAGGAACGTGCCGCGACGCTCGCGCGTGAGGGGTCTCGAAAGGAACGTCCTCTTTCGCGCCAGGAGGACTTCCGCGATCGGGAGGAGAATGGCACCCACGCCCACGGCGAGCATCGGCCCCAGCGCGGCGATGTCGAGAGACATACTCATTCTCCGGACTCCGGACCGCTGGTGTCTGTAGATTCCTTGGAGGCGCGGCCCGAACTCTCACCGAGCCCCTGGTAGGCCGCGATGTCCGCGCCTCGTGCCTCCATCTTCCGCAGCAACGCGCTCAGCGAACGATCCATGGGTCGCAGGAAGCTGGACGGATAGATACCGATCCAGATCATCGGCACGACCATGGCGGTCGCGACCAGCTTCTCGCGTAGACCCAGGTCAACGAGTTTCCGGTTCACATCGTGTAGGAGCGGGCCGAAGAAGACCCGTCGCACCATCCAGAGCATGTAGACCGCGCTCAGAATGATGCCCGAGGTGGCCAGCACGGCGACCAACGGGCTCACTGCAAAGATCCCGATCAGGATCAGGAACTCTCCAACAAATCCGTTGAGGAGCGGCAGGCCGATGGAAGCCATGGTCGTGATGACAAAGAAGGCCGTAAAAGTCGGCATCACTCGCGCCAGGCCGCCGAACTCCGCGATGTCGCGGACGTGGCGACGCTGGTAGAGCATCCCGACGAGCAAGAAGAGGGCTCCCGTCGAGAGCCCGTGATTCACCATCTGCAGGAGAGCACCCTCCAGTCCCTGGAGGTTGAGTGCGAAAAGCCCCAGCATGACGAAGCCCAGATGACTCACGGATGCATAGGCTACGAGCCTCTTGATGTCCTGTTGGACCATTGCAACCAGTGCTCCGTAGATGATTCCGATGACCGCCAGACCCAGGACCCAGGGTGCGAGGTCGATCGTTGCCACAGGAAAAAGCGGCAGCGAGTAACGCAGGAACCCATAGGTCCCGAGCTTCAGCAAGACGCCCGCCAGCACCACGGATCCCGCCGTAGGTGCTTCCACGTGCGCATCCGGAAGCCATGTATGAAACGGAAACACAGGTACTTTGATGGCAAAGGAGAGCCCGAAGAGCAGGAACAGGCAGCTTTGATTCTGCCACCAGGGTTGGCCTTCGGTCGGGATCGGCGTGTCGATGATACCTGGCGCCCCCGCGAACCCGATGTAATCGAAGGTGACAGGATCGCCCGGAAACTGCTGGTAATGGAGAAATACGAGCACGAGGATGCCCACCAGCATGAGTAGGCTGCCCAGCATGGTGTAGATAAAGAACTTGACCGTTGCGTACAGCCTCCCGGGCCCACCCCAAATGCCGATCACGAAGTACATCGGGATCAGCATCACCTCCCAGAATACGTAGAAGAGGAACAGGTTCAGCGACAGGAAGGCGCCGAGCATGCCGGTCTGGAGCAGCATCATGAAAAAGATGTATTGCTTGACGCGCTTAGCGATCTCCACCCACGAAGCGATGAGGATGATGGGCAGGAGGAATGCCGCGAGTACGACGAGGAAAAGGCTGATCCCATCGATTCCCACGTAGTAGTTGATCCCGTAGCCCGAAATCCAGGTCGAGTGCTCGACCATCTGCATGCTGCCAACAGTCGCATCGAAGCGGCGCCAGACCTCGATGCCGAGTCCGAGACCTACCAGGGATACGATCAGGGCGAAGCCCTTCCACATCGTGACGGAAAGTCGCCACCCGAAGGCCTCGAGCATCATCGGCACGAGCAGGCTCGCGATGGGGGAAAAGATCAACGCCGTGAGCAGATGCTGATCCACCCAGCCGCCAATGCCATCGAGCATCTAGAGGCCCCTCACGAAGTATGCAATCAAGATCACGCTACCTAGCAACATGACGAATACGTATGACTGAGTGAGGCCCGTCTGGGCGAGCTTGAGACCTCGATCCGCGATGTCCCGAACGACCTTGGCCGTTCCGTCTACTCCGATGCGATCGATGATGCGCACGTCCACCGTGCGGTAGAAGAACGCATCCGACACCCGCAACAATGGACGAACGATGGTCTTCTGGTAGAGCTCATCTACGTAGTACTTGTTCCAAACGAGCCGGTAGAGGGGACGCACGACAGCCGTGAGCTTGGGAACGAGATCGGTCCGGTAGTAGTAGAGCAGCGCGGCAGTCGCGACTCCCGCCAGCGCAATCAGCACTGCGCCGCCTGCGAGCAGGAACTCCCGCGCGTGGGTTACTTCGTGATGAGCCGACGCTGCTGATTCTTCGAGGAAGTAGTACAGACTGTTCGAACGGGGAATGCCGAAGAACGTCTCCCCATAAGCATTCGGAAGCCCGGCTAACCCGCCCAACACAGACAGCCCCGCGAGCACGAAGAGCGGGCCCAGGATCACCGTCGGCTGCTCACGGATATGGCTTCGCACCTGAATCGGGGCGCGGCACTCTCCCGTGAAGGTCAGGAAGTAGAGACGCAGCATGTAGCAGGCCGTGAGGGCGGCCGTCACGAGAGCCATCCCCCAGAGGACCATGTGCCCCGGAACGTCATGCGCGAGGTTCACGCCGAGCAGGATCTCGTCTTTGGAGAAGAACGCCGCAAACGGGGGCAAGCCTGCGATCGTGAGCACACCGACCAGGAACGTCAGATGTGTCCAGGGCATCCTGCGTCGCAATCCTCCCATGAGATCAATGTTCTGCTCGTGATGGACACCCAGAATCACGGAGCCCGCCCCGAGGAAGAGCAGGGCCTTGAAGAAGGCATGGGTCACCAGGTGGAAGATGGCGGCGCTGTAGGAGGCCACGCCGGCCGCCAGAAACATGTATCCCAGTTGACTGACCGTCGAATAGGCCAGGATCTTCTTGATGTCCTTCTGGCACAGGGCGATGGTCGCCGCGAACAGCGCTGTCAGGCCGCCGACCCACGCCACCGTTGCCAGGGCGCCGGGCGCCAGCGAGTAGATGAAGGAGAGGCGGCAGACCATGTAGACGCCCGCCGTCACCATGGTGGCTGCATGGATCAGCGCCGAGACCGGCGTGGGACCGGCCATGGCATCGGGCAGCCAGACGTAGAGCGGAAGCTGTGCGGATTTTCCACACGCTCCCAGGAAGAAAAGCAACCCAGCCAGGGTCAGAAGCGACCAGGTGGGAAAGCCCGGAAGGAAACCGAGCCACGCGGGCAGGGCGACCTCGCGCTGGGCAATCTCGCCCACGTATTCCCTCATGGCATGGAACTCGATCGTCGGGTGCCCCGCCTGAAAGAAGGCCCAGAACAGGACGAAAATGCCCAGCAGGAAGCCGAAATCGCCGATGCGGTTTACGACGAAAGCCTTCTGGCCACACATGGCGTTGTGATCGTCCAGATACCAGAACCCAATCAGGAGATACGAACAGAGGCCTACGCCCTCCCAGCCGACGAAGAGCACGAGGAGGTTGTCGCCCAGCACGAGCATGAGCATCAAGAAAGTGAAGAGGTTCATGTAGCAGAAGAAACGCTGAAAGCCGCGGTCGTCGCGGTGGTCCTCGTCCATGTAGCCGATGGAGTAAATGTGTATGAGCGATCCGACACCCGTTACCACTAGGATCATCACCGCGGAGAGCGGGTCCAGCAGGAAGGAGAGCTCAGCGTGGAAATCCCCGGCGCTGATCCACGTGTAGAGGTTATCGGTGAAGAAACGCTCGCCCGCCGGGAACGTGGTTGCAAGCTGAAACACGCACCACATCGAGAGCGCAAACGCGAGGATCGGCGTCAAACATCCCAGTGCGATCACGAGGGGCCGCGGAAGCTCGTTGCGCGCGAAGATCAGCCAGATACCGCTCACCATCGCGCCGATCAGCGGCAGGAACGGGATCCAGCGGAGGCTTTCGTTTACATGGTCGAACAACGAGCTTCTCCTACCACTTGAGCAGGTTCGTATCTTCGATGTTCAGGCTGTCGCGGTTCGCGATCAGACGAATGATGATCGCCAGGCCTACCGCCACCTCCACGGCCGCCACGACGATCACCATGAATACGAAGATCTGTCCGTCATGGTTCCCCCACATGCGGCTGAACGCCACCAAAGACAGGTTCGCGCCGTTCAGCATCAGCTCGATGCACATGGCCATGACGATCACGTTTCTGCGAATGAGGACACCCAGCACCCCCGTCATGAAGAGAAGCGCCGAAACCACCTGGTAGTGCCACGGCTCGATCATCAATCGATCCTCTGCTTGCCGATGACGACCGCCGCAACGAGTCCCGCCAGGAGCAGCACTCCCGCGATTTCGAATGCGAGGAGATAGTCCGTGTAGAGGACCTCTCCGATCGCCCTGACCGTCCCGAACTCTGAACCCACCTCTGGCCAGCTCTTCCGGGTTCCACTCAACAGGGCAACCAGCTTTACACTGACGACCAGGATGAGCAGCGTACCCACGAGCTTCAACAGAGGTTGGCTTTCCGCTCCCATGTCTTCGCTCTTGAGATTGAGCAACATGATCACGAACAGGAACAGGACCACGATCGCACCGGCATACACCAAGACTTGGATAACTCCGACGAACTCGGCGGAGAGCATGATGAAGAGAACGGCGATCGAAAGCATCGAAACCACCAGACACAGGGCCGCATATACCGTGTTACGCACGTTCAAAACGACCCCGCCCGCCGATAGCACTGCAACGAAAGAAAAGACGTAGAAAAGAACCTGTTCGGTCAACTCATAATTCCCTGGGCAACCAGGATCACGAATCCGGTGACCACTATATTGGCGATGGATAGGGGAAGCAGGATCTTCCAACCCAGGTTCATGACCTGGTCATAACGGAAGCGGGGCACACTCCAGCGAACGAGCTGCTGGAAGAAGATCATGAAGATGACCTTGAGGAAGAACACGGCTACGTGAACCACCATGGCAAGGACGTTCGCCATGTTGGGGCCAACGCCATAAGCGAAAAAATCGACGAGCACGTGGTCGGGCAGATAAGGAATCGACCAGCCCCCGAGGAACATGGCTGTCATCAGCCCCGAAATTACGACGACCTCGATCCACTCCGCCATATAGAAGAGCCCGAACTTCATCCCGCTGTACTCGATGAAGTAGCCCGCGATAATCTCCGACTCGCCCTCGGGGACGTCGAAGGGGGCGCGCTTGTTCTCTGCCATGAGCGCCGTCAGGAATATCAAGAAAGCGAGAGGTTGCAGGATGATGCCCCACATCGGGATCTTGATGAGGTCGACCCACCAGCTGCCGGGACCCGCCCAGCCCAGATACTCGATGAAACCCAGCAGCCGGAAGGTCTCCTGCTGTGCGAATCCCATATCCGTGAGCCGCAGCGTTCCGAAGATCATGAAGACGCCGACCACAGAAACGCCCATGGCGACCTCATACGAAATCATCTGGGCCGCCACACGAACCGCGCCCAGCATCCCCCAGTTGTTGTTGCTCGCCCAGCCCGCCAACACGGTGCCGTAGGTGGCGAGGGAGGCCACCGCGAATATGTAGAGCACGCCGTAGTCGAGGTCCGCGACCACGAGGTCCCATGTAGCGCCCCAAGCTTCGTAGCTCCCGCCATACGGAATCACCGCGAAGCTGATTACGGCTGGCACAGTGGCGAGGATCGGCGCCAGCGTGTGCAGCAGGCGGTTGCCACCCGTCGGGAAAGTATCCTCCTTCGTGATCATCTTGATCACGTCGGCGAACGGATGTAGCAGGCCTATCGCGCGAATTCCGAAGATGTCGGCTCGGTTCGCACCTATACGATCCTGCATGAGCGCGCTCTGCTTCCGTTCCACCCAGGTCATGAGCGGGGCGAAGACGAGCATGATCATCGCGAAGAGAAACAGCGTGACGGGGACGTGGGCACCGACTTCCATCTAAGAGAGCTCGCGTCCT
>JAZDDE010000316.1:0-30528 GCA_036679495.1 Gemmatimonadota bacterium | reverse complement strand
CGTCGAAGTAGGCCACGAGCTCGCCGCCGGACGCCTCGGCCGGTCTCCCTCATCCGGTCACTCGAAGGTCGATACTCGGCTGATAGCCTTGGTCGAAGTCACGAGGCCACCAGGCAGGAGACGCTGCGATGAGTGATTCCGACCCTTCCGCCACTGCCGCGGAGTTCCAGAAAACGATCCCGGAGGCTCACCGGGCCGCCTTCACCGCCCTGCAGGCGCTGATCGAGGAACTCGTGCCGGACGCGGAGGTGAGCGTCAAGTGGGGGACGATCGCCTACGATCTCGACGGCAGTCTGTTTGCGCTGTCAGCCAACAAGAAGCACGTCAGTCTCTACATTCTGACCGTGGGATTGTTGGCCGAGTACAGCACCGAGCTGGCGGGAATCCCGCAGAGCAAGTGCGTGCTGCGCTTCAGCCCCGACGCCGAACTGCCGCTCGAGACGCTGCGTGAGGTGATGACGACGGCCGTGGAACGCAAGCGCGCGCCCGCCTGAGGCCCTTTCGCCCAATCTTAGGTCTCATCGCCGCGAGCGTGTTCGCTTCTCGCGGGTTTCTCCGATGAGCAGCAGAGGCTATGCAGGCGATGGCGTCGAATTATTGGACAAAGTGTGCCTGTCCCCTTTTTCCTGTGTGGGCGGCGACGCCTGACGCAGGCCCGGACGCACTCGGACGCATTGAGGTACGATTCAGTGGGCCGCCCTGTCAGCTCTTGGGCCGACACAGAGCAAGGGGAAGCCTGACAAGCGGCCCCCCAGCCGCGACTCGCTCGCTCAGTTGACCCGACAGCGGTTGTGGGAGGCCTTGCATGGTCGAGAAGCTGAGCAAGGGGAAGCTCGACACGCCCCTGATTCATCGGAAAGGCTGCGAACATGACCCAAGAACCCAAGTCAGGGGACGAGGACTCAGAATCCTTCGTAGTTTCCAACCCAGGGGCGCCGCTCTCGAAGACCAGCGCAGCCAGCTTGCTCGTGCATCGGCACTCGACCTGGCCGCCAGCCCAGCAAAGTCAGCCTGGTTTTACCCGGTCGTGGCGCTGGTCGTGTTCTCGAGCACCCGTATCCAGAGTGACTTCACCGCACTTGGCTGGTCCGCGATCGTGCTGCTCGCCATGGAAGGTGGGCTGCGAGTGCGTTTTGGCCGCTCCTTCGAAGACCGCTATGACCGGCTAGGCGAGCGGGCGGTCTGGGAGTTGTCGGCCCTGATCGCCTTGCAGACCTTGACCTTCAGTCTGCTTGCCGCGGCGATCCTCTGGCATTACGGAGTGGCCCGCGAGTCGTTCTTGACCCTGATCTTCACCATCGGTGCCTGCGTTTCCGGCACGAGCTCCCTGGCCGCGCGCGCTGCCGTGCACCGGCTCTTTCTCGCCTGCATCCTGCTGCCATCGCTACTCACCGTCATTTTCGTCATGGGTATGAGGGAGCTTCCGTTCATTCTGGTCTTCATCTTCTTCGGACTCTTCATGCTGCACGAGGGTGCCAAGGCCGGCCGTACCTATCAGCAAGCTGTCGAGAACGCGATCCTGTTGGAGCAACAAGCGAAACAACTCAGGCGGCTGAGTGTCACGGACGACCTCACCGGGGCGAAGAACCGGCGCTTCTTCACCCTGCACTACGAGCGCGAGTGGCGGCGGGCACACCGGCAGCAGAGCTCTCTGTCCGTGTTAATGGTCGACTTGGACAGCTTCAAGGGTATCAACGACACCCATGGTCATCTTGTGGGTGACGCTTGTCTGAAGGCAGTTTCCGCGACCCTGTATCGCAACGTGGACCGCCCAGGCGACATTGTCGCGCGCTTCGGAGGTGACGAGTTCGTCGCGCTTCCCCACAGTGTCGAGGCTTGGGCCGCGTTGCTTTCCCGGGCAGACCGGGCGCTCTACGCAGCCAAGAGCGCGGGAAGCAACTGCCTCCGGGCCGACGGAAACGACGCCGGCGGATTGGCGCAGCTGACGTAGATGCTGGCGGCGCAGTTTAGTCGAGTCTGGCGACGACTTCCGGAGCCGTCTACTAGGCTTCGCCGCGAACTCAAAGCTGAGAAAGGCTTGGAGTCGCGTTGCGGAACTTAGACCAAAGCTAGACCACGGTGCGCAGCTAGACCGCATCTTGCAAGGTCGCTAATGGCCGGAAGTGACTGCTTTAAAAGGAAATGGGTGGTGGTAGCCCGCATGGGATTCGAACTCCGGCCAGCGTGCGTTCCGAGGTCGGCGAGACGAGAGTCACGACCAAGCTAAGGGGTCCGATAGGGGCGGCTTCCAGGAACTAGAGACAGCTCTAGATCCGCGCTGCGGGGTCTGGGGCTGTGGAGTGGTGGCCCACTCCCTTCTCCCGAAGCCGGTCACCCAGGACGGAGCGGCAGGAAGGTCACTCCCAGATAACATATTTCGGGAGTAGGTACTTGATGCAAGGGGCAAAACAGGGCAGTCTCTGTCAGACCCCCCTCTTCCAAGCTTGTACTTGTTCGACCAACCCGTTCAGATCGTCTTCGGTCTTGATGAGGGCCAATTCCGTCGGGGCTAGATTCAGCTTGCCAACGACTCGGCTCTGTTCGTCAGAGGCTTGGACGACGATCTCGCGGTTGAACACCACTCTGGTTTGAACGTCAGCCTCTTCGGCAATGCGTTCGGCGATCCTCTCCAGCGTCAACTCTTCCGCGTTCATGCCTAGCAGCCTCCCAAGTGCGGTTTGCGGGTCTTCTCCTATGTTCAACACCTCCGGCTCGGGGCCGGGCTTCTCCTTGTCTTCGTTAGCCAAAGTGTCTCCTTCTGGTATGATTGGCGTGCCCCCGGTCGGAGTCGAACCGACAAATCCCGTACGGATGGCCACTTGCAAAGCGGCTGCGTTTACCGATTTCTCCACGGGGGCAACTAATTTGTCGGGGGCTAGATGGCCCCCTTCTCTGCTTGTTCTTCTGCATACTTGATCGGATCATGGATCGGTCCAAATCCACCTTCGTATTTGTCAAGCTGCCTGCTAAGCAACTCTAGGAACGCTCTCGCGTGGGCGGGCGACATTGCTATGCGCACTCGCTCCGTGACGACCATTTCCTCGGCAGTTGCCTCTTCAAGCTCCGCGAAGATAAAGCGCAGGTCCCACGGGCTGATCACTACTTGGACTTGGTTCGAGTAGACGGTTGGGGTGCCACCGGGTGGTGTACGTACTGTCCTGGTCTGTTCTGTGGCTTGTTTCTTTGAAGTCATGGCTGTCTCCTGTTTCCGTCACGATTATTGGGGTGTGCCCTGACTTTCCGTCACGATCGTTGGGGTGTGCGGTGACCTCCACAGCATGCCGCTGGTGGTGACTGGGTTGTTTCTCCAGTTGTCCTCTCTCCACCGCACGATCTTGCCTTGGGGGGCAATGTGGAGATGAACAGCAGCCCCTAGGGCATGGGCATACTCAGCCATTTTCTCGATACTCAGGTTGTCGTGCCCGCTCAGCACTTGACTCACTCTGGCTGGAGTCTTCTTAGCAAGCCTGGCAAGCTCTTTCTGGTTGACTGACTGAGACTTCATCACGCGCCGGAGTTCGTTGGTGAACCGTCTTACAAGCAGCCTTTCCCAGTACTTGGGAGAGCTTCTGGCGCGGTCGCGCATTTCAGTGAAATTGCTCATCTGGTCTCCCCTCAATTTGCATTAGGCGGTTAAGTCGCTCTTCGCGCAGATACTTCTTCCGTAGCTTCTTGATGCGCTCAACTATGCCCGCGGGGTGAGCGCCGGTCTTTGTGAAAGACGTAGCACATACGATCTCTCTTGGAGAATCCCCGCGAAACCAAAGCAGCCGATAGGCAACCCCGGCTTGCACATCCAAGCAGAACTCCAAAATGTCTCCGTCTAGCCATTTCGTCTTCACACCATCGTCTTCGTCATCTTCGTCGGTTGCCGCGGGCGGCGGCCCCTCAACGGGCAGCTCATCCCACAAGAAGGAGGTCACATCGTAGAAGAGTGCAGGGTCATTTTTTTCGAGGTCTGAGAGTGTCGTCCAGATCTCGCACAGCCCGTCGTCGCCATAGATCACCTTGACGACCCACTTTGCCTGCGCGATGATCTCGTACCGAATCTTAAGCTTTAACTAAAGCAGATGTCAAGTTCGTAGGCAGAAAGTTAGCGATGCCTTGATCCTCTCTTGCATTAGGTATTAGGATGTGCTATCTTCAGTTCATGGCCAGGAAGAAAGAGAAGTCTCCGATCCTTGAAGCCCTCCGCTTGGCTACTGTCGATGAGCCTCGGGCCGTCGAGTTCCTGGAGTCGCATCGTTGGGACAATGACCCCGCTTGCCCGCGATGTGGAGACACTAATGTCTACATGATGACTTCACAGGACGGATCGCGCAACAAGGACTACCGCTGGCGCTGTCGTGGTTGCAAGAAGATGTTCACGGTTCGCACGGGCACGATCTTCGAGGAGTCCCGCCTTCCTCTCCGCGTTTGGGTCTACGCTTTCTGGAAAGCATGTAGCTCCAAGAAGGGCATCAGCGCCCTTCAACTCTCCCGCGAGATGGAGATCACGCACAAGAGCGCCCTGTTCGTCCTGCGCCGCATCCGGCACGGTCTTGGGTACGATGAGAACTCACGGCCCAAGCTCACCGGGACGGTCGAAGTAGACGAGACCTACGCCGGTGGAAAGCCTCGCTACAAGGGCCAGTCCAAGGCTGGACGCGGCACCAAGAAGACGCCCGTTCTGGCTATGGTCGAGCGTGGCGGCGAAGTGCGCTTTCGGATGATGCAGCGGATCACCGCTGACGCTTTGTCCGAAGTCATCGCAGAGAACGCAGAACTCTCATGTCGCCTCATCACTGACGAGTACCCGAGCTACAAGCGGGTCGGTAAGGCATTCGAGGGCGGGCATGAGGTCGTCAAGCACGGCAAGAAGGAGTACGTGCGGGCTGGCACCGACATTCACTCGAACACCGTTGAAGGCGTGTTCTCGCTCCTCAAGCGCGGCGTCATGGGGACGTTTCACAGCGTCAGCAAAAAGCATCTGCCGAACTACTTGAACGAGTTCGAGTTCCGCCACAACCTCCGCCACGTCGATGACGAGGAGCGCGTCTCGCAGGCAATCAAGAAGGTGGACGGGCGGCGGCTCGACTACCGCGCTTCCGTTGACAACCCGCCTTACCTGCCGTGATGGGCCGCTGCTAAGGGAATGAACCAAGACCCTAAGGACGTAGACTAGAACAGAGGCTCGAACAGAGCCGGAAGGGGGTGATAGTTAGTGTCCGACTTCGTCGGTAACTTAGTGATGTAGAGGCGTCCATCGCAAACAGGCTGATGGAAATACGGGCCAATTGGCTGCAAACACGTAGCCGACGCCACCCGTTAGTTTCATCAAGTACCTAGTCCCGACATATTTTATCATCATCTATCTTGGGTCAGAGGAAGAGGCTTTCGGGCAGGCTCCGCGGCGCTCGAGCACCGAGCGAACGCGCTGGCAGTCTTGCCTCTCGTCTCACTTCGCCGCGCGAGCTGCGGCCTTGACCATCTCGCTGAGAGTTGGGTGAACGTGGATCGACTTGCTGATGCGCTCGACCTTCCCCCGATCGTGCATCGCAGCTACCGCCTCGTGCAGCAGGTCGTCCGCGTGCGGAGCGAGGATGTGGAAGCCGAGAATTTCACCGCTGGGACCATCCACTACGGCCTTGAGTCGCCCACGGCGATCGCCTATGGCCTTGGCACGCGCACCATCCGCCGGAACGATGCCTACGGCAACATCGATGCCTTGCTCTCGAGCTTCGTTCTCAGTCAGGCCCACGGAGGCGAGGGTGGGGTCGCAGAAGACTGCCCTCGGAACGACGCGGTAGTCGACAGCTCGGCCGATGTTCTTCACCGCGTTGAGAGCGGCGATCGGTCCGTCGTAGGTGGCCACGTGGGTAAACATCAAGCCGCCTTTGACGTCGCCAATAGCCCAGATGTGGGGTTGGTTCGTGCGCAGTTGGTCGTCGACGGCAATGAATCCCCTCTCGGCAGACTCGACCCCGGCGGAGGTCAGGTCAAGCCGCTCGGTGTTTCCGATTCGACCCGCGGCGAGCAATACCTCCTTGGCCCGAAAGTCGAGGATTTCGTCCCCAATCTTGGCTGAAACGATCTTGGTGGAGCCTTCCGCGCGAAGGGCGGTTACCGACGCCTCCGTTCGGACGTCAATGCCTTCGTCCCGCAGGTAATCGACCAGTAGCGTGGCCAACTCCGGATCTTCGTGCGGCGCGAGCTGTTGATTGCGTCCAAGCAAAGTCACCTGGCTCCCGAACCGGGAGTACATCTGGGCGAACTCGATGCCCACGTAGCCGCCACCGATGACGATCAGGCTCTCGGGCAGTTCTTCGAGGAGGAGCGCTGACCGGTTGTGGAGAGTGTCGACATCCTCGAGCCCTGGGATCGGAGGCTCTGAGCGACGCGCCCCGGTCGCCACGATGGCCTTCGCGAAGCTCGAACGTCCATCCCCAGTGTCGATCTCATGATCGTTGAGGAAGCGAGCCTCCCCGCGCAGGAAGTCGATGCGATCCGACCGTTTCTCCAGCGCGCTGTAGATCGACTGGTGGATGCCTCGAACGATGAGGTCCTTCCGAGCGACCGCCGTCTCCATTCGGAAGCGCACGCTCCCCTCGATCTCCACTCCGAATTCGGCTGCCCGCCGGGCAACCAGGTGCATGACCTCGGCCGAGCGCAGCATGGCCTTGGTGGGCACACACCCTTCGTTGACTCAGGTGCCTCCGACTTCAGCGCTCTCAATCAGCGCGACTCGGGCTCCGAGGTTGGCCGCCATGTGGGCCGCAGGCAGGCCACCCTGGCCGGCGCCGATGACGAGAAGATCGTAGTCGTAGGACGGCATGAATCCTCCTCCTTCCACTTACCTAGTAGACGATGACGCGATCGGCTTCCGCTATGAGCCGAACGACTTGAGCGTAGGGGGCTGGCTCGACGAACGGAAAGCTCGGAAGCTCGGTTCGCACCTTGGCACTGTCGCCGGTGACCACGAGCATGGCCGTATTAGCGTGGATGTCGGCGCCCCGACGATTCAGATACTCGAGGTACTCACCGTAGTCGCTCGGCATCTCATCGAGAGGTTGGTTCATCTGAGCCGCGATCACCTTGCGGAGCCGTTCCGGCACGCCAGTAGCCGCTAACTTCGACCTCTCGCCGGCGATGTCGAGAAGCGCTCCGGCGTCGAAGAGCACAGTGACGTCGGCCCCGGCTTCGATCGCGGCCAGAACGATGTTAAAGCCCACGCAGATTTGACTGTCGTCTTGGGCGAGGCCTGTCTTGATGTGGAAGAGCACGCGCTTTCCAACGAGAGACGGAGCTAGCGTTGCCGGCGACGAAAACTCCTCGGCGTAGGTCCGATCTAGTTCCTTCCACGTGAGAAGGCGAGGCAGCCAGGTGGCGCCAAAGATCGCGATCACCGAAGCGAGCGCGAGCCCTAAGAGAATTGGGGATTTCCATACGCGAGTCATCTCGCAGATCCTACCGAGCTTCGACGAGGTCCCAGTCGATCGCCTCAAAGAAGCGCAGCCGAAGCTTCTCGAGAAACGCGTGCTCCGTGAGCCGGTAGTAGATCGTCTGGGCTTCACGACGAGTGGTCGCCAAGCCATAGGCTCTGAGCTTGGCCAGGTGCTGGGACACAGCCGAAACCGACACACCGAGCATCTCGGCCAGATCGCAGACACAGAGTTCCTTCAGCCTATCGAGTAGGAAGATGATCTTGAGGCGGGTGGAATTGCTCGCCAGGTTGAAGAGCTCGGCCGCCTCCTCGAGTTCCGGAGCGAACTCGAGGTTCTTGCGAATAGCTGCGATCTCGTCCTGTGCCAGAGTCGGACCCACACATTTCATGCCGTGACCCCCACTCGTTTCTCAAGTCTGCGGATGGCTGCTTGCACCTCGCCGAGACAGCACTTGCCAGAGGGATTGCGCACCTCGCAGGCGCAGTTGCCGGCCTTGACCTCGCTCGTGATCGACTCGAGGACATCCGTCCTGCCGGTCTCGCCGAGCTGGCGCTCGATGTCGGCCTCGGCGTGGAGGAAGCAGTAGCAGACAAGCCCTCCGCTGCCGCTCTTGAAGCTTGGCTGTACGTGGAGCTCGCTTGCTGACAGCAGCGTTCCCTCCGAGCCGTAGTAGACGATTTCGCACTCAGCGTCACGACATAGCCGAAACTCCTGCTTCGACGGGACGCGGCCCTTCGCTAGCGCCGCGACCGTCGTCCAGTCGACCGGCTTTCCTTCGAATCCGTTCGCGGGACACGACGAACCGCCGGGGTCGGCGGGAGTGACGGAGCAACAGGCCTCGGTCATGCGTCCTCCTCACTCTCTTCGAGCTCGGCCGTGTAACCGAGTTCCGCGATCGCAGAGATGATGGCAGCGGGTGTCACCTTGTCGGTCTGGTAGGTGACGGTGGCTGTGCCCTCGTCGTGGGAAGCCTCGACTTCTTCGACACCTTCGAGCTTGTTGACCACTCGACGGACGCCGACCTCGCAGCCACCGCAGGTCATGCCGGTGACGTGGAAGGTCGAGGTTTGGATACCTTCCGCTTCGGCGTCGCTCGAGTCCTCCGCGGCGAAGGCGGTCCAAGCGACGAGCGCAACGATGGCGACTACCAGGGTGGCGGCCCATCCGATTCGGTTCTTCATGGTTCAGTCCTCCGAGAGTTCGGCCTACAGGATCCAGCCGATGTAGTAGGGAAAGGTCAGGAGCAGCATGGCAACGGCGGCCACGATCCACAGCAACAGACGCTGGCGACGACGATTCTCGGGCACAGCGCAGGTCTCGCCGGGGGCGCACTCGACCTCCTGCGGCCGGTAGGCGCGATAGAAGGCGAAGCCCAGCAGCAGCGCCGTCGCTGCGATCATGTAGGGACGATACGGCTCGAACATAGCGCCGAAGGCGGCCGAGCCGACGCCCGCGAACGCGACGACAACCGGCAGGACGCAGCAAACAGAAGCGCCTACTGCCGCCAAGAGTGCTCCAACTCCGAGCCACCCTGATTCAGTTTTGGTCGACATGCTGGTTTCTTTCCCTTGGGTCTGGCAGCGCGGCTAATCCGCGTTACTTTAGCACATACGAAAATACTGGGAGGAAGGTTCACTGACGATGTGCCGGAGCCAACGAACCTCCTACTTCTGACTTATGGTATTGACTCTGCACCATGGTACGGGGTCTATGCTCTAAGTCAGGATGAGAGGTGGAACCATGCCTGCGCTGAAGATCGGTCAAGTAGCGAAACGGGCGGGAGTCGGTGTCGAGACGATTCGCTTCTATGAGCGGAGAGGACTCATCGAGGATCCTCCGAGAAAGGAATCGGGCTATCGCCAATACCCAGAGATCACCGTCTCCCGAATTCGCTTCATCCGCCGCGCCAGTGATCTTGGGTTCTCGCTGCAAGAGGTTGGGGAGCTCTTGGATCTCCGGGCGGACACCGGAGCCAGTGCTGGCGATGTCCGCCGCAGGACCGAGGCCAAGATTCTGGAGATCGACAGCAGGATCACCGATCTCAAGCGAATGAAACTCGCTCTTGCTCGCCTGAGCTCGTGTTGCGGCGGGAAAGGCTCAATCTCGGAGTGCCCGATCCTCGAAGCCCTGGAGATGGACGGCGAGTTTTGACACCGGATGTGGTCAGGCCACCTCGAAGGATCAGGGGCTCCTGGTGAACCTCCAGCCCGCTTGGCGGTCGCCAGTCTTGCTGCTGGCACTTCTCCTGATAGTCATCTCTGTGAGCTCGCCAACAGACGCGCAGGTCGTGGCGCCGGCAGGGCGCACCATGTTCAACGAAGGTGTCCTTGTCCGTACCCTGCTTCGCTTGAATACATTCGAGACGTCGCGAAGTGGAGAGGACTTTCGTAGGCTTAGGAACATCTACGCGCTCGTGTGGGGCGTTCGACCGCACCTGAGTCTCAGCTTGGTGACTCCGTTGGTGCAAACGAACCGGGGCGGCGTTTCGACATCAGGGACCGGTGATGCTCGAGTGCTCGCGCGCTACGATGTCCTGCGACGCACCGTGCCGGGTGGGTATACAAGACTGGCGCCCGAATTGGGCGTCAAGCTCCCAACCGGAGGCTCTTTCGGCAGCGGGTCTACCGATGGCATCGGTGGTCTTGTCTTCTCCCGTGTGCGCGATCCGAACTGGTGGATCGCCGACGTGCAGCTGACGTTGCCCGGGTCAGGAGACGAGAGAGTTCGTGCCGGCGATCGAGTCCGGGTCGATCTCGCGCACTTGCGTCGAGTTCTACCGCGCCGTGGGATGGGCATTCCCATGGCCCTGGCCGTTGTCGAACTCAATGGAGAGTCGGTGGGCAAGGCCAGGAGACTGGGGTCCTCCATTGCCGAGACCGGCGGCGAGCAGCTCTTCCTCTCTCCCGGCATCGAGTACATCCTCGGTCGGCGACTGGTGCTGGAGGCTTCGATTCCAATCTCGGTATACAGTCGGCTAAGAGGCCAGCAGCCCAAGCCGAAGGCGAGTGTCATCCTGGGAATGCGATGGCTCTTCTAAAGCACAGACTGACCGTGGCGGGCTGTCCACACGCTCTCTACCGGACTCCAAAGGAGCAAGAATGAAGCCTCTGAGAAGACTTCGGTACGTCATCGCCATGGCGGGTCTGGCGTGGGGACTAGCTGCTGGTTCTGCTATCGCCCAGGTCGAACAGGCCCACTTACGCATTGATGGCATGACCTGACCGCTGTGAGCGAACGGGGCCGAAAGGGCCCTGCGACGCCTGGATGGCGTTGTTCACTCTGAAGTCGATTTCGAAGAAGGCGAAGCGGTGGTACAAGCCGAGGAAGGTGTTGGGTTCGATCCCACCCTGATCGCCAGGGTGATTCGTGACGCCGGATTCGACGCTCGCGAGATTCGGATCAACGCCAAGGGATCGCTCACTGATCACCAAGGTCTACTTGGCCTGCGACTTCCCGGTACACCCCATCTGCTGATTCTGGCGGGAGGCGAGAGATTCGAGGACCTGAAGGCGTCCCGGCCTCTGGCCAGCTCTCTGATCGAGGTCGAGGGGAGCCTCCATCCATCCCATGGGGATGGCCCACCAGGGATGGAAGTCGATGAATGGAGGGAGCTCAACCCGCAGCCGGGTTCGTGACCTCTCCCGCAGTTCGCTGGCCCACACCTCCGAAGTCCGGTTTGCTAGATCCAGCCGATGCAACAGGGGAAGGTCAGGAGCAGCAAGGGCCACGACGGCCACGATCGACAGCAACAGGCGCTCGCGTCGATGATTCTCGGGCACGGCACAGGCCTCTCCGGGAGTGAGTTCGGCTGCCTGTGTGCGAGAGGCGGATGGAAGGCGAAGCCCAGCAACAGCACGATCGCCGCGATCATGTAGGACTGGGGGAGAAGATCCGCCCGATTGATGACGGAATAGGGTGGCGGACTCGTATGTCTAAACAAGCGGCCCGGTTTGGCTCCGATTGACGGTGGGCCGAGAAGCCTGCCCTTCAAGCAATGACGAATCCCAACCCACCCTCTGACCCATCACTCGGCAACGTCGTCCCCTTGGAGCAGGCGGCTCTCAGGAGCTGCCAGAGCGGCGAGATCCGGGGTCTCGAGGGGTTGTATGAAATCTACGCAGAGCGTGTCTTCCGCACCTGCTTTCGGATCTTGGGCGATCAAGGAGCTGCGGAGGACCAGGTACACGAGGTCTTCTTGCGCGTCTTCGAGCAGATCGCTCGCTTCGACGGGCGCGCTCGCTTCTCTACGTGGCTCTACCGATTGGCGGTCAATCACACACTCAATCGTCTGCGGAAGCGCAAGCGTCGGTCCTCAAAGCTGGTCGAGTTCGCGCGGCCCGCCACGGCTCCCCCACGCGAGTCGCCGGACAGGGCCCTCCTGCGGAAAGAGGAAAGCGACCAGGTGCAGGCTCTGCTTGCCGGCCTCAAGCCGGATCACCGCACGATTCTGATCCTCCGAGAGATCGAGGAGCTGAGTTACGCCGAGATCGCAGAGATTCTCGGTGTCGCCAAGGGCACAGTGATGTCGCGCCTCCATCGAGCGCGCCAGGAGCTCAAGCGCCGTTGGATCCAAGATTCCGAGCGGAATAGCGACCACCGTGAAGATGTCCAAAGAGAAGGACGAGAATGATGAGCTCGGAACGACCACGCGAGACGCTCTGCTCCGAAGTCGAGAAGAAGCTCTCGGCATTTATCGACGGCGAGCTGACGGAGCTCGAGAGACTGGGGATCGAGCGCCACCTCCACGACTGCAGTCGATGCCGGCGTGAGTTCGACCTTCTGTGCCAGGCCTCGAGCTTCCTGCGCAAAGAGGGCCGGAACGTGCCCCAGCCCCCGGCGTGGGAGTCGGTGCAGCGTCGTCTCGAACCGCTGCAGGAGAGGCACAAGTGGAGAGACAGAGCCGGACTCAATCGGGCAGTTGCCGCTTCGATCGGGCTCATCGCTCTCGCGGGACTGCTCGTTGTCCTGGCTCTCGGTGACCGGCCATGGGGCGGCGACGGAACAGGCGGCTCTATCGAGGCGTCCCCACTCAAGCTGGCAGGATTGCCGGGGCTGGAGACCTTCCTCGCCGAACACGGTGCGCTGGAGGTCGACTCAACCGCGCTCCACGAGAGCTTGAGCTTCACGCCGGATATCCCCGAGGAACTGCCCGGAGGCTTTCGGCTGGAGAGGACCTTTCTCGTCCGCGACAGCCGCTCGGTGGGGAGCTGTCTGATCTATCGTCGCGACGACGAGCTCGTGAGCCTGATTCAGCACCCGCCGTCTCTTCCGCTTTCCTGGAACAGCGGGAAGCTCCTGAGCTGCACGATCGCTGGCAGGCTGTGCCGTCGGGGCCGAGACCGAGAGGTCGAGCTTCTGCAGATCGAGCCTGACGGACGGAACCTGACGATCGTGACCCGGGCCGGAACGCTCGATCCGGTGACGTTGGTTCGCGCTCTTTCAGCCGATTGACTCGAAGGGCGAGACGATCCGGAATAGCTCCGCGGCCGGCGGTGTCGAAACAGGCGAAAGGAGAACGAGTATGCAACTCAGCAAAGCAAGTCCCGTCCGAATAGCCCTCGCCCTTGCCCTTGCCGCGCTCCTCATGACACTCGCGCCCGGTACCCGGCCAGCTCAAGCTGCGGGCTCGGAGACTGTCATCCTGAACGTGGACAGCATGTGGGCCGAAGGGTGCGAGGAGTACATCGCCGACTCCCTGTTGGACGATATCGATGGGGTACAGGAAGTCCACGCCGACCATGAGGCTGACTTCGTGACTGTGGACTTCGATCCGGCAGAAGCTTCGGCCGAAGAGATTGCCGCAGCCATCGAGAACTGTCCTCTCTTTGACGTCACAGGCAGCGAGACCCACGAGCTCGACGAGGAGTTGATCCGGAAGAACCGTCGCCTCTGCTGCCACGGCGGCTGCCGCGACCGAGACGTCTGATCACGCTGTCAGTACGGCTCTTCTCGACCGCGCTGCGGTGCGGCACGACAACGCTTTGAAGCAACTCGCAAAAGAGCAAGATTGAACAAAACGTCCTTGCAGAGCGGCTCGTATCCAACAGTGATAACACGAGCCGACGGCCCCGACTCGACGAACCGGGAGGAACAAAGTGCCATGAAAGCAATCACTAGACTGGTCTCGGCAGCGATCCTGATGTCTGCCATGTTCGGACTTCCCGCCGTTGCAGCCGACGGCTCCGGCGCCCCACCGGCTTACTTGGAGGATTTCGATCTCGAAGGCTTCGAGGATCTGAGCGCCGCCTTCAACGGGGAGGCAGGCGACGTACGTCTCGTCGCCCTGCTGTCCGCATCGTGCGGCTACTGCATCAAGGGATTCCGCTACATGCGGAAGCTCCTCGAGGAGATCCCCGACCCGCGACTCAAGATGCTTGTGGTTTGGGAGCCAATGCTATCCGGCGATACCCGGGAACTGTCCTTGAAGATGGCCAAGAAGGCGAGAGACCCGCGGATGGTCTATCAGGCGTGGGACAACGACCAAACAACCGGGAACACCTTCACCGCGCTTCTGTCAGCTGAAGACACGGGGTGGCAAGCCGGCGACAGTCCGGCTTGGGACGTCTACTTCGTCTACGAGGGTGACGTGACGTGGGAGGCAAGCCGTCCCACAGTGCCCACCTATTGGCAGCATCAGGGTGCGGGTCCGATGGAGACGGCGCTGGACTACGCCAATCTCAAGGCTGAGATCGAAGCACGGCTCGTCCAGCTGCCCGCACCAAACCACGCCGCTGCGTCAGGCCGCTAGGCCTTTGCATCTGACTATCGGGACACCACACCCATGAGATCTCCAGCTGCTTCCAACGGCTTGCCGATTCTCGCCTCTGCTTTGGTGCTGGTCAGTTCAGCCTGCTGTATCGGACCCTTGGCCGTGGTGCTTTCGTTCATTGGCCTCACCAGCGGCACGATGCTCGCGGTGGAGAACGTCGTCGGACCCTTCCGACCGCTGATTCTCTCGGCCACCGTGCTTTTTCTCGCCTTCGGCTTCCATGCCGCGTATCGCAAGCAGGAGGTCGCGTGCGAGGACGGCAAGGTGTGCGCGCAACCGGGCGCCCGCAGGCTGCAGCGTCTTCTGCTCTGGGTTGCCACTGGCCTCTTTCTGACACTTCTCTACTTCACCTACGTCCACCCCAACCTCGATGTCCTCCTAGGCATCTACTAGCCCACGCAGAGGCCATGATGATGAACCGACTCCACGTGTTGCCCTCAATGGCAGTCCTGGTGATTGTCTTGTCGGTCGAGGCACTGGCCCCGATGCCTGCTCTCGCTGCTGAGGTCGAGGGGCGAGACCCAATGCCGTCTCTCGAGCTGCTCTTCGAGTTGAGCCTCCCGACAGAAGGCGCCATTCGGCCCTACGTCGAGGCCGATCAGCGTCTCGATCGGAGTTTCAGCATGTCGCGGGACCTAGTCGCCCAGGGCGAAGGCCACGCCAAAGGGAAGTGGCTCCATGGAGACTTTCGATGGTCTCTGCTGGCCCGTCGCTATCCAGGCAGCTCATTCGGCCGACTGCATCTGACCGGATGGCTGGAAAGCGAAGACGGCGCCGAGCTCTTCTTTCGTGCAACGGGCTACGGACACGACGACGCCAGTCGAGTCTCGGCCGAGACCCTCCTTACCCTCACTGGCGGTTTCGAGGTCGAGCTAGAGCCAGCCTACGAATGGCTCAATGGCGTCGTTGCCTTGATTGATGGGCGACTCGATACAGAGACCAACACCTTCCACTACCGAGCCTGGGTACCCAGCGAAGTACTGGAGCGCCGGGCTCCTACTGAATGAGGCGAACGATGAATCCGAAGACTGCTCTCGTGGTACTTGCTGCCCTCTTCTTGACGACTTCGGCGGTCGTGGGCCAACGTGTCAGCCCGCTGATCTACGATGACCCCGAGTTCGAGTGGCTGGACAATCGCGACCCGGATTCTCCCCGGCCAAGTCCTAACGCATTCGTCGGTCTGCAAATCGGTTCAGCGCGAGTCATGGTGGCCTACGGCAGCCCGGGAGTGAAGGGCCGGCAGATCTTTGGAGGGCTCGTGCCGCACGGACGGATCTGGCGTACAGGCGCCAACGAAGCGACAACCCTCACCGCCAACGCCGACATCCTCTTCGGCGGGCAGAAGGTCGAGGCCGGGACCTACAGTCTGTTCACGATCCCAGGAGAGTCCGAGTGGACGGTGATCCTGAATCGCGACAACAATCAATGGGGCGCCTACGAACACGATCCCGAACAAGACTTCCTGGAAGTTATTGTTCCGGCGGAAACCGGGGAGTTCCTGGAGAACTTCACGATCGGGTTCGACCACATCCAGCCTGATGGCTCCGCCGATCTAACGATCGCGTGGGAGAACTCGCTCGTCCGCGTGTCGGTCGCGGAGGCCGACTGACCAGCTTTCGAGGCTGCGGTGTCAACGAAACGGCCGTCGGAAGCCCTTGCCGTTCTTGTCTTGGTTCATCAGCCAGTTTGCCCTCGTGCCTGGGCCTCCGAGTACGCGATCCGCGAGACGCCGAGATCGTGGCGCGGTTCATCTGATCATGGAGAAGATTCGTCTCCCAGAGTCTCAGCGCCGACCCTGACGTCGCGCCCTTTCCACAGCGCGAAGAGCGCGGGATAGATGGTCAACTGCAACAGGAACGAGCTCACGAGGCCTCCTACCATGGGGGCAGCGATCCGTTTCATGACGTCAGCACCTGTGCCCACTGACCACATGACCGGAACGAGCCCGATCATCGTCGTGGCCACCGCCATAAGCTTGGGTCGAATTCGCTGCGCGGAGCCTTCCACGATGGATTCGCGCAGGTCGTGGAACGACCGCAAACGCCCGCTGTCGCTCCAGTCGCGGTGAGAGAGCTTCAGGTACAGAAGCATGATCAACCCGGTCTCCGCGTCGAGACCCGCGAGGGCTATGAGGCCCACCCAGACAGCAATCGACATGTTGTAGCCCAGCAGCCACAACAACCAGATAGCGCCTACCAGCGAGAAGGGCACGGCGAGCAGAACGATCGCGGTTTCGGTAAGCGAGCGCGTGTGGAAGTAGAGGAGGAAGAGGACGATAAGGAGCGTCACGGGCACGACTAGCTTTAGCCGCTCCCTAGCCTGCTCGAGGTACTTGAACTGCCCCGCCCATTCGATGCGCGTGCCCGCGGGCAGCTCGACCTCGGCCGCGACCGCCTGCTGGGCCTCGGCGACGTAGTCAGCGATAGGACGTCCCGCGAGGTCGACGAAGACGAAGCCGACGAGCTTGCCGTCCTCGCTGCGAATCATCGGCGCGCCGGTGACGAACTCGAGCTTGGCAAGTTGCCCGAGAGGTACCTGGGCGCCACTCGGAGTCGGCACGAGAACTCGGCGCAGCGATTCGGGACTGTCACGAAACTCGCGCGCATAGCGGACGTTGATCGGGTACCGTTCTCGTCCTTCGACGGTCTCGGACACATTCATGCCACCGATCGCGGTCATGACGATTTCGTTGATGTCGGCGACCGATAGTCCGTAGCGGGCCGCCTCGCGGCGATCGACCTCGAAGTCCGCGAAGAACCCTCCGGTCGAGCGCTCGGCAAATGCACTGCGAGTGCCAGGTACGTCGCTGACGGCCTTCTCAATCTCTACGGCGGTCGCCTCGATCTGCTCCAGGCTGTCACCGAAGACCTTGATGCCGAGCTGGCTCCGAATCCCGGTCGAGAGCATTTCGGTGCGGGTCTGGATCGGCATCCACCAGACGTTGGGCATCCCGGGGTAGCGCAGCTCGCCATCCATCTCAGCGAGCAGCCCGTCCCAGGTGAGCCCCTCGCGCCACTCGTCCTTGGGTTTCAGGACGATGACCGTTTCGACCATGCCGATCGGTGCCGGGTCGGTGGCGGTACGAGCCCGCCCCATCTTCCCGAACACGCTGACCACCTCAGGGAACTGGCGCAGCTTCCGATCCATGCTCTGTAGGATCTGAGAGGCTTCAGTGATCGACATCCCCGGCGGAGCCGTTGGCATGTAGAGGATGGCGCCCTCGTTCAGCGGCGGCATGAACTCGCTGCCCAAGTCGAGGTAGACAGGCACTGTAGCTGCCATCGCCACCACGGCGAGGGCGATCGCGCTCTTGCGGAAGCGCACAACGAGCCGCACGACCGGGGCGTACGCTGCCATCAGCCAGCGGTTAAGAGGGTTCTTCTCCTCGCCGCGGATCCGCCCCCGAATGAGGAGTGCCGCGAGCGCCGGCGTGAGTGTCACCGCGAGGATCGCCGCGAACCCCATCGAGTAGGTCTTGGTGAAGGCCAGCGGCTTGAACAGCCGGCCCGCGACTCCCTGGAGAGTGAAGACCGGCATGAACGAGACGGTGATGACGAGCAGGGAGAAGAAGATCGCCGGCGCCACCTCCTGCATCGCCCCGATCACGACGTCGAGCCGTTTGGCGGTCCCGCTCTTTTCGTCCCATGCCTCGAGCTTCTTGTGGATATTCTCGATGATGATGATCGCTGCATCGACCATCGCGCCAATGGCGACCGCAATCCCACCCAGCGACATGATGTTGATGGTGAGGCCCTGGTAGTACATGGGGATGAAGGCCAGCAGCACTCCCAGTGGCAGAGTGATGATCGGCACCAGAGCGCTCCGCGCGTGCAGTAGGAAGGCGAAGATGATCAGGGAGACGACGAGCATCTCTTCTGTGAGGGTCTCCTTGAGAGTGTCGATCGAAGCCTCGATCAGACCGGAGCGATCGTAAGTGACGACGATCTCGACACCTTCGGGCAGACTCTTTTCCACCTCACGAAGCCGCTCCTTGACCGCTCGGATCACGTCTAAGGCGTTTTCGCCGTAGCGCATGATGACGATGCCGCCGACCACCTCGCCGCGGCCGTCGAGCTCGGCGATGCCGCGCCGGATGTCGGGCCCGAGCTTCACTTCGGCCACGTCCTTGACGTAGACCGGTGTGCCGTCTTCGGTGACGCTCAACGCTGCCAGTTCGAGGTCCTCGAGGGAGTCGACGTATCCCTTGCCGCGGATCATCTGCTCGTGGCCAGCGATCTCGAGGACCCGGCCGCCGACCTGCTGGTTGGCCTCGCGCACGGCCTGCACCACGCGTCGCACCGGGATCCCGTAGGCCGCAAGCTTGTTGGGATCGAGGATCACCTGGTACTGCTTGACGAAGCCTCCGACCGAGGCGACCTCAGCGACTCCAGGGACGCTCTCGAGCGCGTACCGAATGTTCCAGTCCTGCAAGCTCCGCAGCTCCTGGAGGTCGAGCCCGCCCGTGTAATCGACCAGGGCGTACTCGAAGACCCAACCCACTCCGGTGGCGTCCGGCCCGAGGGTCGGTGTGATGCCACGTGGCAGCTGCCCCTGGACTTCATTGAGGTACTCGAGCACCCGAGACCGCGCCCAGTACATGTCCGTGCCGTCCTCGAAGATCGCGTAGACGAAGGAGAGCCCGAAGAAGGACTGGCCGCGGACAAACTTGACCTTGGGCGCCGCCAACAGCGATGCCTGGATGGGATACGTGATCTGGTCCTCGACGATGTCGGGACTCTGTCCGGGCCACTCGGTGAAGATGATGACTTGGACGTCGGAGAGATCCGGGATCGCGTCGAGCGGACCGTGGGTCATGGCGTAGCCGCCCCATATCGCGAGCCCCCCGACCACGAGGATCGTCAGCAGCGGGTTCCGCGCGCTTCCGGCTACCAGGCGGGCGATGAAGCCGACCGGTTCGACTCTGCTCTCGTGGGCGGTCATTACCATTTCTCCGTCGCCGACTTGAGGCGGCTCTCTGCCGCGACGAGGAAGTTGCCCGATGTGACGACGATGTCGCCCGCAGCCAACCCTTCTAGGACCTCGTAGCTATCTCCGGACTTGACACCGAGCTCCACGGTACGGGGCTGCAGGCGGCCCTCCCCGAGATCGAGAAACACCAGCCTCCGAGGCCCGGCGTAGACCACCGCCTCCTCGGGCACGACGACCCGGTCTCCCCTCGACGCTTCCAGGACGACGTCGGCGTACATATCGGGCTTGAGCTCGAGACCCGGGTTCGGAAGCTCGAAACGGACGGTGCCCGTTCTACTTCCTCGCTCGAGGTACGGGTAGATGTAGTCAACTCGCGCGCGCAACCTGCGGCCGGGCAGATAGGGGAAGGTGACCTCGGCTTCCTGGCCCACTTCTACCAGAGGCAGCTCCGACTCGTAGACCTCAGCCTGAAGCCAGAGCGTGGAGAGGTCCGCAATTCGGTAGAGGGTTTGACCCGGTTCCACTGCCGCACCTTCGACGACGTTCTTCTCCACTACGAAGCCAGACGCCGGGGAGGGGATCGGCAGGTTCTCAACCGGCTTCCCAGTGCGGATGACCTCTTCGATCTGGGCATCCGAGAGATCCCACAGAGAGAGGCGGCGTCGAGCGGCATCGACCAGATAGTCGGCGCGGTCGGGAGCCTCGCTCTGCCGGGCCCGAGCCTGGCTCGCGACTGCGGTCAGCAGCTCCTCCTGGGCCGAGAGCAGCTCCGGACTGTAGAGATTGAACAGCGTCTGCCCTCGCCGGACGGGCTGACCGGTCTCTTCGACGAAGAGCCGTTCGATCCAACCCCGGTTCTTGAGTGACACCTCGTACAGCCGGGTCTCGTCGTAGGTGACGGTGGCGACGGTTCGGATCGTCACCGTCACCGGCCGCGCCTCGACAACCTTTGTTCTCACGCCGATCTCCTGCCGGCGAGCGGCGTCGATCCGAATGACTCCGGTCTCGAACTCCTCTCGGCTCACGGGCGTCAAGTTCATCGAGCAGATCGGGCAAGTTCCGGGACCCTCCTGCTCGACCGATGGATGCATCGAGCAGGTGTAGTGGGCGATGTCACCGGCGTGCGCGGCGTCGGCGTGTGCCTCGACTTCGACCAGGCTCGCCGGCGCCGGCACCGTCCAGTCGGACCCGGCACCGCACGTCGGCATCGCCGTTCCCATGAACGGGTTGTCGGTCTCGCCCGACTTCTGCATCCACTTGGGAAAGGTCTCGGTCATCGGACACTCGAAGACGCTCAAACCCTCCGCCAAGCGCGGATCGGCACTCGCCAGCAGAATGAGAAACCGGCTCACCTCTCCGAAGGCCCGGCGGGCCACCCCGAGGTCGCCTGCCTTCCCCATCGACTCCGCTGCCTTGGCTGCCTCCTCGAGACAACGCGCGAGGTCGGAACCCGCTCCCTCAGGTAGCCCCTGTCGGGCAAGGTCCAGGCTGCGCGCCAACCGTTCTCCTCGTTCGGCCAGACCTTCGGGGGAGTCGCCGGCCAGTAGGACTCTGGCATCTTCGTAGGCAGCGAACGAGGTGCGCAGGGGCTCGAGGGCCGTATCCGGGAGCTCGATCGGATCGAGCCTCAGCGCCACGGTGGCCTGGTGACGGTCGGTGTCGGCAGCTCCGGAGAGCGCTCGGGATCCCCTGACATCGAGCTCGCGCAGTCCCTTCGCCCCCGTCGTGAGTGAGTACTCGGCCTCGACGCGACCGATGTCGCTCGCAACCGCGAAGTCCAGAGTCCAGGTGCCCGGCATGGGAAAGTCGAACTCCACCCGGTACAGACCGCCACCTTCGTTGGAGACGACACCCTGTCCTCGCATCTCGGCCATCGACCCCATCGCCGGCATCAGGTAGCTGGATCGGACATCGGCGTCGACCACCGGGTCATCTCCAGACCCCTCGACCCCCAACCAGAGGATGGTCCCGCTCTGCCCTGGGGGGTCTGGGGACAGCCAGAGGTTCAAGGAAATATCGCCTGCGCGGGTGGTGACGGTGGGGTCACCCGACGGTGGGCGACCGCTTCCACAGGCCGCCGTCAACAGGAGCGTCACTACTAGTAGCGCCACACCACTGGGTGCCAGATGGCGGAACGAGAAGAACGGAATCTTCATGGCAGATCTCCTTCTGAGGACACGGTCGGGGCAGATCGAGGCGGACTGGTTGCGAGCCCGAAGGGCATCCGCCCCAGCGCGCGGTCGAGCTCGGCCCGCGCACTCGCCACGCCGACCACGGCCTCTTCGTGGCTCAGCTCGGCCGCCAGCAAGCTTCGCTCGGCATCAATCAGGCCGAGCATGGAGCCCTCGCCGGTCTCGAAGCCGGCGCGGGCGGCCGCTACCTGGTCCCTCGCCGCCGGCAGTACGCGGTTGCGGTAGAGACGCACCACGTGCCCAGCTTCTTCGACCGCGGCGAGGGCGACCTCGACCTCGGCCGCGACCGTATCCGAGAGGGCTACCAGGTCGCTCTCGCCCGCCGCGAGCCGTGCCTCCGACGCGGCCACGGAGGCCCGCAGTTGCTTGCGCCAGACCGGCAACCGTAGGCCGACCCCGACCATCCACTGATGCTCGGTCGTCCCCCACATCGAGTTGTAGGAGGCCATGGCCTCGAAGTCGGGCTTGAGCCGCAGATTCTCCAGAGCAACTCGGGCTCGAAGAACCTCGACCTCTGCTTGCCGTGCCGCAACTTCGGGTCGATACGACTCTGCGACCTCGGCGACCTCTGCCGGTTCCACCGCGAGCACACGGGCCTCGAGCGGCTCGATGTCGAGGCGGGTCGGAGCTGGGGGGAGAGGCGCGGCGGCACGCCGGTGCAGCAGCGCGTTGAGCCGAGCGACGAGCTTCCGGTGCTCGGTGCGGAGCACGACCCGGCGATGCAGGAGGTGAGCCGCTTCGACCTCGGCCTGGATTGGCGCCTGCTGGGGTGCCAGACCGGTGGCGTAGCGGCTGGTGGCGATGCGCTGGAACGACTCCAGCAGATCGATGTGCTCGTCGGTGATCGACTGCGCTCGGGCGACCAGCCAGTAGTCGTCGAAGAGCAGCGAAGCCGCCGTGGCGAGGCGCTGGCGAAGCTCCACGATGCGATACTGCGCAGCCGACGCGACCGACTCTGCGGCCTCTCCGCGCAGGTGTAGCGTGCCCGGGGACGGGAATCTCTGGCCCACCTGGAAGACGTGTCCGAAGCGGGCGTCGGAGGCGATCGACAGAGGTGCGAGCGAATAGGTCGCCATCGGATCCTCCAGGCTCGACGCCTGAGAGATTCCCGCGAGCGCGGCGGCCCAGGCCTGCCGGGCAGCTTCGAGAGACGGGTTGCGATCGAGGACAGCCTCGATCAACACGGCCCGCTCCAGGACCGCGTGCTCCATCAAGGGGTCGGCAATCCCGAGAGTCTCAGTGTCGTTGTGTTCGGCTCGCGCCGCCACCGCCACGAGGACGGAGGCTAAGAGCGCGAGCCAAGAGTATGCTCGCTGCATTGCTCGCTCCTTCAGATCAGGTTGTGGGGGCCGCGGCGCGTCGCGCGCCGGGGCCAGACGAACCTCACGCTGGGAGGATCAGAGCAGCAGTGCGGAGTGGAGCCTGAAGAGCCCGCCGTCTGGCGGGAACTGAGCACTCGCTGTCACGTCGGCCACGCGAAGACCCGCACTCGACCGAAGGGCCGCAGGCAGCGGAGAGATTGCCAGTACAGGCGGCGCACCCCGGTGCTCGGGCCGTTCGCCTATCGCCGTCTCTCCACCCTCGCAGCACTCGCGTGCCATGGCGTCTGCGATCGCCGACTCACAACAGTCCCCTCCGTGCACGTCTACGATGCCCGCACAGCAGGCCAGCCCGGCTGGCATAGCCAGCAGGAGCAGTCCGGCGAGGACAAGGGTTGCTTGAAGAGTCGCGGTTAGGCGGCGCATCCAGAAACCTTAACATGGTTCACCTTGAGTGTGACCAAGCCGCCAGCGGGTACTTGAAGGTCAGCGAGATCGAGCGCGATCTCGGCACGGCGACGGACCCGCTCGGCAAGGAAGACAGACCGCTTGACTTTGAAGTCCACTTCAGGGTGTACAGTTTTCATCGACGGCGACCGAGGATGGTCTTGGTAAGCGAACGGATACACGGAATAGAGTCGTGGACTCCTATGTCTAAACAAACGGCCGGCTGAAACGCCGGCCGTTCTACTCTTGCTTCAGCAGGCAGTTTACCGTCGTGCCTGGGACCTCGTAGGGCAACCGCAGTCGCAGTGTGCGACAGGTGGCAGCATGTATCTCTTCATCTGATCACCTCCTTTCATCGGCTGATTCGGTCTTTGGACACACGATTGAGCAGGTCTATTCCCTCGACTCGCGGTTCGCTTCAGGAGCTCGCGGCCGAGGGCCGCAACGCCACGACGATCTTCGCCTCGACCCAGTCGAGCGGTGAGAACAGGAGGCACATCAGATGGGTGTGCTTGCCGAACACAAGAGACGGGATCGACATCACCTCGCAGCCGGCGTCGGAGCGGGTCGCTGCCAGGAGCAGTGAGGCCGCGAGGAAGCTCGCCGCCCCCACCTGGCCCAGAACACCACCGAAGACGAAGACGAGGAAGACCGGAAGGACCGCGAGAAAAGCGCCCAGCCAACGGTTGGACGTCGGCAGGTAGGACGACACCAGCCAGTGGACCAGAGCGTAGAAGACGGTCAGAGCGACGACTACGAGGACTGCGCCGAGGATCCGGCTCGATTCCGCCTCACGGTAGAAATGCCAGACGGCGGTGACGAGCCAGGCGCCGAGAAGGAAGCGGAGGATCCTGCCGACGGGAAAGGCTTTCATTGGGCTGCTCATTTGCGTACTCCTTTCGAGGATCGAACCAGGGTCCCTTAGGACCCGACCTGTGCGAGATAGTTGATCGTCAAGACGATCGTATTGACGGCGGCGTGGGCGAGGACGAGCGGAGCGATCTCTCGGCACGCCACAGAAAGAAGAGTGCCAGACCAAAGCCAATCAAGCCCGTGAGCGCCATGCCAGCGAAACCTTGGCTCGTGTGACCGAGGCCGAACCAGACTGCTTGTGCCGCCGCCGCGAGGACGTCGGAGACCCTCCCAGACCCGAACAGTGCCCGTAGGCGATGGAGAATCACGCCGCGAAAGGCGAATTCTTCGGCCAGCGCCGCGCCGACCCAGGTGAAGACAACTATGTCAACGGCAAAACCGAGCAACGACAGCGGCTGCTGCTCGACCGCAGACGACGGCGTCAAGGGCCCTAAGAGCCAGGTCAGCACCGGCGTCAAGAGGTACGTGGCGCCGATGACACCAGCCGCCTGGAAGGCCAACGAAATGTCCTGTCTGTCCGGGCGCTTGAGGCCGACCTCCTCCCAGTCGACGTTACGTCGACGAAGGATAATCACGCCGACCACGCAGGTCGCGACCATGGAAACGGTGCCGATCTGAGGAACGCCGAGAAATTGGAGGCTCCATGCCGCCCAAAACGCGCTCCCTAGCGCGAGAAGGTCCAACAGTGCAGAGGCGATCCTGAGATTCGACTCGACTGGAATGGCTTTCATCGTGTGACTCATGCAACCTCTCTTGCTGAGCATCAAACTAAGTCCCTAGCTGCTCGGTCGCTAGTGCCGGAAGTCATCTCGCCCAGGCATGACTTTCGGCACGGAGCGGCCACACGGTCTCTCCCTATAATGGCCCCTGGATGAACAAGGAACCCAACGTCGGGCGCAGACTTCTGCGGGCGGCCGGGGTGGTGACCCTGGTTCTGGTCGGAACCCCGGCGATCCTGATGCTCCTCGTTGGCCTGGAGCTCATGGACGTCACGATGCGTCTCTCGCCCGGGCGCTTCGCCTTCTGGTTCATCGCTGCGCTCGTTTATGCCGTCGCTTTCTGGGAGGCGGCTCGGGCGGTCGGCAACGAACGCCTAGTCGGTCGCGCACGTTGGCTGGTCGCCCTTCAGGCGATCGCTGCACTGGCGATGTTCAATCTCGTCTGTACCGGTCTGGAGAGCACTCAATTAGTCCTGGTTGCGGCGCAGGTCGGCCTGTTCTTTCCGCTACCGACGGGCATTGTCTGGGTCTTGGTGCAGACATGCCTGCAGTCGACGATTGCGATCTTCCACTGGCCCACAGACATGGCAGTTGGCTTGACCGTCGCTTTCACACTGCCGTACTCATTTCTGGCCCTTCTCATCTCGTACTTCGCCGCCAGACAGACCCGAGCCCGGAACAAGCTGGCGCGCACCAACGCCGAGCTTCGCGCGACGCAGGCGCTCTTGGCCGACAGCAGTCGAATCGCTGAGCGGGCCAGAATCTCGGACGAACTTCACGATCTCCTGGGACACCATCTGACAGCCCTGAGCCTCAATCTCGAAGCGGCGAGTCACCAAACCGAAGGCAAGGCGCGGGAGTCAGTCGCAAAAGCCCAGTCGCTGGCGAAGTTGCTCTTGAGCGATGTGCGCGAGGCCGTGAGCAGCGTACGCGGCAGAGCGCGAGTTGATCTCGCAAAGGCACTCGCCCCAATCGTTGAGGAGCTTCCCCGGCCCACGGTGCATCTCGAACTTGCCGACGGGGTCGAGCTCTCCGATCCGGAACACGCTCATGCCCTGGTCCGCTGCGTTCAGGAAATCGTCACGAACGCCGCACGGCATGGCGGTGCCGACAACCTCTGGATAGCCTTTCGCCCGTCGGAGAGCGGACTACTCGTCAGCGCTCGAGACGACGGCCGCGGCGCGAAGCAGGTCACGCCAGGACAGGGACTCACCGGCATGCGGCGACGGCTCGAGGAGCTAGGTGGGCGCCTGAGCGTGGCGAGCGAGCCGGGCGAGGGTTTTCGAGTCGAGGCCTGGATCCCTCTCGAGGGTACGGCGTCGTGATTCGGGTGTTCCTGGTCGAGGACCAGGCGATCGTCCGTCAGGGGCTTTGCTCTCTGCTCGACCTGGTCGACGACATCGAAGTCGTCGGTGAGGCAGCCGACGGTGTAGCAGCGGTGGCCGCGATTCCGACAGCCGCGCCTGACGTCGTGCTTCTCGATCTCAGGATGCCGAAGCTCGATGGCCTTGGCGTCCTGGACGCTCTGGGAACGGCTGGGCAGCTTCCACCCACTCTGATTCTCACGACCTTTGACGATGATGCGAGTCTCCTCACGGGGATCCGCGGAGGCGCTAAGGGATTCCTCCTCAAGGACGTCTCACTTGACCAACTCACCGAGGCCATTCGAACGCTGGCGGCCGGGGGCACGATGATTCAACCGGCGGTGACCGATCGCATCCTCAAAGGCCTGGGAGCACTGCGGCACGACTTCGACAGCTTGGACTCGCCCGATCCATTGACCAATCGCGAAACCGAGATCTTGAGACTCATGGCGGGCGGCTACAGCAACCGCGAGATCGCAGGCGCGTTCGATCTCGCCGAGGGGACCGTCAAGAACCACATCTCGAACATCCTGTCGAAACTCGGAGTTCGGGATCGGACCCGCGCGGTCCTCAAAGCGGTCGAGTTCGGACTCACTACCTAGACCTCTCAGCCGGAGTTCTGCTGGATCCATGTCGATAGGAGTTCGAGGAAGTCAGGACGGATCGTCTTGGTGCCGGGTAGGAAGAGCCCGTGCCCGCTGTCGGGGTAGATCTCGATCTCCAGTGCTGGAAGCCCCGCGTCCTCGAGACGGGCCACGCTCTGTGAGACGGGTACGTTGTCTCGTTCGTCCTCACCGCCATAAATGAACAGCTTCGGGATCGTGAGCTGGCGCCAGTAGGGCAAGGGGTCGAAGCTGCCGTTCTTCTTCCACCAAACTGGCCGCCGTCTCCTGGCGATCGCCGCCGCCATCGGCGCGAGAGCGTCGGCGATAGGACCCGGTAGCCCGTTCTGGCGCAACGTCTGGCGCGACTCGTGAGGCACGATCTCGTCGAAAGTCGTCACCCCGGCGACGAGGCTGACCGCGAAGGCCGTGCCTGCGGTCATGGTTGCGGCGAGCGGCGCGATCGAGCCGCCTTGGCTCACGCCCAGGAACCCAACGCCGGCCCCATCGATCCCGCTCTGCCCGCCAACCGCTACGGCTGCGGCCTGTGAGTCGCCCGCAAAGTCGTCCATACCAGCGGTCCTCCACTCGCCACCTGATTTGCCGCACCCTCTCTTGTCGGGAAGCAGCACCGCAATCCCGTTACGAGCCAAGTGATCGGCGATCTCCAGATACCAGAGATTGTCGCGGTCGCTTTCTCCTGAGCCGTGAATCATCACCGCAGCCGGCACGGGGAGTCCTCCGGTCGGTATCAGTAGAGTCCCAGACAGCGTGACTCCCTGGTTCTCGAACTCGAGTTCGCGAAGGCCGTAGGGCTGGCTCGCGAGTCGGAGAGCATGGACTGCTCCTTCATCCGCGTCAGACCACTCGAACCCGATGGCTTCGTCAGCTGCGAGCCGGAAGTGGACGGTCCGCGCCTCATCAGTCTCAGTCAACCAAAGGAAAGAGGCGTCAGGGCTCGGCCTGAAGGGTCGAGAGAAGAAAGGGTCGCCGAGGGCCGCTAGCCGCAGGTCGCCATCGGCGGCCCAAGTGAGCAAGACCTCCTGGCCATCGGGCAGTTGATACCAACCCACGAGGTTGTCCAGGGGCAGCGGGAGCCACCGCCAGCGTGAACACGACTGCGCAGACACCTGGAAGCCCCAAGCTTAGCCTCACGTGGATTGCCCCTGGTGTTGTCTCTCCCAGGCGTCGAGTCCATTCAAGAACCCGGGGCAGAAGTGTTCCTTGGTTGCTCGGCCGCTCAGCAATGTCCAAAGGTGCGGGAACGCTCGCATCTCGCAGCCGGGAGTCGCAATCGCAGACGCCAGAAGGAACGACAGGCCTAGGTGGCCGAAGGTGTAAAGACACAACAGCCAGGCGAACCGCCCCAGGCCCGGACTCCACCAACTTCCGCCCAGAAATCCGTTGCCGAGCAGCCAGAGGACCAGGGCCCCCGCCGAGGCGTAACGCGGCCAGGCTCTCCAGTTCGTACCCCAACCGATATTGACTACCGGTGGGATCAGCCAAAGGGCAAACGGGATCCCAAGCAGCGTAGTCAAGGGTGGGATGCCCTCCTGGATAAAGACCTCCGGGTAGCGCAAGTAGGTCCAGCAGACCAAGAGCAGCCAGGTCGCGAGCAGGAAGCGCACTATCCTCCCTACAGGGCCCGGCTTGCGCAACGTCCCTGGTGCTTCGAAGCTAGTTTCCTCGGAAAGTGACGGCATTCGCGACCTCCTGTCATCCAACCACGCAGCCGACAGTGTACGAAGCTAGCAGGGCGCGAGCTACTGCCGAAAGTCACCCGGCCAAGCCATGACTATCGGCATAGGCCAGCTCGGCCTTCTAGAAAACAAGCTTGGCATCCAAGGGGGTTGGCTGAAGCAGGCCGAACAGCCCTTGACTCCGTACCATGGTACGGGGTTTATGCTTGCCAGCAGTCAGGAGGAACACATCGTGAATAGACTGACGATCGGCCGAGTGGCCAAGCGAGCAGGAGTCGGAGTCGAGACGATCCGGTTCTACGAGCGGAAGGGTCTTCTCGAGGAGCCCCCACGCCGCGAATCGGGATATCGGCAATACCCGGAGGAGGCTGTGACGCGGGTTCGATTCATCCGGCGAGCGAAGGATCTCGGATTCTCGCTGCGGGAGGTTGACGAATTGCTGAGTCTTCGCGTCGACCGGCGCAACGGCGCCTCTGCGGTAAGGCGGCGGGCCGAGGCCAAAATCACGGATATCGAGCACAAGCTCGCCGACCTCGAGCGAATCAAGTCGGTCTTGGTGGAACTGACGTCCTGCTGTCAGAGCAAGAGTCCTACAGGCGACTGTCCGATTCTCGAGGCCCTCGAGGGGCGCTCGAGGGCCGATGTGGGCGAGAGCCTGGAAAGGGCGGAGAAATGAGACAGGCGATCTCCCAGAGCGTGATGGCTTGCCTGGTGTTGCTGGCCCTGGCGACGGCGGCTCCCGCCCATGCTCGTGTCGAGAGCGCGACGGTGATCGTCGAGGGCATGGCCTGCCCCTTCTGCGCTTTTGGGATCGAGAAGCGACTCAAGAGAGTCGAAGGAGTCGGCTCGATCGAGGTCAGCCTGACCGAGAGTTCGGCTTCGATGAGTGCCTCCGACGAAGGCTCGATCGATGTTGCGAGCATTCCAGAGGCCATTCGAGAGGCCGGGTTCACGCCCGGCACGATCGAGGTCGCCGCGGTCGGAACGATCAACGCCGAGGACAGGAAACGTCCTCTCCTCGAGGTTAGCGGGACCGACCAGGAGTTTCTTCTGGTGGACATCTCGGAGGAGATGGCGGAGAAAGTCACCCAATACGCTTCAGCAGGAGTGAGAGTTCGAGTGAGCGGTGAGTTGCGTGTTCATCCGGGAGAGTTGGACGGGCTCGAAGCTGTGAGGATTGAAGCCGTCGAGTGATGTTCGATCAGCGAACCGAGGACTCCCGAAGGGTCGGCCAAGGGCACTGCAGGAAAGCTCCGGTGATGCGGTGGGTCGTCGCAAGCATTCTGTCCTTCGGTGTCCTCGTGGCCTCCGCCCGGCCCGTCTTCGCTGCATCGATCACCTTCAACACCGCGCTCCCTGTGACCAAGGGCCAGGGGATCGTTCGGATCCAATGGAAGGCGGTTGAATTCGGCGAAGACTCCAGTCCGCTCGATCGCGACTTGACGGTGCGGGTTGCGCCGGTGGTGGGCGTCTGGGGCCTGACCCGGACACTCGCTCTCTTCGGAATCGCTCCCGTGTTCGACAAAGACCTGGAGGTCAACACGCCCCTGGGCCGGCGCACCCGGAGAGTCTCGGGTCTGGGGGACATCACCCTGCTGGCTCGCTACACCGGCTACCAGCGCGACGAACCCGGGAACACCCTGCGAGTCGCCACGTTTCTCGGCGTCGACGTGCCGACGGGAGAAGACGACGCCAGTGACGCTCTGGGGCGACTCCCCCAACCCTTGCAACTGGGATCCGGGGCCTGGGACTACAACCTCGGAGCCATCGTCACCCGGCAGACTCTCGATTGGCAGATCGACTCGTCGCTCGCCTACAAGGTCAACACGGAGGCCAACGACTTCGAATTCGGGGACGAAGCTCGTTTCGACTTTTCGTACCAGAAGAGGCTCCGGCCACGCGAGCTCGGCAGCGGCGTTCCCGCGTTTGTCTACGGCGTCCTCGAGAGCAACCTCGTGTGGCAGGACCGTAGCGAACTCGGCGCAAGCACTGACCCCGACTCCGGTGGCGCAACCTGGTACCTGGCTCCCGGGGTCCAGTACGTGAGGCGGCGTCTCGTGCTGGAAGCGGCGCTCCAGATCCCCCTCGTCCAGAACTTGAACGGAGCCGCGCTCGAAACCGACTTCATCGGCACCCTTAGTGTGCGGGCCAACTTCTAACGCGATGTCCAGATCCTCACACGCCTCGAGC
>JAZDDE010000315.1:0-17578 GCA_036679495.1 Gemmatimonadota bacterium | reverse complement strand
GAGGTCAAGAGCTTTCCGCAGCCGGTCCACCGTTTTCTCGTCGCTTCGAATCTTGGCCGGAAGCCTCTTCACGGCTCGATCGCGGCGGCGGGCCGACTCGTAGTAACTGGCGGCATTATCTGTAACGCTCAGGGCAGGATCCAGTTCTATGGTGCGCACATCGCCACCAAAATCCTCCAGCCTGGCCTCAGCCGCTCCGCGTTCAATCTCCTGCTGCTTCGCCAGGAGCAGGTGGCCGATCTCTCTCAGCTCATCACCGCCGCCCGCGTCCATCTGCCTCCGCATCGCAGCCAGCCGCCGGTCCAGTCGCCGCAGTTTCCGCTGCAACGCCGCCTCCAGGTCCGCCGCTTCTCCCGTCGCGGCGGGGGCGCGCCACTCCGCGGCCGGCCGGTCCCCGGCGGCAACACCGATTCCGGCTGCCGCGGCGCCCATCGCGTCGAGCAACGAGCCGAAACTCTCGGCAGAGGAGTCGGAGAGGTTGTTTATGTAGGGCTGCGGTCCGGCCGGAGTCGAGACGAGCCAGGCCGCGCCAGGCGTCCAGGTCCTGAGCGCTTCGTAACGATTGTACGCGTCCAAGAGCAGTTCGTCCTGCGGCTGCGTGCACTCCATCGCGGCCCCCAGGACGGAGTCCACGTTCAAGCCGCTTGTGTACGAGACGTTCGCCAGAATCGCCGCTCGCCGATTTTCGACTTCCAATCCTGCGATTGTGGCCGCCCATTCTGCAGAGGACGGGAGATGTTCAGCCCAGGAACGCCCGCTCGTGGGCGCCGAATAGGGCTTCCCGGTGATCAGCGTTCGGTCACCTCGGGTCTGCTGGCGCAGCGCCGCGCGGACCGATCCTTCGCCGGCTGTCACATAGGCGGCGTTCCACTTTCGCGGCAGCAGCTCCAACACAAGCGTGGACCGAACGTCCCCGACCTCGTTTGCCAACTCGATCAAGAGGACACGCTCATCGGGTGGGGCCAAGGCCAGCGCCATGCGCAGTCCCTTCCTAGCGAAGGTCATTCGCCCCTTCGCTGGCGGGTCCACCCCTTTCTGGGCGAGGACGTGGCCCGCGCCCGGTTCCAGGCAGGCCAGCAGAGCGGAACCGTCTTCAAATACGAGCTGGGCGCGTCGCTGCTCGGGAGCCAAATGAACTCCCACTACAGCGGATCCGCCCCAACGCTCTGATATCTCACGGGCCAGGGCCTGCACGAGTACCGAGTCGTGCCGAATCGTCATCGATGCCTTTTCGTGGGTGGTGCGCCGAGAGTCCAAATTGTATTCATAGACGTTCCGTCCGCCGGCCTACTTCCTCAACTGGAGCCAGAGTGTCCAGCGCCCAGAGCCCGAAGGCACGCAGGGTCACGACCCGAACTCTACGGGACATGAAGGATCGCGGCGAAAAGATCGCGGTGTTGACCTGCTATGACCACCTGTTCGGCAGCCTGCTGGACGAAACGGCGGTCGATGTCGTCCTCGTGGGGGACTCCCTGGGCCAGGTCATCCTCGGATACGACTCGACGCTGCCGGTTACGCTGGACGAAATGATTCACCATACGAAAGCCGTGCGGCGCGCTATTTCGGAGGCTCTTCTTGTGGTGGACCTGCCGTTCCTGAGTTACCAGATCAGCGACGAAGACGCGCTTCGGAATGCGGGCCGTGTTCTTAAGGAAACCGGTGCGGAGGCCGTCAAGTTGGAGGGCGGCGATGCCAGTGCGCTGAGCCGCGTGCGCGCTCTGGTGAGCGCGGGCATACCGGTAATGGGCCATCTCGGGCTCACTCCTCAGGCGCTCCATCGGTTCGGCGGATACCGGGTCCAGGGCCGCGGCGCGGAGGAAGCCGATATTATCCGGAAGGCCGCGACAGGTCTGGCTGAAGCCGGCTGTTTCAGCCTCGTCCTCGAGCTCGTCCCGTCTGAGCTTGCCGGCGAAATTACCCAGGCTGTAGACATTCCGACCATCGGAATCGGAGCCGGGAGTGCGTGCGACGGCCAGGTTCTCGTGTTGCCCGACATGCTCGGGCTCAATCCTGGATTCACACCGAAGTTTCTCCGTCGGTTCGGTTCCCTGGCGGAGGATGTCGGGTTGGCGGTGGACACCTACATCAAAGCCGTGAAAGACGGCGGCTACCCCTCTGAAGAAGAGTCCTACGGCGACTGAGGGCGGCGCGGGCCGGCATCGCGAAGTGTTCAGCGACCTGCCGGTTCTGCGTTCCGTCCGCGAGATGCGAGGGCTGTCCCGGCGCCTTCGGAACGGTGGCTCCTCGATAGCCCTCGTCCCGACGATGGGATCTCTGCACGAGGGACATCTCAGCCTGATCGATCGGGCCCGCATGCTGGCTGATCGGGTCTGCGTCTCGATCTTCGTGAATCCGTCCCAGTTCGGGCCTGACGAAGACTTCTCCCGCTATCCGCGCGATTTAGAACGTGATGTTGAATTGGCGGGAGCCCGAGGAGCCAACTACGTCTTCGCGCCGGACGAGGATGAGATGTATCCCGGGCCCCAGCGAGTCTGGGTGGATCCCGGTCCCTTAGCGAATACGCTGTGCGGCGCCAACCGGCCGGGCCACTTTCGAGGTGTGCTGACGGTTGTGCTGAAGTTGTTTCACATTGTCGAGCCAACGGCCGCTGTGTTCGGGAGGAAGGACTTTCAGCAATCGGTTCTGATTCGCGCCATGTGCCGGGACCTGGCAATTCCGATCGTTCTCGACGTGGCGCCCATCGTGCGAGAACAAGACGGCCTGGCTCTCAGCTCGCGCAACGTCTACCTGAGCCCAGAAGACCGAGTCCGGGCCCTGTCGCTATCCGGCGGCCTTCGGGCGGCCCGCGCGCTCTTCGCCGAAGGGGAGACTGACGCTGTAAGGCTCAGACAGGCAGCGGCTCGTGCGCTGGAAACGGCGGAGCTTGAGCCCGAATACGTCGAGGTTGTCGATCCGGACAGTCTCGAAGAGGGTGGTGTGGCGGGTGCCCGCTCGGTGTGCGCAGTGGCCGCGGTAGTGGGGTCAACCCGGCTGATCGACAACACGCGGCTCGGGGGTCCGGCGGACCTGTGACGCTTCATCCGCTGATTCGGAAGGCCGGCGAGCAAGGGGAGCTTCCCACGTGGAAACGCTTAACTCCCAAACGACTCGAACACGTGCAGCGAGTGGCAGATCTAACCGGAGACTGGGCCAAGGCTCTCGGGCTGCGGCCGGACGAGGTCGTCCGGTGGAGGGCCGCCGGTATCTTACACGATGCCCTCAAAGACGCTGACCTCGAAGAACTGGAGCCACTAGTATCCGAACGCTGGCCGGCGACTCTGCTCCACGGTCCGGCCTGCGCCGAGCGTCTCCGCCGAGACGGCGTTGAGGACGAAGAATTCCTCCTGGCGATGTCGTTTCACTCAACCGGGCACCCCGACTTCGGCCGCTTGGCCGACTTTCTGTACCTGGCTGACTATCTTGAGCCCGGCCGCACCTTCAAGAGGAAGAGGCGAGCGGCGCTGTGTGAAAGCCTCCCGGAAGAGCGGATCGCGGTTCTCACGGAGGTCATCCAGCTCCGCGTGGCTCGTGTTCTGGCTCACGGGCAGGAGGTCCTTCTCGAGTCCATTCACTACTGGAACCAATTGGCGGCGCAGTGAAAAACAGGCTCCATACACTTTTGGTTGTCGCAGTGCTTGTCGGTGTCGGTGTGCTCGCCGGTTCATTCTGGTTGGAGTGGCGTCATGCCCGGCTGGATGCGGGCCGGCCGCCGGGTGTGTTTTCCGGACGCCCGGCCACTGCCGGCCGCGACCCCCTGGATGACCGAGTCGGGGTCGAAGTGCTGAACGGAGCAGGGGACAAAGGCGCAGCCGAGCAAGTGGCCGACCGGCTGCGTGACATGGGCTTCGACGTTAAGACCTACGGCAATGCGAGACGGTTTGATTACGAACTGACCACGGTATTCGATCGCGGCGGAGTCGCCGGGGCCGCCGCGGAGGTGGCCGACTCATTGGGCGGTCCCCCCGTCGTGGAAGAACTGAGGCCAGATCTGCGTCTGGACGCTACTGTGATTCTTGGCCGGGACTGGCGGTCCTTCAGCGGCAGCCGCTAAAATGATGTTCATTTTAGGGCAGCTGTCACTGCAGCGATAAATGCTGTTTGGTGGACGTAGTAACCGTCACCCATAGGACTGTTCCACGCGCTGTGAGTTGCAATGACGAGCTCATCTGCAGGATTTACATGGATTAGCTGTCCATATATTCCCATCGCTGCGTAGGAACCGTCATCGTTTAGCCACCAGAGATATCCATAGTTATCAACACTCTTTGAGGGTGTGATGGAACGCTCCATCCATTTCTCCGGTAGAGCACTCGTGCCATCCGTCAGTCGGCCATTCCTCATTGCATACAGGCCCAGGCGACCGTAGTCACGCAAGGTCGCGCTGATACAACACGCACCGGTTTGGAGACCGCCCGCGTACGACATCCAGTTGGCATCGGACTCCATCCCAAAAGGCTGCCAAATTTTCTTTTCCAAATAGGTCGCGAGATCTTCGCCAATGGCCGCCGCGACGACAGCTCCTAACAGGTTTACTTCTGCATCGTTGTAATTGAACGTTTCTCCTGGATCAGAAATGCGGTTCTTGCTTCCGATAAACTCCAACAGCTCAGCAAAAGCCATGCTTTTCGCAGTCTTCCAGTCAGGGTCTTCATCGTAGAGGTTCCATTCCACGCCCGACGACATCCGCAGGAGGTTCTCGATGGTTATCTGTTCGTACGCTGTCCTTTTAAGTACTGGCAGATAGTCTGCAATTTTGTCACCAGTGCTCTTGATGGAGCCGTCAGCAATGGCGGCTCCCACCAACATGGACATAATCGATTTGGTCACTGACATAGAGCCCCAACGAGATTGTTGCGAGTTGCCCGCGGCGTAGGTTTCCAAAACGATCTCACCGGACTTGATGACGAGCAACCCCGTTATGTTGTTATGTAAGATGAAGTCATCGATATCGTATTGCCTAAAAAGTGGCACTACAACCGGATGGCGCGTGTAATTCCATACTCGATAGTGCGCTTCAGACAACTGTCTGGCGCCAGTTTTCAAGGGGAAAATATGTTCTCCCCGTTGAACGGTGCGAGTGGTGTATATTCGATCGTGATTTCTGAATCCAGCCACTTTTTGTGATAGTGACCAGGCCATGACCTCCTCCCAATCCATCCGATTTGTTTTCGATTCCAGGTATTTCTCATCTTGATCCGGATCTACGTAAACAGCCCCGGTCATTGGATCGTCCCAACCAAGAAACACCTGCAACAAGATCAACAAGATCAACAGGCCAATCGGGAGACAGTAGAGCAGAGTTCTGAGACTAATGATTTTCTTCATACTTGGCCCTCCCCAATATCACGTAGCGCGCCGTAGACACGGACCAGTTCGTCGTCAGTGAATCCGATAGAGCGCGCGACGCGGCTGTGCGCCGTTCACCCGTACTCGGCCTTGCAGAGCTACCGGGACGTAGCCGCAGCGTCGCGTTCCAGGCGAAGCTGGCCGCAGGCCGCGGCGATATCCCGTCCCCGTGGCTGTCTTACAGCGGCCGGAAGCCCCCGCTTCTCGAGAGTCTCGCGGAACTTCTCTACCTGCCGCCTTGGACTGGGACGCCAGTCGATTCCCGGAATCGGGTTCAGCGGGATCAGGTTCACGAACACCTCCAGGCCCCTAGAAATGTCCACTACCTGCTCCGCCAGATCCACCGAGTCATTGACCCCATCAATGAGGGTGTACTCGAATGTGATGCGCCTCTTCTTGGTCCGCTGGTAGTCTCGCAGCGCCTCGAACAGATCCGGCAGCGGATAGCGCTGCTCGACGGGGACGAGGGTACTTCGCAGTTCATGGTTTGGCGCATGCAGAGAGACCGCCAGCCGAAACGGCTCCGGCCGGCCGGCGAGCTGCCGAATGCCGGGAATTAGACCCACGGTAGAAACCGTGATTCGACGGGCTCCGAGGCCGAAGCCGCCGTGAATCACGGATAGTGACGCGAGAACCGCCTCCGTGTTCGCAAAAGGCTCGCCCATTCCCATATAGACAAGATTCGAAACCGGGCGCCCGAACGCTTTCCGCGACGCCCGGTCCGCCTCACGGAACTGGGCCACGATTTCGTCCGCTCTGAGATGGCGCCGAAAGCCGAACATGCCGGTGGCGCAGAAGCGACAGCCGAGTGCGCATCCCACCTGCGACGAGATGCATAGTGTGACCCGGCCTTCAACGGGGATGAGGACCGACTCCACCTGCTCTCCGTCTTCCAGGGCCCACAGATGCTTCAGCGTCCCGTCTCTGGAGCGGGATGAGAAAGCTTCGTTCAGTGGGGTTAGCGAGTACTCACCGGCGAGCGCGGTTCTGAGCGGGCCCGGAAGCGAGCTCATGTCTGAGAACGAGCCCGCCCTGTGTTCGTACAGCCAAGCCAGGACCTGCCGGGCCCGGTAGGGCTTCTCGCCGCTGGCGGAAAGGAAGTCCGACAGCGACTCCTCGGCGGCAGTGGGAGACAAACCCAGTAGAGGTAGTAGCGTCATAACGACCCTTTGAACGGGCGGCCCGGAATGCCCCGATTCGAACCGAAAATATACCTGAAAATACAGCTTGGAAGGCTGCCGGCTTGCTTGCTGGCCCGCAAGGGCCGGGGTATCTTGGGCCGCCCAATAATGCGCTCCGGTAATGCGTTCCAGGAGGACCAAACTCACTTTGGCTGAAACTGTTTCTCCGACCGCGCCCGGTGCTGGAACTGCATCGGCTACTGCCCTGCGCGACTTGCGATGCGGAGATCTCGACGCTTCCTGGACCGACCAGACCGTTCGAGTGGCAGGTTGGGTCCACCGGAGACGCGACCTCGGCGGACTCTTCTTCATCGATCTTAGAGACAGGGCTGGGCTCGTCCAGCTCTCGTTCCGGCCCGACTGGACGAACCCGGAGTCCCTTGCCCTGGCTGCCCAACTCGGACCTGAGGACGTGGTGCTCGCTAGCGGAACCGTGCGGGCTCGTCCGCCGGAGATGGTCAACGCCGACATGTGCACGGGCGAGGTGGAGATTCAGGTAGAGTCTCTCGAGCTGCTATCCAGGGCCGCTCCACTCCCGATCCTGGTCGCCGTGCCTCCCGAAGAAGCGCTACCGGCCGAAGAGCTGCGGCTTCGCCATAGGGTCCTGGACCTTCGACGGCCGGACATGCTGCGCAACTTCGAGATTCGGCACCGCGCCGTCTCCGCCGCACGGGCGGCTCTGAACGAGGAAGGCTTCTTGGAAGTCGAGACTCCGTTTCTCACCCGCCGCACGCCGGAGGGAGCTCGCGACTATCTAGTGCCGAGCCGCGTCCACCCCGGTGAGTTCTACGCTCTGCCTCAGTCGCCGCAGATCTACAAGCAGCTGCTCATGGCAGCGGGGTTCGATCGGTACTACCAGGTGGCCCGCTGCCTGCGAGACGAAGATCTGCGCTCGGACCGGCAGCCGGAGCACACGCAGATCGACCTCGAAATGTCGTTCGTCGAGGAGGAGGACGTCTTCGCTGTGTGCGAGAAGATGCTGGATCACGTGTTCCGGAAGACTCTGCGAGTCGATCTTGATCTGCCCTTCGAGCGCCTGACCTATGCCGACGCCATGGAGTCCTACGGGTCGGACAAGCCTGATCTGCGCATTCCGTGGCGAATCCAGGACTTGACTGCGTCCGTGACCGGAATCGGTTTCAGAATTTTCGATTCGGCGAGCGAGTCGGGCGACCGCATTCGGGGTTTGAGAGTACCCGGAGGAGCGGTTCTGTCGAGGCGCCAGCTGGACGAAGCCAACGAGCTGGCGCAGTCCGCGGGGGCCAAGGGTGCGATGTGGCTGAAGCGGACGGCAGAGGCCTGGTCGGGGGCTCCGGCCAAGTTTGTCGATGAGGCTGTGACCCGAAAGCTGCACGCGCAGCACGGGGTCGAGGAGGGAGATCTTCTATTCCTGGTAGCGGGTCCGGATTCCGAGACGAGCCCGGCGCTGGGCGCCCTACGACGCCACACGGCCAGGCAACTCGGCGCGGTGGCTGAAGGCTTTGCGTGCGCCTGGATTACCCGGTTTCCGTTGTTCGAACTAGATCCCGAGACGGGTCTGCCCACATACAGCCACAATCCCTTCTGTATGCCGCTGGACCCGACTCCGAGTCGAATCTCGGAGGAGCCATTCGAGAACTTGTCGCACGCGTACGACCTCGTAGTCAACGGCGTGGAGTTGGTGAGCGGGAGCATCCGGTGTCACGACGCTGAGCTTCAGAAGACGATCTTCAGAACTCTCGGAATGTCTGAGGCGCAGATTGAGGAACGATTTGGATTTCTTCTAGACTCTTTTCAGCACGGAGTGCCGCCCCACGGAGGATTCGGCCTCGGAGTCGATCGCCTGGTCACCATTCTCGTAGGTGCCGACTCGATTCGGGAGGTAATCGCGTTTCCCAAGACGTCGGCTGCCCGGGGGCTCATGGAGGGGTCCCCGTCGCCGGTCGGCGACGCGGACCTGGCCGAACTCGGTCTTTGCCTTCGGCAAGCCGAATGAGCGACAAGGTGCAGGAAACGACGACGGTTCAGCACAGCTTGCCCAGCGAAGGCGCTGACGAGCTTCTGTTGGCCGGTGTAAATGACGTCAATCTCAAGGCGCTTGCCAAACTGTGTGAGTGCCGCGTCATCATGCGCCGGGACCACCTCATATTGTCGGGCGAGGCCGAGGCCATCGGACGATGCAAGCCGGTGGCGCAGCGCATGATCAAGCTCGCCCGGCTCGAGCGCTCGTTCGGTCCGGCCGATGTGGAGCGCTTCCTGGCCGACGCGAAATCAGACAGCAGTGGCGGCGGGACCGATGATACGGACGCAGCCGAAGCGGCCGACGAAGAGTTGGCGGTTACACTCCCGGGTGCGCGCCGTACAATCCGGCCGCGATCGGCTGGGCAGCGGTCGTATCTCAAGGCGATTCGGGACCATGACATCGCGGTCGGCATCGGGCCGGCGGGTACGGGGAAGACGTATCTGGGCGTTGCGATGGCGGTGGACGCTCTGGTACGAAAGCGGGTCAGCCGGATCATCCTGACCCGGCCGGCGGTCGAGGCCGGTGAGGCCCTCGGGTTCCTTCCTGGAGATATCCGGGAGAAGGTCGACCCTTATCTCCGGCCTCTATACGACGCGCTCCAGGACATGCTTCCGGCAGACCGGATACAGCGCGCGATTGACGACAAATTGATCGAGATAGCACCGCTGGCGTACATGAGAGGCCGGACCCTGTCGGACGCGTTCCTGATCCTGGATGAGGCGCAGAACGCGACCACCGCCCAGATGAAGATGTTTCTGACCCGGCTTGGAACGAATTCCCGCACGGTTATCACCGGCGACAAAACACAGATCGACCTGGCCAGCCCGGAGGATTCCGGCCTGCTGGAGATCGAGGGGATCCTTCCATCCATTGAGGGCATAGCGTTCGTATACCTGGACGAGAAGGACGTAGTCCGTCACCGTCTCGTAAAGGACATCATCCGGGCCTATGCCGAGCGCGGAGACGAACGGTAGTGGGAAGAATCGACTCGGCCCTGGCCGTCCTGCGCCAGGCGTTTCGGGCCCTGAATCGGCCTCCCGGTGACTCGATGCTGCTTCGGGTGATCCATCACGGCTATCGAGTGATTTTGGTCCTCGGGATTGTGGTGCTCCTGCCGATGCTTTTCCCGCGCGTTCCAGTGCCCGATGCATTGGCCCTGCAAGAGGGGATGGTCGCTCCTGAAGATGTGATCGCGTCCTTCGACTTCGTGGTCCCCAAATCCCCCAGCAGACTGAGAGTGGAGCGCGACGAGGCTGCGTTCGCGGTGCCGCTCGTGTTCGTGGTGGACACGGCTGCGGTGGATACGGCCGTGACCCGCACCTCCGATTTCTTCACATCTTTAAGTAAGGCGGCCGGAACCGCGGGCGACCAGGACTCTGCCGGTGTAGAGCGCTATCTCAGATCTCTCGGAATCGAGACAACGCCTGCACAGCTCTCGTACCTGGCCGACGAGGGCAGGCGCACCGAGTTGAGGCAGGCGCTCACGTCGGCGTACGAGTCCATGCTGCCTTTGGGCGTAGCGCCCGGACTCGACATTCAGGGAATCACAACCAGCCGTATCGTGGTCAAGACGCGCGACGCAGATATCATGGCCGCGCTGGCTCCGAGCTCGGCCGGGCCTGACGTATTTCGGCTGTATCAGAACCTGCTCGTGAGGTTCTCGCAGCCGAGCCTGGTCCACGATGGCGGCGCCACCGAGATGGCCCGAAGCGAAGCCAGAGCCGCAGTGGACACGACGGCCGGATTCTTCTTGGAAGGCGAGCGCCTCATCGCGGCGCACGAACGGGTTGGGCGCCCCGAAGCGGAGCGTCTACGCGCCTACAGCAACGAGCTCGTCCAGCGGGGGATCGCCAGCGGAGCGGGCGGATTGGCCGCGCAGGCCGGAAGCATTCTCTATGGCCTGCTGCTGGTCGGAGGCGTAGCCGTCGTTCTGCTGTTCTTCCGGCCCGATATGTACCGGGACATTCGAGCGGTGACCATCGTGATGGGACATCTGTTGCTCGTGCTCGTGGTTGCGAGCTTGATCGCGGCTGGTTCCGCCAGCCAGGCGCTGATCCCGATCGCGTTCCTGGCTCTGAATATCGGCATTCTGTACGACGGGCTCATCGCGCTCGTGGTCGTCATGCTGGCGGCCGCACTGGTTGCCGGACAGATGGCATTCTTTGGACTCGACGTCGCGCTTCTGATGATCGCCGGGGGCGGCGCGGCGACGATCGGAGCTCGCGGCATGCGCCGGCGTACTCAGGGCTGGTATGTGATCGCGGGAATCTCAGTCGCCTACCTGCTGGCGGGAGCCGCCATCGCCGGTATTCGGCCACTTCCCGTGTCCACCGTGTGGCAGACGTTCCTTTGGGGCAGTGTCAACGCCACCCTGTGCACCGCGCTCGCGATGGGAGCAGCACTGCCGCTTCTGGAGCGTATTACCGGGCGAACTACAGACCAGACTCTGCTTGAGCTTTCAGATCTCAACGGGCCTCTCCTGCACGACCTGTCCCTGAAGGCGCCCGGCACCCACGCACATTCGATCAACGTAGCCAACCTCGCAGAGGCCGCCTGCGTCGCGATCGGCGCGAATCCCGTGCTGGCCCGGGTCGGAGCCTACTACCACGACATCGGCAAGATGGTGCAGCCGCATTTCTTCGTTGAGAATCAGCCGGCGGGCCGGAACCCGCACGACCGGCTTCCGCCTGCCAGGAGCGCCGCGATCATTCGCGACCACGTCAGCGAGGGCGTTCGGCTGGCCTCCGAGCGACGACTTCCTCAGACCATTCAGAGCTTTATCCGGGAGCACCATGGGACGATGGCGATCGAATACTTTCTCGGGAAAGCTCGCGAGGAAGCGGCGGTAGATTTGGACCCGGGCGACTTCGCCTACGCCGGCCCGCGGCCCCAGACCCGCGAAACAGCAGTGGTCATGCTGGCCGATGGGGTGGAGTCGTCCTCCAGGGTCCTCCGTGATCCGGATCCCGCCAGTATCCGGGAGCTGATCGATCATATCGTGGACGAGAGAATTCGGGCCCGGCAGCTGGACGAGTGTCCTCTGACCTTGGCGGATCTTGAGAAAGTAAAGGTCCAGTTCGACCGTATCCTCACCGGCCTGTACCACCGCCGCATCGATTACCCGGGCGGAGTGACCGCAGACAACGGGATCGGCGAGAGTCAGGGGAAGAGCGAGCCGGCCACGGGCGGGACGGCCAGCGCCTGACGCACGAGCCGAGGCCGCACGTCGAGCTGACCCTCAACCGGATCGCCGAGTGGCCGGAATGGACTGAATGGCGCGATGAGATAGAGACGGCGGCCGCCCTGGCCCTTTCAGCCGTAGCTCCTGATTTGAGCGGCGAACTGTCCATCACTTTTCTGACAGATGTCGAGATCCAAGAGTTGAATCTCCGGTTCCTGGGCCACGACCGCACCACCGATGTCTTGTCGTTCTCCCTCGGCGATGACGACGGCTTGCTAGGCGACGTGTACGTGGCTCCAGACGAGGTCCTGCGCAACTCGGTCGCTCACAGCGTTCCACATCGCGAAGAAGCCCTCCGTGTCGTGATTCACGGAACACTACACGCTCTGGGGCTGGATCACCCGGACGAGCGACGCGAAGAATCGGACATGTTCCGCCTGCAAGAGCGGTTGCTAAGGAGCCTTGGCCGCAGCTAGGCTGAACGAATGACTCGCGCCAAGTTGATGCAGCGCCTGCGGCGTTACCTGATCACGGGCCTCATCGTGATCGCTCCCATTGGCGTGACGGCGCTAGTCCTGGTGTGGTTGTTCGAGAGGCTAGATCCGATTCTCGGCCGATACCTGGCCACTCTCACCGGACGCGCATTCCCAGGCCTGGGGCTTGTGGCTCTGCTGACAATTGTGGTTAGTGTCGGCTGGATCTCTCAGAAAACGCTCGGCCGCCGCTTGCTCTGGGCATGGAACTCGGTTCTGGATCGAGTTCCGTTCGCGAGCAAGATCCACAGCGGCTCATCGCAGATCGTGCGCGCGGTGCTCGACCGGGATGAGAAGCTGCTTCGCGCCGTGGGCTTGATCGAGTATCCCATGCCGGGTTCGTACGCCCTGGTCTTCGAAACCGCGCACGCACCGGAAGAAGTTCAGGATTTTATTGGCAGCCCGTCTGTGAGCGTATTCCTACCCACGGCGCCCAATCCAACGTCCGGCTACCTCTTGTTCCTGCCGCGCGACGACGTTCAGCGCCTGGAGATGACGGTCGAAGAAGGAGTCAAGATGGTGCTGTCGGTCGGGGTCGCCGTTCCCGGAGAAGACCAGGAGTGACCCCGTGAGCGAATCGGCCGACCGGCTGTTTGAAACCGGAAACAGGGTACGGAGATTGTTGGAATCCGGTGCCCTGGATGAGCTAAGCGAGCTTCTGGAGGGTCTCCATCCCAGCGACGTCGCCGAGCTCCTCGAGGACCTGGACGAGGAGCAGTGCGTTGCGTTTCTGGAGCTGCTTCCGGCCGAGGTCGCGGCTGATGTCCTGCCAGAAGTTGATGAAGCGGAGCATGCTGCCGAGCTGCTGGCGAAGCTGGATCCGGAGCGTATCGGCGAAATCGTCGAGGACATGGCGGATGACGACGCCGCGGATCTGATTGGAGAGCTGGATCCTGCGGAACAGGCTCGCATCCTGGCTCAGTTGTCCGAGTCGGAAGCGAGCGATATCGAGCGCCTGCTTCACTATGCCGAGGATACGGCCGGCGGAATCATGACCCGCGAAATCGTGGCGATTTCCGCCGACCTGACGACTCATGAGGCGATCGACGCTGTACGGCGCCAGGCCAGCGAAGCAGACGACTTCTACACGATCTTTCTCGTAGACGAACGCGGTCATCTGAACGGAGTGGTATCGCTTCAGAATCTCGTGATCGGCGATCCGGGCGCCCCGGTTTCGGATCTGCTCGAGGAAGCGCCTGCGGTGGTGCATGTCGACATGGATCAGGAGGAGGTTGGCCGCACGCTCTCCAAGTACAACCTGGCCTCTATCGGGGTAGTGGACTCGTCGGGAAGGCTGGTAGGCCGGGTCACATTCGACGATGTGATCGATGTGCTGGAGGCCGAAACGACCGAGGATATCCTGCGCTTTGCGGCTGTCTCGGAAGAAGAAGAGCTTCGGGGTTCCACGGCCGACGCCATACGGAGCCGTCTACCGTGGCTTCTGACAAGCCTGGTTACTGCTGCCTTGGCCGCCTCCGTAGTCGTGGCCTTCGAGGCGACAATTCAGCAATTCGTGATTCTGGCGGCGGCGATTCCGGTAATCGCCGGCGTGGGAGGTAACGCGGGTACGCAGGCGCTGGCCGTCACGATTCGCCGTATCGCGCTTTCCAACGAGACGCTTTCGGAACGATTGCAGGTGGTCAGCAAGGAAGTCGCGGTCGGAATGGTCAATGGCCTGGTTGTAGGCGTCGTGGCCGCGCTACTTGGCTTTCTGTTGCCCCAGGTTTCGGGGTTCCAGTTCGGGCTGGTGGTGCTATTCGCCATGTGGGGAAGCCTGATTATCGCTTCGTTCCTCGGGGCCTTTATTCCGATCATGCTCGAGAGCATGGACGTAGACCCGGCGGTGGCATCCTCTCCGTTCGTCACGACGATCACGGACGTGATAGGATTGCTCCTCCTACTCGGGTTGGCGAGTGTGATGATGGGCTGAGCCGTCCGGCCCATAGATTGGCACTGAACTTGCCCGCGATTTAAGGGTGGAGAATGCAGGATCGTGGCCAAGACATGCCGGCAAGTGGGACGCGGGAGGTCATGTTATGGATCGCGACAATACCAACCGAAAGCCACGGAAACCGCACATGAAGACACTGCGCGCCGGGTTGATCGCCCTCTCGGGAGCCTTTCTTGTAGGCGGCTGCGGAGGCAGTCCAACGGCCCCGCCTCCTCCGGGCGGTACCAACAACACGATCACTGCGGCAAGCGGCAACAACCAGACCGGCGGCCCAGGGGCTACCCTGGCAAGTTCGCTGGTGGCCCTGGTGAGTACGTCGACTGGGAACCCGGCCAACGGCGCTGCGGTGACGTGGTCGATTACATCAGGCACCGGCGCCTCGCTCAGCGCGACAAGCGGCACGACGGCGGCGGATGGCATGACCTCGGTTACTCTCACACTTGGGCCAACCGCCGGCACCTATACAGTGCAGGCAGCCATAACAGGTGCGTCCGTGCCCTTCACAGCCACGGCGGAAACGCCTGTCCCGACTACGATCCAGGCCACGTCCGGAGACGGGCAGTCAGGCCTGGTGCTCGCCACGCTACCCAACCCCTTCGTGGCCACAGTGATGGATCAGTTCGGCAGTGCGCTGGTCGGGCAGACGGTCGGCTTCGCTATTACGCGCGGCTCGGCGGGTTTGCCGTCTATTAGCGCGACATCCGCTACCACCGATGCCCAGGGACAGGCGTCCACGGTATTGACCCTTGGCGACAAGAACGGGACGTACGAAGTGACCGCCACGGCGGGAACCGTTTCTGTGCCCTTCGCGGCCACGGCGTCTGGTGGAACCGAGGACCTGTTCGGAGTCACGGGGATTACTCCCGATACGATTATCCAGGGAGGGTCCGCGACGATCACCGGGACCGGCTTTAGCTTGATCGCCGCCAGTAACACCGTTCTCGTGGACGGTGAGGCCGCCACAGTGAACACCGCGACCGATACGCAGCTCACCATTACTCTGCCAGACCTGCTCAGCCAGTGTCTGCCGCGCCGGGCGGCGGTGGTCCAGGTGATCGTCGGTCCGGACAGCGAAATCGTAAATCATGAAATCAAGCCGGCCAGCGAGCTTTCTCTGGCTGTGGGCGAGCACGTACTGCTGAGTGGTCCGACGGCGGCCGGCTGTGCCTATCTTCCGGCTCACTCGGCCGGAGCTGAGTACGAAGTGATTGCCTCGGTGGAGCCGTCTGGCTTCGTATTTACCGGAGTGAACTTGGAGGCCAACGGCAGGGGCCCGCTGACGTCCATGCAGCGACCGGTTACGGTATCCACAGCATCCAGCTCGACCTCCCTCGGCGGCCGCTTGCCGCCGGAGCTCGCGGCGCGCGCCGTCCAGCATGAGTGGGATCGACGGCTGCGCGAGATGGAAGTGCCTCTGCGGCCGCATATGAAGGCGCAGCCTTCGTTCGGGCTGCTCTCGCAGGCTCCGCCGATGGTCGGGGATAGTCTCGATTTCGGAATCTCTTGCGTTGGCGGTAGCACCAGAGCCGTGGCTGTGGCTGTAGGCTCGGCCGGCGCGGTCTTCGAGGACACAGTGGGCGGGGGAGGCTATTTTTCAACCGCTCAGTATGACTCGATCGCGGCCGAATTCGACACGCTGACGTTCGCTACGAATACAGCGTACTTTGGCACGCCCGGCGCGCGCTCACTCCTGGTGACTATATGTTCGGCTTCGTGGCTGGGTTCTTCTGCGGGGGTGACCTCGTATCGGGCTTCGGAAACGATGCGGAGATGTTCTACATCGTTGTTCCTGACCCGGGCGGGATCTATAACGGCGGTGGTGGCTCATTGACGGCCGCCACCGTGCGGAGCTTTGCCGCCAATACGATCGCGCACGAGCTGCAGCACCTGATCAATGCGCAGACGGGCGGTGGCGGAGCGTTCGAGGTGTGGCTCAACGAGGGCCTGTCGCACCTGGCCGAGGAGATCAATGGGCTCGCAGCGCTGGGACAGTCACCCGGCACCAATCTGGACGCAACCACAGCTCAGGTGCTGTCGGACGAGTTCTCGACATGGCATCTCGGCAACTTCTTGAATCTCTCGCTGCACCTCCAGGCTCCGTCGGACACCGCAGCGCTCCTTCAGCAGATGGATCCGGGAGCCGCGGATCCCAACGGGACGTTCCGTATGCGCGGGGCGGCCTGGAGTTTCGTTCGGTACCTGCTGGACCGGTTCGCCACACCCGGCACGGAGGCGGCCTTTACTCAATCGATCATCGCCGGCTCCGGGGAAAACCGGGCCAACATCGAGGCACTGACCGGATCCTCGTTCGCCGATCTGGTGGCCGAATGGTCGGGCATGCTCGCGGCTGAAGGACGCACCGATCTTGGCTCATATGGCGCTGAACTCACGCTCACGACGTGGGACCTGTTTGACCTTTATGACAGCTTCACGCTGACGGTGGATCCCAATACCGGCACGCTAGGCGCCGGATACGGCCTTACGCCGGCCAGCAGCGCTCTGAGCGCTGGCGGAAGCTGGGCCGGCAGCCTGTTCTCGGGAACGGCGCAGTACGCCCGGCTCACGGGTGGAGCCGCGTCTGGAGGTACCGGAATCCGGTTCGAATCCGACACGGGTGCGGATCTGGCATCGAGTGCGAATCCACGGCTCGTAATCGTGCGAACGCAGTAGAGCGCGCAGAACACAGCTTTTCCTGGGCGGCTGGGTTGCCGGTCCCTAGTGTGCGGCGCAGTTTTGCGGCATATGAGCGAAACCGTGTCCGACGTCCTGAGCCAGAGCCAGCGCGCGCTCGTCAACCGCTTTGCGGAGGGCGATCAGCTCGCGCTGGCTCGTTGCATCACCCAGGTCGAAGACCGAATGCCGGGTTTTGAGGCGCTCCTGGACGCACTGCACGACCGGGTAGGCTCTGCACATCGGATCGGCATCACTGGACCGCCCGGGGCCGGAAAGTCGACCCTCACGGCATCCATCGCACGCCGCCTGCGCGATCGAGACCACCGGGTCGGAGTGGTCGCGGTGGATCCCAGTAGCCCGTTCACGGGCGGTGCCCTGCTGGGGGACCGCATCCGCATGGACGGGCTCGCGACAGAGCAAGATATTTTCATCCGCTCGATGGCCAGCCGGGGCGCACACGGCGGACTCGCTGCCATGACCCGCGAGGCGGTGGATGTCATGGACGCGTTCGGATTCGACCGGATCCTCATCGAGACCGTGGGTGTAGGTCAATCCGAGCTCGAGATCGCTTCGTCTGCCGACACTACGGTTGTCGTGCTGGTGCCGGAGTCCGGCGATGGAATTCAGGCCATGAAGGCAGGCCTCATGGAAGTGGCGGACGTGTTCGTCGTCAACAAGGCGGACAGGGCCGGCGCGGACATGCTCCGCAAG
>JAZDDE010000314.1:0-2675 GCA_036679495.1 Gemmatimonadota bacterium | reverse complement strand
GATACACCCTTCATCCACACCCAACGAATCGGGCACTCAGCCACTTGGCGCTAGCTGCCGACGATCGCTGGGGCACCCAAGGTTGGTGCCAGAACGCTACCAGACCTCGATTGGAACGCACTGTGCCACGTCAGCTGCAGGCAAGCCTTGTTGGGCCGCGGCTCCGAACCGTGGCCCGAGAATCGTTCACGTCGGTGTCAGTCTTGCCAGAAGTGTCGCGAGAGCCTTCGTCGCTCGTCGCGCCCTTCTGCGGTCTGAAAGTTGGCAATGCTCGCGGCGTCCGTACGATCGCCGATGGCGTACGGCAGGATCGGCACCTCGAAAGCCAGCGATGCGGATATATGCTGGTCGATACCCTTGTTCATGATGAACTTGGTTCGACGCAAGGCGCAGCGATTCTTGTCGAGCATCACCTGGACGAGCGCGTCGACCTCTCCTGGGAGGTCCTTGGGCGCGCAGAGGCGGTTGACCAAGCCGTGCCTCTCCGCCACCTCACCCGCAAAGAGTGCCCCGATCAGATTCCACTCCTTCGCCTTCCGCCAACCTACGGCGCGCGCGAGGCGCGAGGTGCCACCCCAGCCCGGCGTGATACCCCAGTCGATTTCTGGCATTCCCCAGCGTGAGCGAGGTGTCGCGATCACGAAGTCGCAGACCAGCGTGAGTTCGAGTCCGCCGCCGGTGCAGGCGCCGTCCACGGCGGCGATGGTAACGGCGTCGAGATCCTCGATGATCTGCACCGTCTCCTGGTATTTCCGCACCTGCCAGTAGGGATCGTGCCCGCGATGGGGATCGTCGGCACTCCAGGTCATGAAGTCCTTGATGTCGTCGCCGGCGCAGAAAGTGTCACCGGCGCCCCGAAGAATCATGATTCGGCAGTCCCGATCGTCGCGGACCTGTCGGACGGCGTGATTCAGTTCCTCAGAGAGCTTCCTGTCGAGGGCGTTGTGCATCTGGGGTCGATTCAGGGTCAGCGTGGTAATCGCGTCCTTCCGTTCAACAACCAGGTGCTCGTACTCGCTCATGGGTTCCTCCTCTCGTGCGCTGCGGAGAGATCGCTGTCTGCGGCGCGGCCTTCTATGTAGGGGCGAATTCATAAAGTAAGTGCAACAACAAGACCCCGAGAAGGGGTGACCTGGAATACTGAGCATTTCTCCACACGAGCAAGCACGGGGAACTGCTCATGACGTATCACCAGATCACCCTTGAGGAACGGTACCGAATCTCGGCGTTGCGCCAGGCAGGAGATTGGCAAGCGGCGATCGCACGAAAGCTGGGGAGGCATCGGAGCACGATTTCGCGAGAGCTCGCGAGGAATCGCTCACCCTGGGACGGGGGCTACCGCCCCAGCAAGGCCCAGGAGCAAGCCAACGGCCGCCGCTCTCGGTCCCGGCGCAACCACCGATTCAGGCGCCGCGATTGGAGCCAAGTAGAGCGGCTCCTTCGGCAGCAGCAGTGGAGCCCGGAGCAGATCGCGGGCTCCCTGGGAAAGAGCGGAAGCCTGTCGATGAGCCATGAGACCATCTACCGCCACGTCTGGCTCGACCGATCGAAAGGGGGCTCTCTATACCGCCATCTTCGTCAGGCCACGAAGAAGCGGAGGAAGCGATACGGCGCCTACGACAGCCGAGGGAGGCTGGCGGGCAAGAGGCACATCTCGGAGAGACCGAAAGTCATCGAGCAACGATCCCAGCTCGGCCATTGGGAGATCGACACCGTGATGGGTGAGGGCGCGCGGCATTGCGTCCTGACGCTGGTCGAACGCGCCACCGGATTCGTGATCATCGGAAAGCTGCGAACTCGCGGAAGCCACGAGACGGCTCGCAAGGCGATCGAGCTGATCCGCCGTCACCCAGGCCGATTCAAGACCATCACTTCCGACAACGGAACCGAGTTTCATGCCTACAAGCAAGTCGAGAAGGCGACTGGAGTGAAGTTCTACTTCGCCACCCCTCACCATGCGTGGGAGAGGGGCACAAACGAGAACACCAACGGCTTGATCCGTCAGTACTTACCGAAGAGAACCAGCATGGCTCATGTGGATCAGCGGAGATGCAACTGGGTCGCGGATCGACTCAATCGAAGACCCCGAAAGAGATATGACTTCGAAACGCCCGAGGAGAAGTTCTATGCAAGCTAACGATTGTTGCACTTCAAACTTGATGTCAAGCGGCGGGCGCTCTGGGATCGCCGATCATCCATCGAGCCCGCCTGATGTTTCGCTCGCGACCTCATAGATCCGCACCGGGTAGTGGAGGCCCTTGACCTCAATTTCACCCCGTTCGCTGCACGGGATTTCGTCCTTGATGAGCGCCCAGGTCGTGTGACTGATCCACACCTTGCCTGGCTCACAGTGATCCTGGATGCGCGCCGTAAGGTTCGTCTGATTCCCGATGGCCGAGTAGGTGGTGCGGTCCTCGGAGCCGAAGTCGCCGACGCTCGCCACTCCCGTGTTGATCCCGATGCGGATGCGGAAGGGCGTCTGGATGCCCTCCTGGAACCACTTCTCGCCCAGCTCGGCCATCCGCCGCTGCATCGCCAGGGCCATCCGGACGGCGCGCAGCGCGTGGTCGCGATCGTTCGTCGCCTCCGGAGCCCCGAAGAAGATCATGATCCCGTCGCCGACGAACTGGTTGATGGTCGCGCCGAAGGCTTCGGCGATGGTCGCCATTTCCGAG
>JAZDDE010000313.1:0-4279 GCA_036679495.1 Gemmatimonadota bacterium | reverse complement strand
CACCGCGATCGCCAACGGGGGCGCGTTCGATCTCGGCATCGTGGCCATGGGCGTCGTTTTCCAGGGCCTGCCGGGCCCCGAGATCCTCGGTCGGCTAGCGGCATTTCTGTGGTTTTTCCTCCTGTTCATCGCAGGTATCACCTCGAGCGTCGCGCTGGCGAGCCCGACCATCGCGTTTCTTCAAGACGAAATGAAATTCTCGCGCAAGAGAGCCGTGCAGACGGTGACCGCAATCGCCCTCTTCCTGGGCCTCTTCATCATGTTCTTTTACCGTAACGGCGCGATGACCGAATGGGACTACTGGGCAGGCACTTTCGGACTGGTCGTTTTCGCGGCCATCGAGATCGTCCTCTTCGCCTACATCTTCGGCATGGATCGCGGATGGGACGAACTCCACCTCGGCGCCGATATCAAGATCCCCGCCTTCTACAAGCCGGTGATGAAGTATGTGACGCCGCTGTTTCTGTTTACACTTCTGGGCTGGTGGAGCGTCACCCAGGCCTTGCCGGCGCTGCTGATGCAGAACGTTGACCCTAGCGAGATTCCGTATCGATGGCTGAGTCGTGGCGTCATGGTCGCCCTCCTGGTTGCCGGCGTACTCCTGATAAAACGCGCCTGGGCCGGGAAGGCCGGAGAGGAGGCCTAGATGGAACCTTTTGCGCTCGGCTTCATGCTCATATCGATGGGGGCGGTGACGACACTGGCCGTGTACTGTTTCTGGAAGATTCTGCGCGACGGTAAGTAGCCGGCGACCCACGCCCTGGCGCGGAGGCCCGACGCTACCTGGGGAGAGGCGGGCATCCCTCGAGGGACTCGGGACAAGCCCAACGCTGCGCTCAGCGCAGGCTTCGGCTCGCCGCTACCTGGGGGGAGAAGCGGCTGCCTCTTTCCTCGCAACCGTGAGCAGCCAAAGGCCGCCGCACACCACCTGGACTCCGGCGAAGAGCATGAAGCCCTGGCGTAGATCGAGAATGCCGCGTTCGAGCAGGATACTCGCCGCCAGAATCGACACCGTGTCGGCCAAGGTCAGCAGCAGCCACTCGGTGGCGAACACACGACCTCGAAAGCCATCCTCGGTCCGCTCCTGCAGCAAAACCGTCGATGTCACCCAGTTGGCGCCGCTGGTCGTATGTGCCACGACCACCGGCACCAGCACCCACCACGTCCACGGCATCCTGCTGACCAGCAGATAGACCACTCCCGTGACCATGATGCCGATTCCCATCATCGCCGGCCAGAAGCGGCGGTTGGGTATGTACATGCGAGCCACGATCGGCCCGATTCCGGTTCCCACGCCACGCAGTGCGTAGAGCCATCCGATTCCAATAGCCGGCGCTGCGGGCGCTAGAACCGGTCCCAGCAGCGCCAGCATGTAGACCAGGGCGCCCCCTCCGAGCGACCAAGCCGCTTTGGTGAACGCGATTCGAGCCACGCTCGGCCGATCTCGCATGTGCCGCCAACCCAGAGCCACGTCCCGAATCGCCGTAGAGATGAGCGGTCCCTTTGCGGGCTTCTCGGTGCGCTGGGGAATCACCGTACGGTAGATGAAGAAGGCCGAGACCAGATAAGTGAGGCCGTCCAGAACGAAGACGCTTCGGATGCCGATCGCCTCGGTGGCGAAACCCCCGAGGGCAGCACCGATGGCCAACAGGGCCGACCATGTGGACGCGGACAGAGCATTGGCGGTCAAGATCTCGCGCTCGCTCACGATGTTCGGTATCGCCGCGCTTCTCGCCGGGATGAAGAAGGCCGCCGCCACCATTTGAAGCGCGCTCAACGCGTAGAGCAACCACACGTCCCCGGGCTCCCGCACCAGCAGAAGACCGAAGGCGAAGAGCGCTCGCGCAACATCCGCACCGATCATCAGCCACTTACGTGATACGCGGTCCGCTACCAGGCCCGCAACCGGCGAGGCGAGAGCAAACGGCAGCATCTTGGTGACAAAGACCAATCCCAGCGCGAACGGCGAACCGGTGAGTTGTTCGATCAAGAGATAGATGGCGATCATCGAGAACCAGTCGCCCAGATCGGAAGCAATCGCTCCGTACCAGAGCCGTCGAAAGGCGAGGTTGGTCCGCAGCAGCTCGACGTAGCCGACCTCAGCCGAGCCATCCGAGCCAGACGCGCCAGCCGCGCTAGCCGATCGATGAGTCGTTACTTCCAGCCCCTCTTCGGGAAGCCTCCGATCGACCCCGCTCATGTCCGGTTCCGGCTAGTCGCCGAGCGATTGCAGAAAATCGCGAGCGGCGCCGCGGAACTCGGCGGTCCACTCGTGCCCACCCTCGAACGCACACGTGTCCACGCTTGTGCCGCGACTCTCGAGCCTCGCGACGTCACTCTCCATCTTGGCCCTGTCGTACCAGGTGTCTTCGATGCCACGTCCGATCAACACGCGCGGGATCTTGGTCGCCGCGTCGCCCACGATCTCAGCCGGCGCATCGCCGGCGAGCGCGATCAAACCGTCACAGGTGTGGCCGGCGAAGCCCGCGGCCCGGTATGCCATGGCGGTGCCCTGAGAAAAACCCAGAAACGCTGTCGGCCCCTGAACTTCGAGCCCCTGTTTGGCTTCGTCGAGCATCTTGGCCACGTATCGGGTGTTGTCCTCGATTGCGAGTTCCCGATCTAACTTTGTCATCCAGCTCGCAACCACCTCGCCGGTCTTGGTGTTGTAGAAAGGATGGAGAGCCTGGGGCGTAACGACGTGCCAGGCCGAAATCGCGGGAATCTCGACGATCGCCTCCAGCAGCCGATCCGCGTTTTCGCCGTAGCCATGAAACCCGACCAGGAGTGGCGCCGGAGACTCGGAAGCCCGGCGCACGAGAGCGCGGCCGTGAACCTGAGTCTGAACCTGGAGAATGTCGGATTCGTTCACCTTGGCGCTCCTATTGAGGGACCCTGCCGGTTTTGACCACGGGCCGCTAGCGTAGCGCGTCCGACAGCTTCAAGGCCCTGTCACCGAATGTCCGGGCGAGTTCGGGGCTCCCCGCATTCTCTTCAACGATACGGACCAGAGCGCTGCCGACTACGACTCCATCCGCGACCCGGCCCACGGACTTGGCCTGTTCCGGCGTCGAAATGCCAAAGCCCACTGCGAGCGGCAGGCCGACCCGGCGCCTGAGACGCTTGGCCTCGCTCAGAAGTTCGGGTGGTAGTTCCGAACGTGTTCCAGTCACCCCGGTTCGAGAGACGTAGTAGACGAAGCCGGAGGACGCCTCGGCGACTTCCTTCACCCGGCGACGGTCGCTGGTCGGTGCAAGCAAGAACACGGTGTCGATCCCTGAACCGCTCAGCGCCGGCAGGTACTCGGCCGCGGCTTCCACAGGCGGCAGGTCCACGCAAAGAACGCCGTCGACGCCGCTCGCCGATGCCTGTTCGGCGAACAGGCTCAGGCCACGGGCGTGGAGCGGATTGAAATAAGTAAAGAGCACTATCGGTACACCCAGGTCGTTGCGGCAACGGCTGACGAGGTCCAGGATCCCGGAGAGCGTCGTCCCGGAAGCCAACGCACGCGTGGCAGCGCGTTGATTCACGATCCCGTCGGCGATCGGATCGCTGAAAGGTACCCCCAACTCGATAATGTCGGCGCCGGAATCCACCAGAACGCGCAGCAATTCACCGGTCGTCTTCAAGTCCGGATCGCCGGCCGTGATGTAGGGAATGAACGCCGACCGTTTCTCCGACTTCGAGCGGGCAAAGGCCTCCGTAACAGCGCCGGTCATGATTTCGCTCGCCCAAAGCGCTGGTCGTACTCCATGACCGACTCGACATCCTTGTCGCCACGGCCCGAGAGGTTCACCAGGATGACCTTGTCCTCAGAGAGCTTCGGAGCGTGCTTGCCGGCCTCTGCCAGGGCATGTGCCGACTCGAGAGCCGGCAGGATGCCCTCGATTCTCGAGAGCAGATGAAAGGCCGTCACCGCCTCCTCGTCGGTCGCCGACGTGTACTCCGTGCGGCCCCGATCCCTGAGCTCGACGTGCTCCGGTCCAACGGCGGGATAGTCGAGCCCGGCGGAAACCGAATGCGTCGCGGCGACCTGACCGTCGTCGTCCTGGAGCAAGAGAGTCTTGGTGCCGTGAAGGACTCCCAGTGAACCCCCGGAAAAGCGAGCCGCATGTTCGCCCAGAGCCGGCCCGGTACCGCCCGCCTCGACTCCTATCAACCGGACTCGCGGATCTTCGATGAACGCCGAGAAGAGACCGATGGCATTCGATCCGCCTCCGACACAGGCGATGGCCAGGTCAGGCCAATCCCGACGCGTCTGGCGTTTCAACTGCTTCTT
>JAZDDE010000312.1:0-2196 GCA_036679495.1 Gemmatimonadota bacterium | reverse complement strand
CCCGTCTCGGGCACGGCCATCTCCGAGGACCGGCTGCGGCTGGCAGCGGTAGCGGGCGCCCTGGTGGAAGCCTACCGCGCTCAGGGCCATCTGGATGTGCAACTCGACCCCCTGGGCAGCCCTCCGCCTGGCCACCCATCCCTGAAGCCCGAGTTCCACGGCATATCCGAGAGGGAACTGGGCTCACTGCCCGCGGCGGCGGTGGGTCTGGAGCGTCACGGGTCGACCGCTCTCGATGCGATACGAGCCCTGCGCGGCATCTACTGCGGTCCGATCGGTTATGAGCTCGACCACATGGAGAACCCCGCCCAGTGGGACTGGCTGGCGGACTACATCGAGTCGGGACGGCACAGGCGGCCCCTGGAGCCGGAACGTGCCAAACGTCTGCTGGCCAGGCTCTCAGAGGTCGAAGGGATGGAGCGCTTTCTGCACCGTTCCTATCTGGGTCAGAAGAGGTTCTCGATAGAAGGCCTCGACATGATGATCCCGATGTTGGACGAGGCAATTCGGCGGGCCGTAAGCGGAGGAACGCAGCGGGTCTTGATCGGGATGGCTCACCGCGGCCGCCTCAACGTACTGGCCCACATCATCGGGCGACCGTACGAGGCGATCATGGCTGAATTCGAAGGCCAGATCGCGCGCGGCCTGCAGACCTCGCTTCCCGAGACGGCCTCTGGCGACGTCAAATACCATATCGGCGCCCGCGAGCGTGTGGCTACTTCTGTCGGAGAAGTAGAGATCTCCCTGGCTCCGAACCCGAGCCATCTCGAGCATGTAAACCCTGTTCTCGAAGGGATGGCCCGCGCTACCCGCGAGCAGATCGCCGGACAGATAGCCGGTCGCCAGGCGGAGACTGGCGCCGTAGTAGACGTCGCCCGAGGCACCTCTGTGTTGCCCATTCTCATCCATGGAGATTCCGCTTTCGCCGGCCAGGGCGTGGTCGCTGAGACGCTGAATCTCTGCCGGCTTCCCGGGTACGAGACCGGCGGGACGTTCCATCTTGTCGCCAACAATCAGCTCGGGTTCACGACGGATCCGGCGGACTCCAGGTCCACCCGCTACGCCAGCGATCTGGCGCTGGCCTTCCGCATACCGATTCTCCATGTCAACGCCGACGATCCAGAGGCATGCGTAGCAGCCATGCAGCTCGGGATGGACTACCGCACCGAGTTCGGCGAGGACATCGTTATCGATCTGGTCGGGTACCGCAGATACGGCCACAACGAGGGTGACGAACCGGGCTACACGCAGCCACTGATGTACCAGAAGATCAACTCCCATCCAAGCGTTCGCGAGCAGTGGTCCGAAAAGCTGGTTGCCCGTGGTGTGGTCTCGGAGGCAGAGGCCACCGGGTTCGCGGATGAGGTGGCCGACCGTCTGACGCGGGCCCGCGTTTCGGTGCAGGAAGGCGCTTCTTCAGGCGCGGACATAGGCGCTGAGGCTGAGGCCGATCCCACAAGCGGGCCGGCGGGACCCGATGCCGAGGAGGACCGGCTGGAGCGGCGTCTGAGGCGGCGGGCGCCATCCACGCTCACCGAAGAAGGGCCAGATGATCTGTTCGACACGGCTGTTGCGCCCGACCGTCTGAAGAGCCTGAACGAAGGAATTCACGCGTGGCCCGAGGGCTTCAACCTGTTCCAGAAGCTGGACCGGCAGCTCACGCGCCGAAAAGATCAGCTTGAGGCCAACATTGACTGGGCTCACGCCGAGACGCTGGCGTTCGCCAGCCTGCTCACCGAAGGTGTTCCGATCCGTTTGAGCGGCGAGGACTCCGAGAGAGCCACCTTCAGTCAGCGCCACCTGGTTCTACACGACACGGAGACGGGTGAGCGGCTCACGCCGCTACAACACCTCAGTCCCGACCAGGCGCCTTTTCAGGTCTGGAACAGCCCGCTCTCGGAGGTCGCCGTTCTCGGATTCGAGTACGGATACAGTACCGTCGCAACGGAAACGCTCGTGCTGTGGGAGGCCCAGTTCGGTGACTTCGCCAACGTGGCCCAGGCCATTACGGACCAGTTCATCGTTGCAGGTCGCTCCAAGTGGGGACAGGAGTCGCGCCTGGTGCTTCTCCTTCCGCACGGGCACGAAGGCCAGGGTCCCGAGCATTCCTCGGCCCGGCTCGAGAGATTCCTGGATTTGGCGGCCCAGGACAACATCCGGGTGGTCAACTGCAGCACGCCGGCGCAGTACTTTCAC
>JAZDDE010000311.1:0-9476 GCA_036679495.1 Gemmatimonadota bacterium | reverse complement strand
CATAGCGTGGCGATCCAGTTGAAAATCTTCACACCCGTAGGGATCGCGATAAGCATCGTCGTAGCCGAAAACACGGTGTTGCCGATCGGGCCGAGGCCCACAGAAAACATGTGGTGTGCCCAGACGCCAAAGCCCAGAAACGCGATGAGGATGCCAGAGTATATGACAAACGGATACCCGAACAGGGGCTTGCGGGAGAATGCCGGAATGACCTCCGACACGATTCCCAGCGAGGGGAGGAGGAGGATATAGACCTCTGGATGACCGAAGATCCAGAACAGGTGCTGCCACAAGATCACGTCTCCCCCGGCGGCTGGGTTGAAGAAGACCGTGCCGAATGTCCGATCGAACATGAGGAGCACAAGCCCGACCGTAATCGCGGGAAAGGCCAGCACCAGGAGAAACGAAGTGACCAACGTCATCCAGACGAACGGCGGCATCCGCATGAGTTTCATGCCCGGCGCCCGCAGGTTGATGATCGTCACGATGAAGTTCAGCGCCGCTACAATGGAGGACACGCCCAGCATCTGAAGGCCCAGCACCCAGAAGTCCACTCGCATCCCGGGCGAATACTGAGTCGAAGTCAGGTTCGCGTAGCCAAACCAACCCGTATCGGGAGCGCCCCCGAAGAAAAAGCTGGCGTTGATAAACAGTCCGCCGAACAGGAACAACCAGTAGCTGAAGGCATTGAGCCGTGGAAAGGCCACGTCCCGCGCACCGATCTGAAGCGGAATCAGAAAATTGAAGAACGCGGCGCCGAGCGGCATGATGGCCAGGAACACCATTGTTGTCCCGTGCATCGTAAAGAGCTGACTGTACAGATCCGCACTGATTAGCGTGTTCTCAGGTGACCCGAGCTGCAGGCGGATGAGCAACGCCTCGAGCCCGCCCACAAGGAAAAAGAAGAGCGCCGTCGCACCATATAGAATTCCGATTCGCTTATGATCCACCGTGGTGATCCAGCTCCACAGGCCTCCACCATATAGGGAAACCCCGACGCTCATTTCAGCCCCTGCAAGTAAGCAACGATGGTCTGAATCTGCTCCTCACTCAGACCCATAGTTGGCATGAGAACACCCGTCTTGATGGCCTGCGGATCGCGTATCCACCTCGCCATTTCCTCGGGCGAGTTTTCTAGGATTCCGGCCGCAATAGTGCGGCGCCCACCGACGTGGGTCAGGTCGGGGCCGAGAACTCCCTGAGCGAGCGTCCCCGCTATCGTATGGCAGGCGATACAGCCACCACTCATGAAGGCCTGTGAGCCGGCCGTCATGAGCGCTCCGGCTTCGGTGCTATCGCCGGCGGCGGGAAGAGCTACCTCGGCACGCATCGACTCCACCCAAGTCTCGAACGCCGCTGGCTCTTCAACCACGAGCTCCATCTTCATCAGAGCGTGGGCGATGCCGCAAAACTCTGCGCACTGCCCTGTGTAGAGGCCGGTCGAATCCGGAGTAAACCAAAGGAAAGTTTCATGGCCCGGAATAACGTCACGCTTCCCTCCCATCTGAGGGAACCAGAAACTGTGGATGACATCCGCAGAGCGCAGCCTAACATCCACCGTTCGGCCCACCGGCAGGTGCATCTCGTTGGCTGTGACCACCCCGAGCTCCGGATACCGGAACTCCCACCACCACTGGTGTCCTATCGCTTCCACAACCATCGCTTCGGCCGTAGGGGGACGATCCACAAGCCAGATCGATCGTATGGTCGGGATGGCGATCAGAATCAGGACGATGGCCGGAGCCAGTGTCCACGTGATCTCCAGCAGCGTGTTTCCGTGAACGGGTTTCGGCTTGTCCGCGCCTGGCCTCTCGCGGAAGCGCAGGACAGCGACTACCAGCGCGCCCTCCACCAGGATGAACACCGCTAGAGCCCACCAGAATATCCCTCGAAACAGCGCGTCCAGATTTCGTGCGAAATCCGAGCGAGGAACCAACGCTGACTGTGTATATTCACCGCCGCAGGCCGACACTAATAGACCCGCGGCAGCTACGCCGAGGATGGCCTTGGCGTAGCGGGCAGCGCCGAACTTCTTATCGACCAAGAATCTGCATCGAGAAGGAACCATGAGACGTGTGAGAACCGCTCGGAACGGCCACACTAGGCCGGTCTCCGGTAGACGTCAAGGAGTGGAGAGGCTCAGTGCCGGAACGTGCGGCGGCCGGTGAATACCATGGTCATCCCGTGGTCATCGGCCGCTTCCGTAACCTCCGCGTCGCGAACCGACCCGCCCGGCTGAACGACCGCTGCCACGCCGGCCGCCGCCGCCACCGCCAGACCATCAGCGAACGGAAAGAACGCGTCTGAGGCGAGGACGCTGCCTGTGACATCGAGCCCCGCCTTCCCTGCCTTCTTGACCGCGAGCTCCACAGCATCGACGCGGCTCATTTGCCCGGCGCCAATGCCGATCGTCGCCTCGCCAGCCACAAGGACGATCGCATTGGACTTTACCGACTGCACCGCCGACCACGCGAAGGCCAGATCTGCCCACTCGGAGTCCGTTGGGGCCCGCTGCGTGGCGACGCCAACGTCCTCAGAAGTGCGGAAGTTCTCCGGTCTGGTAGTGTTTGGTGACTCCTGCACCAGCAGTCCCCCCGCGACTCCGCGGGCCTCAAGACCGACCTGCACATGGCCCGCGGGCTCGCCGAACGCTCGGTCGTCGGGTTGCAGGATTCGCAGGTTCTTCTTGCCTCGTAGGATCCGCAGCGCTCCTTCCGCGTAGCCCGGCGCGAGAACGCACTCGACGAACAAGCTCGCGACCAGTTCCGCCGCCGCCTCGGTAATCGGCCGACTGAAGCCGACTACGGACCCGAACGCCGAGACCGGGTCACAGGCCAGCGCCTTCTGGAATGCCTCTGCCGGAGTCTTTCCGAGCGCCAACCCGCACGGCGTCGTGTGCTTGACGATGGCACAGGCCGTCCGATCGCCTCCCAGGTATGGCCGTAGCGCCAGCATAGCTCCGTCGACGTCCAGCAGATTGTTGTAAGACAGTTCTTTACCGTGCAGCTGCTGGAGGGCCGGCACCCCGAACGGAGCTCGCGATCCGTCCCGGTAGAAAGTGCCGCGCTGGTCCGGGTTTTCCCCGTACCGTAGAGTCGCAGTCCTGACCAGAGAAACTAGAATCTCGGCCGGAAGATCGGGCGAGCCGTTGGCCGACTGGGCCCCCAGGTAGCCACCGACAGCGGCGTCGTAGGCTGAGGTGTGCGAGAAGACCTTTGCCGCCAAACTTCGACGCAGCTCCGTCTCGACTTCGCACGTGCCGTCGAGCACCTCAATCACCTGGCTGTAGTCAGCCGGATCGCACACGGCCCAAACGAACGCATGATTCTTGGCCGCCGCGCGGAGCATAGTCGGACCGCCGATGTCGATCTGGTCCAGGGCCAGTGCCAATGTGGTGTCCGCCTGGGCCACTGTCTCGCGGAACGGATACAAGTTGACCGCGACAAGCTCGATCCGAGACAGGCCGTGACGATCCAGCTCCTCCGTGTCTCTGGGAACGGTCATCCGGGCCAGCAGGCCGGCGTGGATCCGGGGGTGCAGTGTCTTCACCCGTCCACCCAGGATCTCGGGAAATCCAGTGAACTCCGCGATCGGTGTAACCGGTACATCCGCCGCGCGAAGCGCCTGGGCGGTACCGCCCGTGGATAGAATCTGCCAACCCCGTTCCACCAACTCGCCCGCGAACTGGGCGATACCCGTCTTATCAGAGACGCTCAAAAGCGCATACGGCATAGGATCTAGGACTCCCTCGACAGATTGAATGTATTCAGCTGTGCTCCTGGCCTCTGCCACCGGCAGGTGCCGTCAGGTTCCAGCGTGACCTGGCCTGCAGCCACGGCTTCGACGGCCTCCGGGAGCAGCCGCTGCTCGACCGCCAGGACACGGGCGGCCAGGCGCTCAGGGGTATCCCCATCCAGAACCGGAACCGGCCACTGCAGGATGATGGGCCCCTCGTCGTACTCGGCGTCGACAAAGTGAACCGTCGCTCCAGTCACTCTCACGCCCTGCCGCAGAACCGCTTCGTGGACATGACGGCCATACATGCCGGCCCCGCCGAAGGCCGGCAGAAGCGCCGGATGGATATTCACGATGCGACCCGCATACTCTCTGACGATCGATAGTGGGACAAGACGCAGGTACCCCGCCAACACCACGAGATCGGCCCCGCACTCATCCAGCGACTCGGCCAGCGCCGCGTCCTGTTCGTCACGGGACGAGCCAGGCAGAAGATTCCCCGGTATTCCGCTCGTCTCGGCACGGCTAAGGGCTCCGGCGTCAGGACGATTCGTCAGGACGCGTACGACCTCGACCCGGGACGATTTCATTTGAGACCGGTCGATGAGCGCTTGCAGGTTCGTTCCGGCACCGGATGCCAGCACCGCTACTCGGGCCCGGCTATTCACGCTCTTCCAGAGCCGCGAGCGCTTCAACCAAAATGCGGGCCGCACGGGCTTCCTGGCCGTTGACAAGCGTACGCACATCCAGAAGAAACTTGCCGTCTTCCACTCTACCGATGAGCGGCAGCTCATGCGCCCGGCAAGCGGCATCTACCTCTTCCGGATTTACTCCGCTGACGGCCAGACCCCAGGACTCGATCTCGTGACCGGGAAACGAGCCTCCACCTACCAGCGACCGAAGCGAGACAACCTCGATTCGGGCCCGCGTAGAGCTTCTGTCGGGCGTCCCGCATACGTCCCGCAACGCGGCTCTGGCCCGCCGCTCAACCGACTCCGGCGATTCGAGCAACATGCCCAATGCGGGAACGCTATCTCTCGCCAGGGCGGGATCGCGGTACAAACGCAACGTGGCCTCCAGCGCTGCTAATGTCATCTTGCCCACCCTGAACGCCCTGAGCAGCGGATTTTGCCGCATCCGTGCGATAGAGGCCGCAGTCCCTGCCAGGATTCCAGCCTGCGGACCGCCCAGCAGCTTGTCCGCGCTCCAGGTTACAAGATCCACCCCAGCCTCTAGAGAAGCGCGCGGCCCCGGCTCGTCCGGGAAGCCGGGTAGCCACTCTGGCATGAGTAGCCCCGACCCCAGGTCGTGGACGAGCGGTAGCTCCGCCGACTTCGCGGCCTCGGCCAGCTCTCTCAGTTCGACTCCGGCTACAAATCCTTCGACTCGGTAGTTGGAGGGGTGCACTCGGAGCACCAGGCCGGAGTCCCGTCCCATAGCCTGCTGATAGTCGGTCAGCCGGGTTCGATTCGTCGTTCCCACTTCGCGGAGCGTTGCGCCCGCCCGCGCCACGATGTCCGGAATTCGGAAACTTCCACCGATTTCCACCAGCTCACCGCGCGAGACGATGACTTCGCGGCCGAGTGACAACTCGTTGATCGCGAGCGCGACAGCGGCGGCGTTATTGTTGACCACCAGCGCATCTTCGGCGCCGCTAAGAGCGGTAATCAGCTCCACGCAATGGACGTAGCGGCTGCCGCGACGCCCTGATTCTAAGTCGTATTCCAGATTTGAATAACCAGATGCTACCTCATGCACTGCCTCAAGTGCGGCGGCCGCCATCGGCGCGCGCCCGAAGTTCGTATGGAGCACCACTCCCGTACCATTGAGAACCGCGCGCAAAGAAGCCCTGTCTTCGGACTCAAGCCGGCGCCTCGCCTGTGCAAGCAGATCCGATTCGGCGGGAGCGGCGGCCTCTTCTGCCAAGGTTTCGCGCGCCGCACCGAGTGAACCGCGAAGGGCTTCGCGGACCGGTGCCCGGCCCCACCGCTCAATCCACCCGGCGACTTCAGAGTGCTCCAGCAGTGCGTCTATCCGCGGGAGGCTCCGCCGCCGATCCTCGGTCACTCGGCAGATTCCTCAGTCGCGCCGGCCGAAACAGAGTCAGGCACCGGCGCCTCCACGGCGCCACTATCCGGTGCGACGTTCGGCACGACCTCGGGTACGGGCGCCTCCGCGCCGATACTATCCGGTGCGATGTCGGGAAATGACTCTGGGGCCTCGGGGGATACCTCGGGCGTGACATACTCGAACGAAGCCTCTCCATCACCCGGCAGCCCCACCAGATTCCGAAGTGAACTGATGCTCACGTTGTATTCGCCGGGGCTCAGCGGATTCTCCACAGTGATAATCGCTGATCGGAATGGGCGCTCCCGCTTCTCTGGGTCCCGTACCGCGGGCGCCCGGAACACCGGGAGATCCCGACCCTCCGCAGGCTCTGCTTCATCCGGTGGCTCCGCTTCATCCGCTGGCTCTGCTTCGGCTTCTGTGCTGTCCGGTTCGACAGGGTCGGGCGCGCGCCGGTCCGCCACCACGAAACCAACCACGCCTAGAACCTCCCCACTTTCGGCCGAGGTGACCGCGACCCGAATCGAATCCGATCCCTGCTCCGGATCCAGAAAATCATCGAAACTGACACGAATCGTGAGGCTGTCCAGGCTCTCCGCTTCCAGGAGGACGGGAGGTGTAGAATCTGTGGGCACGATCCAGAGCTCGAGTTCCGTGACTCGATCGTCTGGCGCGTTCAATGTAAACACGGTGCTGTCCAGTGGCTCGAAGGCGCGGTCGGGCCGCAGGTTTCGGTTCTGATCCAGGAAGGCAATCGCTCGGTACGTGTCAGGTGGGAGGTGGGACAGATCGAACGCGCCCTCGGCGGAGGTGACCGCTGTGTATGGCACTGTGTCGGCGCCCAGGAACAGGACGCGGACGTCTCGCAGCGGCCGCACTGTTTCCCGGTCGTATACCACACCGGAGACCGCCGTGGAACTGATCTCCGGCCCGGTGGAAAAGATCATTTCCACCGGGGACCGGGTCTGGTTGCCCAGCAGGTCACGCACTCCCTCAGCCAGGCGAACGGTATACACGGCCTCCCTCCAGCCGTCTTGTGGCTTGAACTCCACCCCGTTGCGCTTCGCCTTGAACTCATACTTGAAGGCGGGGCTGGCTGTCACCAATCTGGTCAGCGAATTGGGGTCGCCCAGCGGCTCATCAAACCGAATCCGGGCCGAACCCGACAAATCTGCTACTAAGGTTCCTGGCGCAGGATAGAGCTCGTCGATGCTTGGGGGCTGAAAATCCGACCCGCTGCCCGGCGGAGGGAGCTCGTTAGCGCAGGCAAGTGCCGAGACACCAGCCAGGACGGCAGCCAATTCCGACCCTACTCCTCGGAAGCGCACCTACGGCGACCGGCTGAGTGCGCCCCGTTTTTCCACAAGGAGCGCTTCTCGCTCCACTAGCGAATGCAGCTTCTCTCTTTCCCGGTCAACGACCTCGGGAGGCGCCCCCGCCGTGAATTTCTTGTTCTCGAGCTTGGCGCGTGTTTGTGCCAAGAACGACTTCACCCGCTCGTGCTCGGCCTCGATTCGCTCTCTCTCTTTGCTCAGGTCCACCAGACCTTCCAGAGCCAAGAACACCTGCGTACCTCCGCGGAGTACCGCCTGGGCGCCCGGCTCCTCGGGAACCGAGTCAGCGTACTGGATCTCCGTGAGCCTCGCTAAGGTCCGCACACCCGCCCCCTCATGCTCGAGACCCGTCTGCAGCGGTCCGGACACACCGGTCAGCACTACAGGGACTCCGCGTCCAGGATCAACTTTGTATTCCGCCCGCATATTTCGCACGCTGCTTACGAATTCACGCAGCTCGTCGAAGGCCTGGTCTGCTTCCGCATCCGCCAGTTTCGCAGACGCCGCAGGCCACGGCCCCATAACCAGCGTGTCCCGGACGACTGCTTTTGGAAGATGGCTCGCCAGTTCTTCCGTGATGAAGGGCATGATGGGGTGCAGAAGTCGGAGCCAACCATCCAGGACGGTTCCGAGTGTGCCAGCGGCCGCGGCTCTCGCTTCTTCTCCGGCATCCCCTCGCAACCGGTGTTTGCTCAGTTCGAGGTACCAATCGCAGAAGTCATCCCAGATGAAATGATATGCGGCGTCCGCGGCGTCCTGGAGCCGGAACCGTTCGAAGTAATCTGTTATTTCTAGCACCGCCCGGTTGAACCGGCTGAGAATCCAGCGGTCGGCCAGACAAGGCGCGTCCGTCTCCGGCAGCGTCCCGTCCCACCCCTCCAGGTACGGAAGGGCAAAGCGAACCGCATTCCAGATTTTGTTGCCGAAGTTTCGGCCAACCCGGAAAGCGTTTTCGATGTCCTCGTGATCCAGCTGCAGGTCGGTACCCAGACCGGAGGAAGCGATCAGGCGATATCGCATCGCGTCGGCGCCGAATTGATCTACCACGGCCAGGGGATCGATTCCATTGCCGAGAGACTTCGACATTCTGCGACCGGTACTGTCCCGGACGACACCATTCAAAAGAACATCTGTGAACGGAATGTCACCCATGAATTCGATACCTGACATGACCATGCGGGCGACCCAGAAGAATAGGATCCCCGGATCTGTTACCAGAGTGTGTGTGGGGTAAAAGGCTTTAAGGTCCTCCGTCTCGTCAGGCCACCCCAGTGTGCTGAACGGCCAGAGCCAGGAGCTGAACCACGTGTCGAGCACATCCTCATCCTGACGCAGCCCGCCGCCGCATTTCGGACACTCGGCCGGATCTTCTCTGGAAACAATAGGGTCACCGCAGTCTGCGTTACGGCAGTACCACACGGGAATTCGGTGGCCCCACCACAACTGCCGGCTGATACACCAGTCGCGAACGTTGACCATCCAGTTTTCGTAGATGTTACCGAAGCGGGCTGGATGAAAACGAAGCCGACCGTCCCGGTACGCCTCCAGCGCAGGCTCTGCCAGCGGTTTCATCTTGACGAACCACTGCAGACTCAGACGCGGCTCGATGACGGTGTGACAGCGGTAGCAGTGGCCCACCGAGTGCTCGTGGGACTCAGTGCTCTCGAGTAGACCCTCATTTTCCAGGTCCGCCAGCACACGCTTCCGTGCCTCAAATCGATCCAATCCCCGGTACGCTTCTGGAGCCCCGGCCGACAGGGTAGCGTCCCCGTTCATCACATCGATCTCAGGCAGGTCGTGGCGCCGGCCGATCTCGAAATCATTCGGATCGTGAGCCGGTGTGACTTTGACCACCCCTGAGCCGAACTCAGGATCGACGTACTCGTCCGCGATCACAGGAATGGTGCGCCCGGTGAGCGGAAGCTCCACATTCAGGCCCACTAGATCCGAATGGCGCTCGTCCTCAGGATGCACGGCGACCGCTGTGTCTCCAAGCATCGTCTCCGGGCGCGTAGTAGCCACCGTAACGTGCCGGCCCGATCCATCCGCGAGGGGGTAGTTCAGGTGGTACAGATGACCGGAGAGGTCTTTATGCTCGACCTCTTCGTTCGACAGCGCGGTCTGGCAGCGCGGACACCAGTTGATGATATAGTTTGCCCTGTATATCAGGTCCTTCTCGTATAGCCGGACGAAGACTTCGCGAACCGCTCCGGACAGTCCCTCGTCAAGGGTGAATCGGTCGCGTTCCCAGTCGCATGAGCAGCCGATTTTTTGGAGCTGAGCGCGGATTCGGGTTCCGTACTCATCAACCCACTCCCAGACGCGCTGGACGAACGCGTC
>JAZDDE010000310.1:0-8871 GCA_036679495.1 Gemmatimonadota bacterium | reverse complement strand
ATGGCGGCTCCTCCATTTGTTGTTGTACCTGCCTTGTCCTAATAACACAGGATCGGGCAGAGGAGCCGCCGCTCCTACTCGCGCAAGTTCAACAGATTCCGGGACATCCCCCCTTGACTTGAGGCGATTGGCCTGGCAGTTCTTAGTTCAAGTGTTGTTGGATTGCTCGTCGGTTATTTCTTGAACCGGCGCTTTGAGCGGATGAAAGCAGAGTTGCAAGAGTCTGCGCGCCGACAGGCCGCACTCTTCGATCGACAAAAACAAGCCTTGCTAGAAATATCAGAGATGGCCTATCGACTTCGAAACTACCTCCGCGAGGCAGCCGTGGACCTGCCAGATCTGGCTGGCGTCGCACTCAAGAGGGTTCAACAGGCGCAATTAGCGTTCAATGAGGCACTCTACGATAGTCGTGCAGTTCTTCCGGAAATGGTCTTTCAGCTCGCACACGAGATGAAGACTCCTTCGATGGAGATAGCTCTTCAGTTAGAGCAGGCAACGAAGGCGAAGGCAGAGGAGGCCGGTTTTCCACCTGAGGAACTCGAGGGAGTTGAAGAGAATCTTAGGACCATTGAAGCGTTGTTCACGTGTTTCGTGGAATATACCCGAGGTCACATAGGAGTGGACGATGCGTCACCTAACACCGCTGCTCCACCGGTCGGCGAGCGCCGCCGGTGAGCAGCAACAACGTTGAACTGCAGGTGTGCGCACGGCGAATGTCACCGTTTGACGGAACCCAGCACGTAGAGGATTCGAGCTGGACACGAGAGAGCCATGAGGAGGAGAAATGAGCAGGAGTAAGTCGGCAGCATGGGTATCGGCGTTTGGAGTCGTTGTTGCAGCAATTCTCGGTGGTCTGGTAGGTCGATCAAGCTCACGCGTTGATGTTTCGCCCGAAATCTTGCAAGTACAGCGTGTCACTGTCATCGTAGCTGCAGAGACCATCGAGAAACTCTACGATCGAGCTACTACGGCCGAGAAGAAGGTGGAAGGTCTTGAAAAGGCACTGGCAGAGGCGAGGCGAAAGAAGAGCATTGCGCTGCATACTTCCAAGAGCATCACGGAAGGGCCAGTAAAACCACCCGAGCCGCCGCAGAATCCTTGGAGGAAGGAAGGTGGCGGCTTGGCCATCGCTCTCTTGCCCTGCAGCTTGAATGGTGACACAGTAAGCTGCGACTTTACGGTAGAGAGTCTAGATGATGACCGTTTCGAGTGCCTGCGGTCTGCGCGGCTGATCGAAAGCAATGGACGCGAAATTAAGCCTAGTCACATCAGTCTCGCAACTGAAGAATGCGTCCACCTTGTAAGGAGAATCCCGATCAGAGGATCGATTCGCTTTGCTGGCCTAACCTCCTCTATTGAGGACGGTACGTTAAGACTCTTCGAATTGAAATTCGATCTACTTGACGCGCAGTTTGAATATGTCCCGCTTGGCTAATGTGAGGCTCGGGATCTTGCGCTCTTGGGTCAAGCCGCTCAACCCTGCCGCCGCACCAGTCGGCTCGCTACGCTTGCCGCAGGTGGGCGGCCATCCGGTTCAGCGCCATTCGCAAACGTATGAAGGTGATCGGAGCCAAATGATGGAATCGGAGCTTGTAGATGGCAAGGGTTTCCTACTTCTTGTAGACGTCACCCCGTACGCCAACTTCGAGAACGAGGATGATCGAGTCGTCGAGGTAGGCGAAGAGCACTCGCCAAGTGCCAACACGAAGCCGGTAGGTCTCGTCGGACGCTCCTCGCAGACGGCGAACGTCGCCTTCTTTCGATTCAGCGAGAGTCTCGATTCCGGCGGTGATCCGATCTCGAGTCGGCCGATCGAGGCGAGACACCGTCTTGAGCGCTCGTTTCGCCCACTGAACTTGTCGGCTCACCCCGCTTCGCGAAGGAGACGCATAGCCTCTTCGTGGGAAACCACTTCGCCTCGCTCCATGTCCTCGAGACCTTCGCGCATGGCGGCGAGATCGTCGGCTGTCACGGGCTCATCGTCCAGAGGGGCCGCGTCGAGGACGGCCCGGAGCGTATCGGCTCCGTGCCGGCGGAGGTACTCCAGGAACCGTCTAGCGGCCCGGAGCTCCGGATCCGGCAGCTCGTCGACCAGCGTGTGCAGTGTCGCTCGAGTTCCCATGGTGGGATTGTACACGAGCGCTAGGAGGTGGCGCCAGAGCGCGCTCGGCCGCAGCTGGCCTCATTCCGGATCGGCGCTGAACCAAGCGCCGCACCAGACGGCTCGCTGCGCTCACAGCAGGTGGGCGCTGGGCCGTTCTGGCGCTTGCCGTCTCGTCAGAGCCGAGAGTGCGCGATTTTCGCCTTGAGATGTGTGTATGTTGCAAAGCTCTATACCAATACCAAAGACGAGGCTGGGGAGGTTGAATGAGGATAGTGGAACGGTTGTGGGGCTCGTCCCCAAGTGCCATCCGGGTTGGTAGAATGAACTCGGTAGTCGGTGGCGTAGTCGCGAAGGATCGTAGGTGAAGAGCGCAAGGTCGACTCTGAGCCCATCGTCGGAGACGAGATTAGAGTGAAGCAAACTGTCTACATTGAGACATCTATTGTGAGCTATCTGGTAGCAAGGCCGAGTCGCGACCTGGTAGCTGCAGCGCGCCAGCAGCTCACCCACGAGTGGTGGAATGCACACCGGTCAGGATTCACGGTCTGGGCCTCCGAGCTCGTGTTGCAGGAGGCTGGGCGTGGAAACGACGATGCAGCGCGCAAGCGATTGCAGGCAATGGCAGATATTCCGTTGCTCCCTTTGACCGCGGATGTTGACCGAGTTGCGACTGCCCTTCTGGTAGGTGCAGCGCTTCCGGAGAAGGCCGCCGCTGACGCAGCTCATATCGCGCTCGCCACAGTGCACGGCGTAGATTACTTGCTGACGTGGAACTGTAAGCATATCGCCAATCCGTTCATTCAGCGTTCCGTCCAGCGCATTTCGGCTGAAGCGGGATTTGTAGCACCTGTTGTCTGTACTCCGGAGGAGTTCGTAGGAGGTTAGTCATGGACGACCCAATCATACGAGAAGTCCGCTCGACGCGAGAAGGACTTGTGGCCGAGAAGGGTGGCCTCGAGGGCCTCCTAAAGTACCTAAGAGCTAAGGAAGCGGAGCATCCGGAAAGAACGGCGACTCCAGCGCAGCGTCACGCCGAGAAAGCTCGAGGCGGGAGCGGTGGTGCCTCCGAGCATTAGGAAAGCGCGCCAGAACCTGCGTGCGCACGCGGACCCTCTCCGGCGCTTCGCGCCTACGCTGGCCGGTGGCACGCGAACCGTTACGCTGCGCTGCGCTGAGACATGGGGGAACACTTGACGGCGACTTTGATTCTGGCACGAGCGAGCATGTCCACGAGGGAGTCGATGCTGAAGAGCTCGATCCGGCCACGCACCAGGTTGCTGATGCGTGGTTGGGTGACGCCGAGCAATTCCGCGGCCTTGGCCTGGGTCAGGCCTTGGTCCTGGATCAGCTTGCGAATGGTGAACATCAGAGACGAGACTCGTCGACGACCATCGTGGAGGAAGAGCTACGTCATGCTACAATGATTTGATGCTCAATCGGCCAGGGAGAACGGTACGCCCATTGCCCAATGCGGGTTGATGTGGAGTGAAGTGTCTTAGATCATGGCTCGACGACTCGAAGGCGAGCCGTTCAGACCCCTCGGATTCGCGTTGGTGTACCAGGAACGGCGCATGAGCGAGATCCTTGTCGTCCATGTCGAGCTCGAGGGCCTGCATCCACCTGTTTGGCGCAGACTGGAGATCCGTGCGAGCGCGAGCTTCTGGGCTCTTCACTGTGCAATCCAGGATGCGATGCCGTGGCAGGACTACCATCTCCATGAGTTTCGATTCCCGGCTGGCGACGCTGAGACGCAGATCGGGATACCCTTCCCTGAGCTGGATTCGGATTTGGAGCTCATTGCGAGTTGGGGCGCGCTGCTGAAGGACTGGTTCCCGACCATGCCGGGCATGTGTGCCTACCTGTATGATTTTGGCGATTGCTGGGAACACCGAATTACCATGGAGTCCAGGGAGGAAGGGCGAAAGGGTAGGCGGTATCCTCGTTGCGTCGGCGGAGAGGGTAGGTGCCCGCCGGAGGATGTCGGCGGCGTCCCTGGCTTCCTGCACTTCAAGGAGGCCATGGCAGACCCCGCTCACGAGGAGCATGAGGAATTCGTAGATTGGTTTGGGTCTGTCTGGGAGTCATCCGTGTTCAATCCGAAGTCGGTGCGGTTCAGCTCGCCGAAACGGCGCTTGCGGGAAGCTGGCCTTGGATAGGAACACATGCTTCGATACGAGGGTCGTTCGAGAAAGTCGGTATTTCTGGCTGGCCTCGGGCGTGCTCGGTGGCTGACAAAGCGGCCCGCTTCGCTGCCCGTAGGGTGGGCGCGAGCCCACCATTGCGTTTCTTTTCGAGCAGGTGGGCTGGCGCCCACCCTACCCGGCTTTCCCAGTACTCGCATCGAATCGTGCCCTATTCGTTGTCCTTACTCTTCTTCCTCTTCACGCGCCATGGCGAGGTTCTGGAGTAGGGCAACAAGGGATTCTGGTCGTTGCACGGATCCGTTTGCTTGCCCGGCAAGAAGAGTCGTAACCAGATTTTGGGCGGCCCGTGAGGCGCTTACCTGAGCGGCGAGCTGGGGGGTGGTGCTCGCGTTGAGAACGAGCATGACGTCATTTGCCTTGCGCATGGTGCCGCAGGGGACGCCGCCACATGTTCCGCGGAGCGTCACGCGAAACCCGATTCGGTCCGCGGTTTGAATGACCCCTACAGTTGGATTCTTCATCGTTGTCCCCGTCAAGGTTCGGAGCACCGCGGTTCGTTCGGAGCTCGTGAGCGCCGCTCCGAGACCTGGTGACCAGATGAATGACGCATTGCTTCCGATGTTTACGGCGCCCACGATGACATTGAGTGCATTCGCACTTTGGTTGAGAGGGAAATACGCTTCGTCGATGGGTACGCCTGTAAAGGTTTCAAACAATGCAGCGGTGAAGGGCGAAACCCTGCTATTGGCAAAATCGCGACCGGCCTCTACGCGCTTTAGCTCACGGGCCTTGGTCTCGGCAATCATCATGTCGATTAGCTCGGCGGCTTGGCTCCCTTGCGTATCTTGCCTGCCATCCGGATCGAGGCGTCCCACCGGATTGTCACTTACATAGGAGTACAGGTTTCGCTTCGAGATAAAGTCCGAAGCGCCTCGCACCGGATCCACCGACAAGAAGCGGCCCCAGAAGGGCGTGTAGTAGCGCGCGTGCATGTAGTCGAGGTCGTTGGATACATCGCTGCCGTGGGCGTCGCGTTCGTGGCCGGTGAATTGGAGCTCTTCGTCGCCCACCGCAGCGACGTGGAGCGGCATGCCGAAGGGGAGGTATTTGTTCTCCTCGACGATCTCGACCCCCGCCGCGCCCGCGCGGGTGATCAGGCGGGTGGAGCCGAGGTGGTCGGGGTGGAGGTGGTTGACCAGGCCGTTGCCGTCGATGGTGGCGATGGCACGGCTGCCGGCCCGCACGTACTCCTTGGCGAGCGACCACGTGCCGCCCGCCTTGCGGAAGCGGCGCAGCACCTGATTGGTGGCCGAGCGCGGGGTGTAGGTCTCGTCGTCCAGCGCGTGGTCGAGGGTGGCGAAGCGCTCGCCGGCGACGGTGTAGAGGTAGGAACGATCGATCGTGCCGCCGGCGAAGGTGCGCTGACGTTTGAACGGATCATACGTGGCAGTGAAGTCGGTGGTGCCGAGGCGCATGCCGGTGGCGTTGCCGCTGGCATCGTAGGCAAAGCCCGCGCCGGCGAGCCGGTTGGTCGTAGCGTTGACCACGAAGCTCGATGGCGCGGGTGGCGCAACGCCCGTGTGGCTTATCGACGTGATGTTGCCGAATGTGTCGTAGGTCAGGTTTTCGCCGGCGCTCGCGCCTTCGAAAACGAGGCTCGCGGTGCGCAAGCGGCCGAGGAGGTCGTAGGTGAAGGCGTCTTGGCCGATCGCCTTGATGTTTCCCGCTGGGTCGTAGGCGTAGCTGCCTGTCGTCCACAAGGTCGGTCCGCCGGCGCTCCCTTGTACGCGCATCGCGGTCAGTCGCCAACCGTCGGCGTCGAGATCGCGCTCGTCCACGGTGCCGTCGGCGTGGGCGAGGCGATCGACGTCGCCGTTTTGGTGATAGGTCACGCCGCTGGCGAAACCGGTGATGCCGGTGAGCAGCCCCTGAGCGTACGTGAAATCGACGCTGCGGCTGCCGCCGATACCCTCACATGGCGCGCGGTCGCAGGCCGGGTAGGCCAGCTGGGTGATATTGAACAAGGGATCGTAGCCTAGGACCTCCGAGGTAAAGCTCGGCCCGCGGCTCGAGCGCACGCTGTAGGCGGTCGCCAACCCACTGATCGGGTGGTAGTCGAAGGTCTCGGTGACCACCGTGTCGTCGACCGGTCCCTGCCAATGGTGGCGTTTGGTCTGCACCAGCCGGCCGGCGCGCCGATCGGGCGGGGTGGCCTGGTCGTCCTGCCGGGCGTAGAAGAATTCCTTCAGCAGCCGGCCGCCCGCGCCCTCTGCCACCTGGGTCACGCGGCCGGCCGGGTCGAAGCGGTAGCCGAGGTCGAAGGCGCTCGAGGCGGTGGACTTCGACGTTACGTTGCCACGCGCGTCGAAGGTGAAGCGGGCGGTCCGCTGCTGGCTGACGATGAGGGACGGATCGAAGGGATCGAGCTCGGGATGGCGTTCGGCGATGAGCAGGCCGCGGCCATCGTGCTCGAAAGCGCGCTGCTGTCCCTCGCCGCCGCAGTTGCGCGCGTTGTCGTTGAAGTCGTTGACGCACACCCAGGCCAGGCTGCCTTGGGGATCATAGGCGTAGGTGGTGTCGAGGCCCGGCTCCTCGAGGATGGTCAGGCGTCCGAGGCCGTCGCGCAGCTCGGTGCGGGTGCTCGCCACGAGGCCGGCGGCGGTCTCGATCTGTACTGTGCTGGAAAGCGAGCGATCGCCGAAGTAGACCGCGTCGACCGTGCTGCCGTCGGGCTGCCTGACGGTGGCGGCGCGGCCGAAGACGTCGTAGTCGAGAAACTCGGTTCCCGCGGTCGTCATACCGCCGCTTGCGCTCGTCCAAAGGCCGGTCTTGGTCGGCCGGCCGAGGATGTCGAAGGCGAGGCTGCGCTGAACCTCTTCGGACGGCAATCGCCGCTTTTCTTGGATCAATCGACCCAGCCCATCGTAAATCTCTTTCGACAGGGCCAGGGCAGCATTTTCGCTGCAGTCGCCACCGCTCAGCGCGCAGGTCCTCGTCGCGACCACGTTGCCGCTGGCGTTGCCGAGGTCGTAGTCGACGCGGGTGGTGGCGCCGTCGTCTTGCCAGCTGGCGCTCAGGCGGCCGCGCGCGTCGTATTCGAAATGGGTGGCAACATCGGCGGTGTCGCGGGTAAGGGTGACCACGCCGGTGCTGGGATCGACGGTGTTGCTCGCGGCGCGCAGGAAGCGCGAGCCGTCCGGGGCCAGGTGATGCGACGTGGCGAGTGAGCCAAAGGCGTAGGAATGCGTCGCCGCGTACGCCGGGGTCAGGGCGATCGATGCGCAGGTCGCGCTCGATGGGAGCGTTTGGTGATCGCCGCCGAAGAAGCGTTCCAGGGTGACGTGACCGGATTGCCCTGCGGTGAAACAGGTGAGAAAGTCGTTGGCCCCCGGGCCGGCGGCGTTGGCCAGGATGCGGCGGCCGAGCAGGAATCCGGTCGCCAGGTCGTACTCCGTCAGCACCACACGGCGTTCGGTACGGGTCGGCTTCTCGGGTTGTTGCACGATCTCCGTCCACCGTGAGGTATTGAGCACCCAAGGCGCGGTGACCAGCGGTACCGCGGATTGATCGGGGGTGCAGCTCATCGGAAAGCTGGTGCAGCCGACCGGGTTGTAGTTGGTAAAGCGGTCCTGGTCGCCGTCGCCGGGAAACGTCGAGCGGAGCTTCGCGAGACGAAAATGGCCCAAGCCGTCGAAGTCGCTGCGCGCGGTCGATCGCTCGTGCGCCGCCCCGGGCACGGGGTCGCCGGCTCCTTGCACATCATCGAGGTAGACCGTTCGGACGAAGGCCTGGCGGCTGTTGTAGTCGCGGGTCTTGGGGCTCGACTCACCGAAGGGCGGCGGGCCGGGCGGAAAGTCGTCGAAGCCGTAGGCGACATACTCGCGCCGCAGCGGGCTGGTCAGATCGGCCTGGTCGAAGATCTCGCGGGAAAGGTAGAAGGCGGGTCGTGGGCCGAGCTCGACAGTATTGAGCGGCACGGCGTTGATATCGACGTCGGATACGCCGTCGTCGTCGACATCGAGCAGGACGCCTTTCTTCGGGCCACAGGGGGTAAAAGGCAAGGCGTTGGCCCGGTGGAAGCCCTCTTTGGCACCCACGTGGTAGGACTTGACCACCAGGCCGGCGGGGTTCTCCACCGTCGTGACATAGAAACAGGGCCGGGCTCGGGCCTTGGGATCGGAGCTTTGCGCGTCCCAAGGCGAGATGACGGCCTGGCCGTTCTCGTCCGTTCCCCGCGCCTGCGTGTAGCGCCAAACGCCGTCCGCGGCGAGGTCGAGGGCGGCGATCGTTTGATCGCCTTGAGCGTCGAGCGGTGGCAGGTCATTCGCCGCGACAAAGGCGTATTTGCCCACCACGCCGTAGGCGAGCTCGGAAGGATTGCCACCGAGCGGGCCGGTGCGGATGTTCCACAGGTCATAGGTCCAGGCGAAGCCGCCGCCGGTCGGCAGGGTGACGCTGCGCACGCTGCCGGACTTCATGCCGTCGGAGAAACCGTCTTGGATGTAGTAGCCGAAGGAGAACCGGTCCGGTTCGCTCGGCGGGTCGACCGGCAGGTCGATGCCGGTCAGGAGATCCACGGCCACCTCTGGCGACACCAGCGGATCGCCCATCGGGTCGTTCGGC
>JAZDDE010000031.1:0-8729 GCA_036679495.1 Gemmatimonadota bacterium | reverse complement strand
GTCTCTCGACTCTACGTGCGCGGGATGGGCGACGAGGGCTCGGCCCAGCTCGGGCGTCGCCGGCGGCCGAAAGCAACGAGTGTCCCACCAAGAAGAAGCACAGCTGCCGCGACGGACTCCGAAGAATCGAGCTCGGGCGCCTGGGATCCCTTCGGCTTCCTGCCTGCTACGTATCCGTTGGGCTCGTTCAGCTTCTCGCTCGTTGGCCTTTGCAGCGTTCCCTTCTTCTCGCCAGCCAGACCGGGAGAGGCAAGGAGCACTGTGAGGATCGGAATCAGCAGAAGTCGCCCGATCGCTCGTCTACAATTCACGGTAGCCTCCGCTCGAAAACTCAGAGGTGAGTCTGGGCGTTCGCCAGCTCTGACGCGATAGCGCTGACTGCTGGATCAGAACCCCCACATAGTCAGTGGCTCTCGAGCCGGGAATGTGTTCGCTCCTTGGGAGGGACCGGCGACTCTGATGAGCGGAGTTCCTCCTCAGTAACAGGCAAGCAGGCCGCAATCGCCTACTGCAGACAGCTGGAATCGGGCCCAGCGTGTTGTGTCGGGAGACGTGCGCTGAAGCCATGAGGTCGACTCTCGGCACCGGCAGTGGCGAGCACCTTCTCACATCCAGAGCGACCAACGCCCCCAGCCGAGCACGGAGCAGGCGATCAGCAGATTGGCGACCGCATGCGCAAGGATCGCGTCGCCCAGACGACCCCTATGGTACTGGGCGAGCGCAAAGAGCATTCCGGCCAAGCAGCCCGCAAGCCAACTCTGATGCAGAATGCCAAAGGCGAGTGACGAAGCCAGGAAGGAGAGCCAAGTGAAGCGATCGAAGGGCACGCAGTTGAAGTCGGCGGAGACCAGCCGTCGTAACAGGTAACCGCGAAAGGCGAGTTCTTCGACCAAGGGGACGACGAGCACGGAACCTAGAAAGCGACAGAGCAGCCAGAGCGCCGCCGCGGCCGGAGGAAGAGCTCGCAGCCCGTGCTCGAACGCCGCCAGGGCCTCCGGATCGGGCGTCGGCTCGAGCGCAACCCAGATCGCGAACGTCGCGATTCCGAGCCCGCATGCGCTCCACGACCACTCGATCGCTACGGGCTGCACGCGCTGGCGCCGGTAGATCCAGAAGGCGGCAGCCCCTGCGACCGGCCCCACCGCGTAGAGAACATTGAAACCGCTCGAGAAGAGGGTGGTCAGCATGCCAGCTGCCACCAGAGCGAGAAGCGGCATCAGATAGCCGGCCGTCGGGTTCCAGGTGGCTGCGTCGGCGCGCTCCGCCCTCACCCGCCGGTGGAACACGGCCGAGCGACGCGTGATCGCGACGAGGCCGAGTGCGACCGCACAAAAGAGGATCCACCCAGCCTTCGAGTGAAAACCACCAAGCGCGATCTCGGGAGACCTCCATGCGCCGATCGCCATGAGTGACGCGATCCGCACGCTGTTCGCAAGCCAGACGAGGACGACCCCCAGGGGCACGACGAGGAGGACCACCGGGAACCGGAGCTCCCTGCGAAAGACCCATAAGTAGGCCGTCGCGAGGACGAGAAGCAGCCCGATTCCCTGGTAGCCCGAGCACACAGGGGAGATGATCACCTCGAATCCGTTCACCCCGAGGGTTGCCGTCGCTGGATCGATCGATACGTCCCCTCCCACCGCTCGCAGGAGGCCACCCGCGAGCACTAGCGTTGCTTGGGCAAGGGGAGCCCATAGCCGTTCGGCCCAGACGCCCGCAGCCCACGCACCGACCCCTATTCCTGCTCCGACCCAGACGGCGCGATTCCTGCGCCGAACGAGCGGCACCAGGGATGAGAGGGGCAGGACCAGGTGGACCAGCGTGAGAAGGGTCGTCAGACCCGATCCCGCCCAGGCCAGCGCAAGCAGATGCGAGGGAGCGGCAGCAGGCCGCACCAGGAGCTGCGTGAGCGCGAAGAACGCACCGAACGCGGCCCCGTGCACCACGAGGACCATCCAGATCCTTCCCCGGGATCCTTCTTTCCCTGCCGGTCGGGTGCTAAGCGCCTCACGCAGCTCGCTCTGTAGTTGGCGCCCGCCGAAGAGAACTGTGGCCGTGGCGATCGCCAGGGCGAGAGGGCCGACTGCACCAAGCTCTCCCAACGCACGCAGCCAGTCGGCACGCTCTGCGAGCGGACGAATGTCGAACCTCAGACTGATCGCAAGGTATTCCGCGAGCAGGACCCCGAGGGGAGTCAGCCGACGGATATAGGCAACACGCACAGGCGAGATGGAGGCGAATCTCGAGCTGGCGGTCGCTGTCACTCCGGTCCCCCGCGAGTCGGATGAGGACAGGCTTGGCCCTGGCGGCCGCTCTGCCTCAGCTCCTACTCATGTGGGTGCAACCGGTAGGATGGTATGGGTCAGGTTTGCTTCCCGTGTCGACGTCGCCCGAGCACCACGAGCGTCCCGCCGAGAAGCAGCACGACCGCTGAGCCCACGGCCGTGAGATCAAGCTCCGGGACGTGGCCGAACCCGGCCCCGCGCAGCAGGCGAAGCCCACGTCGGCTTCGCGCCCCATCATCGAGCCGGGGAAGCGATCCGAAAAACGCCGTGTGCGCAACCTGGAACTGAATGCTGTCGCGTACGTCACCCATCGCCAACGATCCCACCACCCACAGTAGACACCAACTCCATGACGAGCCTGCCTCCTCAAGTCGAACCCACGACCTGGGGCGACCCGAGTGCAAGGGACCGGCAACAAGTGGCCCAATCACCGGCTTCCCCGACGCCTGGAAATCCATGACTGACGGACGCATTGGCATGATGGAGAAGATCAGTGCCCTCCTGGAGAACCGCGCCTTCGACAACTTCCTTGAGCTGGTCGCCAGCCGCTTGCTGGGCCGCGAGACCGGCCTCGCGGTGTACCGAATCGGAGACAGGCGTATTCTCGTCGATCATACAGCGGGCGACCAGACCGGTACCAAGAGATGCCTTGCCTCGGGCATGTATCGCGATCTGTTGAAAAACCTGAACCTGCCGTCGAGGCCGAGTATTCTCGATCTGGGTGCCAATGGTGGCGGGTTCACGATGCTGTGCGACATCGAGGTCGGACCACTCGGACCCGTGCTCAGTATCGAGTTCAACCCTGACACCTACCGGCGGCTCTGGTTCAACCTCAAATCGAATCTCTCGCGCGAGGTCGAAGTCCTGAACGCTGCGGCAGCAGCTGAAGACGGAACCCTGAGGGTCGCCGACCGGAAGGGCTCGACCTCGGATCGACCCAAGGCTGTTGAACCGGACGGAGAAGACGTCTCGATCCAGACGATCACGCTCGACACCATGATCGAGCGCTATTTCGACGGGCGCGAAATCGATCTCTGCAAGATCGACATCGAGGGATCCGAATACGAGCTACTCCTCGGTCCGAGGGCGACCAGGTTGAATCGCATCCGGAATCTGATTATCGAGATCCATCCCTCTCAGGGGCACACCGTTGCCCAACTCGAAGAACGCTTCGAACAGATGGGCCTGGGGTTGAGAGCGAAGGCTCCAGCAAAACATGGAGATGTGCGGCTCTATTGCCGCCAGCATTGAAGTTCCCGGCACTCAAGGTATTGACGCAGCGGCTGCTGGCGTCCCTTGGCCGACTACCTGCTCAACAGCCGACGCGTCACGCTGCCCGTGACAGAAGCAGCGTCACGCGATCGACACGATGGGTCACACACGCAAGGGAAGTCCAGACGCCTTCTGGAGCCAAGGCACCTCCATATCGAATGCGGGATCGGGCACCTGTCGGTTTGCCCGGCCAGGTGCTCACACGAAGTCGGTCCATCCATGACGAAGCGAACCACGTTGCTGCTGCTGGTCTCGCTCGGGTTGGCTCTGCGACTCGTCCTGCTTCCGCGAGTCATCGCGGACGAATCGCTTCTGATCCAGAACGTCGACGCGCAAGGCTACACCAGCCTCGCTGAAAACCTGGTCACGAAACGCGCCTTCGTCGGAGAAGCAGGCCAGGCGGAAACCCTGCGCACGCCGATCTATCCGATGGTTCTTGCGGCCTGTCGCCTGATCGGCGAGGACTCGCTACTTCTTCCGTTTCTGATCCAGGTCCTCCTTGACCTGCTGATCGTGAAACTGCTGTATCAGCACGTTTCCGCGCTGTTCGACCATCGCATCGCCGTCCTTGCGGCTCTGCTAAAGGTCTTCGATGTAGACGCGATCCTGTCGCTCTATGCCCTGATGAGCGAGACGGTGTTCGTTCTGCTGTTCTTTGCTGCCTATCGCCTCCTCGTGGAACCGGCCTCGAGAGCCGAGAGTTGGCGCTACCTCAGCGCGGGAGCGCTCCTGGGATTGGCAGCCCTCACCCGCCCAGTCGGTTTGTACATCGGTTTCTTGCTGGTGATCGGCGCTGTTGTCGTGGCGTGGTGGCGCGGCGCGAGCGTGCGCGCGCCGGCTCTGGCAGTGGCAAGCTTCGCCTTGTGCACCGTTCCATGGATGGCGCGAAACGCCCACGAATACGGCCCGCTGGTGTTCTCTACCTCCTCTGGCTACAACCTCTTGTTTGAAAACGCCCTGTATCTTCAGGCGAACGCAGAGCACACCAGCATCGAAGTATTGGAGCGCTCGTACAAAGAGCGATACGACGTCTACGCCGCGAACCCTCCAGCACAAGCCGAGCGGATGAGGCACGAGTCAATATCGATCATCGCGGCCCATCCGTTTGCCTTCATCAAGGGGTGTCTGCTTGCGACGGTCGGACGTATGCTCGCGCCGAACCGGCAAGAGATCGGCACCATCGTTCAAGGGCGATGGGTCTCGTCAGGGGCCCCGGAGCGCTTGTACCGGGACGGACTCACGGAGGCGATTCGGCACTACGCCGCTCGCCCTGGGGGACAAGTGGGACTCCTCATCCTTCCGTACCTCGCAATGCTGTGGGCTGCCTACGGAATCGGCTTGATGACTTCGTGGCGCGACCCACGCTCTTTGCTGAACTTCACAATTGTGGCCTACTTTCTTTCGATTCCGCTCATGCTCTTGATCGGCCGTCTGCGCTTGCCAGCCATGCCCTTCGTCTACGTCTACGCGGCGGTAGGCATGCATGCGTTGATTGCCAAGTGGCAGCAGCTGCGATTCCACTCGCTCCCACCCGTCTGTCTGACCTCGCCCGACGAGATCGATCGTCGCATTCCGGCCTTGGGGACACGGGCCTTTCTTCGCGCATCGAGCCTGGCATCACCTCTCGCACCTCCACGGTCCCACCACATGCTCCCCTTCGCGAACAAGAGACCCTAGACGGGTCGAGGAGCGGTACTCATGTGTGGTTTTGTGGGCGCGGTCGGACGGGGTGCGGACGCGCAGGTCGTCGGAGCGATGCTCCGGGCGATCAAGCATCGCGGCCCGGACTTCCAGCAGGTAGCTTCAGTTCCAGACGCCGACACGTGTCTTGGTAGCGCTCGCCTGGCGATCCTCGATCTGTCCGAGGCGGGTAACATGCCGATGCTCGATCACCAGACTGGAAACTGGATCGTCTACAATGGAGAGGTCTACAACTTCGAGGAATTGCGAAAGACGCTATCGAGTCTCGGGCGGGTGTTTCGCTCGGCCACGGACACGGAAGTAGTACTCCAGGCTTATGCCCAATGGGGAAGAGACTGTGTCCGTCGATTTCGCGGAATGTTTGCCTTTGCGATCTGGGACGCGTCTGTCCGTGAGCTCTGGCTCGTCCGCGATCGGCTAGGCCTCAAGCCTTGCTACTTCTCGCAAAGCGGGAGTGGATTCCTCTTCGCGTCCGAAGTGCGCGCGCTTCTAGAAAGTGACGCTATCGATCGACGCATCGATCCCGATGGCCTCCGTTCCTATCTGTTTCAGGGCTTCACGGTCTCCCCGAACACTCTGGTCGAGTCGATCCAGTCACTGATGCCTGGCTGCTGGATGCGGGTAGATGCGTCCGGACGCGAGCTCGAGTCGTGCCGCTACTGGCAGCTCCCAGGCAAAGAGACTCCTGTGCGCCCTGCTACTACCGAGGAACTGCGCGAGCGGCTGTACGAGTCGGTTCGAATGCGCCTCGTCTCCGACGTCCCACTGGGAGTGTTTCTCTCGGGAGGTCTGGACTCTGCCTCGATCACGGCGATCGCCTCCCGCGCAGGCGCCGCAGTAAAAACGTTCACGGTGGGGTTTCACGAGCACGACTTCGACGAGAGTGAGGCGGCAGAGCGCATCGCGAGGCATTTCGGTACACGACACACTCGGGTCGTCATATCAAGTGAGGAATTCGGTCGCTGGCTGCCGAACGCGATGGCCGCACAGGACCAGCCCTCCTTCGACGGAGTGAACACCTACTGCGTTTGCAAGGCTGCCAGGGATCACGGCCTGACAGTCGCCGTGTCGGGGCTGGGTTCCGACGAACTCTTCGGGGGTTACGAGTACTTTCGCCAGATCCCCATCCTCCGGGCCGCGACTGGATGGCTGAGAACCTTGGAACCGGCGGTGAGAACCCTCTCCTCAGGGCGAAGATGGCTCACGGGCATCAGCGGTGTGGCGAAGTCTCTTCAGCTCGCGCGGGCGGGGGGACTCAATCGAACCATCGCTGCCTACCAGACCGCGCAGATGCTGCTGCCGGACTGGGCAATTGAACGGCTGGCACCCGAACTCAGGGGTGGAGAGATCGACTTCGGGCTGCCTCGAGCGTTCGTCGCATCTGTTGAAAGCGAGTCACCTGGCGACGGCATCGATCTATCCTACTTGGCGCTTCGACTCTTTCTGGCGGAACGCTGCTTGCGTGACACAGACTCCATGAGCATGGGACTCTCGCTTGAAGTGAGAGCGCCGTATACCGATCATGAGCTGGTGCAGGCCGCGCTGAGCGTGCCAGCCAAGCTCCGCTGTGCCTCCCCGCCTCAGAAGCCTTTTCTCAGGGAGATCCTCCGTCCCATGGTTCCCGCCGAGCTCTGGCCTCGTCGCAAGCGTGGATTCACCCTACCGATCCAGCGATGGCTGGAAGGCGGCACGGTCCGCCAGGCTGTTCTTGACACTCTCTCGGATCCTTCGGGGCTGAGATCCCTCGGCCTCAGCCGAAGCGCTGCTGCAGACCTGGTCGACGGGTTCTACCGATCAACGTCGACAGTCCCCTGGTCGCGCCTCTGGGGTCTCTACGCCCTAGTATCCTGGTGCGTGCGACACCGGGTTTCTGCGTGACCGATGGCGAACAGAAGCTGAGGGCCTGAGGCGTGACACGACTCCGAGCGATGCAGAGCACTCCTCCACCTCTAAGGTGCTCCACGTCTGCTGCACGGGGGTCGTATAGTCCTCGATCATACTGCGATAGCGAGAGCTGGTGATGGGGAACTCCACCCTAACCGCCTTCAACGCGTCCCCGAGCAGCCCCAGCGCCCGTAGCAGGAAGCGTGGCGCTACACGCACCGTCCGACCCCGCAGAGCACGGGAGAATCCATCGACCCACACCCGGATGTCGCAGGGAAGGTCGCCCACGTAGAAGACCTTTCCGTGCACGGTCTCCTCGTCGGCCTCGAGAATCGCAAGCAGCTGAGCGACGACGTTTCCGACGTAGCCATAGGTGCGCACAACCGCCCTCTGCCCGGGGTGAACGTACCACCCTCGTTCCATCACTCTCCAGAATTCGTCGCGGTAGCGGAGATGCCACGGACCCCAGATGTTGACCGGCCGGATGATCGTCCAGATGGCATCGATGTGAGCCGCTCGCGTGAGCCGCTCCGTGACCACCTTGCTGTGCCCATAGATCGTATGGGGGCCAAAGTCTTCGTCGTCTCTCGGCAAGCCGTGCTGCGGCCCGCACACGTACTGCGATGAGGTGACAACCACGCGCTCCACTCCCGGACACGCGCGAATCGCCTGAAGTACATTGCGTGTGCCGTCAGTGTTCGCTCGATACCCATTCTCGACGGTGACGGTCTCGTCGCAGTCCGTGCGCGCCGCAAGGTGAATTACCCATCGCGGCGCCGCGTCCTCCATCGCTCGCTTGAGCGAAGCCGCGTCAAGGATATCTCCCTTGCTCCAGAACTCACGTTGCTGAGTGTCGAGAGGCGGCGCGCTGTCATAGTTGACCACGGATGCGCCCCGTCGGCTCAGTTCGTGCAAGAGGTTGGTACCGACGAATCCCGAGGCCCCGGTCACAAAACAGTCTGTGCGAGCTTCACCCATGCGCGAGCACCTCCCCATAGCAGTCAAGCATCGCCGAATAGCTGCGCTGCAGCGTGAAGTGGCTCAAGAAACGTTCGCGAGCGCGGCGCCCGAATGCGGCGCGTTCCTCCGGCGAGGCGAGCAGCCGATCGAGCTGCATGGACAACGCAGCAGCGTCGCCCGCAGGGAACAGCAGGCCGCTTTTCCCGTCTTCGATGATCTCAGCGGTGCCACCCACGTTCGTGCCCACCACGGGACGGGCAGCGGCCATCGCCTCGACCGTCACATTGCCAAAAGGCTCTGGGACGCCGGAGGGAACCACGACGATATCCAGGAGAGCCATCACACCGCGCACATCGGCTACCTCTCCGGGAAAGAACACACGGTCAGACAGCCCGAGCTCTACCACCTTCGCCCGCAGCGTGGCTTCATGATCCTCGTTACCAGGGTATGGCGCGCCGATGACCAGGAATCGGACGTCTGGGTAGCGCTCGTTGAGCATGGCGGCGGCGGCAACGAAAGTCTCCTGCCCCTTGCGCACCAGCTTGATGCGGCCGGCGACGCCGACAGTGACAGCGTTGCCGAGCTCGAGGCGACCACGAGCGACCTCGGACTCCTCGGCTGTAGGAG
>JAZDDE010000309.1:0-5432 GCA_036679495.1 Gemmatimonadota bacterium | reverse complement strand
GACGGCCTGGGTTTTCGGCCATCATTCTCATCACGCTGGCCCTGGGCATCGGGGCGACGACAGCGCTATTCAGCGTGGTCGACGGTGTTCTACTCAGGCCCCTACCATTCCACGAGCCGGATCGCCTTGTTTTCGTTTTCGGCATCGAAGGGGGGATGGGCACGGGCAGCTCGTGGATGTCCTACGACGACTGGAGAGACTTCGCCGGGCAGGCGCAGACGGTGGATGGTATCGAGACGGCATCCGGGACGAACCCGGGCGCCATGTCGATCGAGTCCGACAACGGACCGCCGGCCCAGATCGACGTAGCACGCGTGTCCCACGGCCTCTTCGCGATGCTGGGAGCACAGCCAGCTCTGGGCCGTGGCTTCGTCGCTGAGGAAGACAGGATCGGAAGCGAAAGAGTCGTCGTAATGGGTCACGGCTTCTGGAGGGACAGGGCGGGAGCGGATCCGGAGATTGTCGGGCAGAGTCTCCGTCTCGACGGCGAGTCATACAACGTCCTTGGCGTCATGCCGGAAGGATTCGACTGGCTCGGAGCGGAGCTATGGCTGCCTCTCGACCCAGGCCATGCGGAGGACGGGCGCGGCATGCACCGGCTCTTGCCATTGGCACGGCTCGGTGCCGGGATCAGCCTGGATCAGGCGGACGCGGAGATGAAGGCCATCGCTGCCCGTCTGGAAGGCGAGTACCCAGAGACAAATACAGACCGGAGTGCGCGCATAGAACCGATCATGGAAACAATCGTCGGAAACGCGCGCGCCCCCGTGCTGATGCTATTTGGAGCCACTCTGGTGGTGCTGTTGATCGCTGCGGTGAATGTCGCGAACCTGCTGTTGGCCCGCGCCGCGCCGCGCTCGCGTGAGGTAGCCGTTCGGGCCGCGCTAGGGGCTGGCCGGGGTCGGCTCGCCCGCCAATTTTTCACCGAGAGTCTCGTACTCTCTCTACTGGGAGGGGCCCTCGGTGCGGGGCTGGCCTTTCTGGGAGTAAAGTTGTTGCTGGCCGCCGCTCCCGCCGGACTGCCCAGGCTGGACGAAGTGTCGGTGGACCCGCGGGTACTCCTTTTCGCCCTGGGACTTTCCGTTGTGACGGGATTGGCGTGCGGACTTCTCCCAGCGCTCAGTGCCTCGAAACTGGATCTCAATTCATCGCTAAAGGAAGGGGCTGGGCATCAGAGTGCGGGCCGGCGGCACGGCCGATGGTCTGACGTGCTGGCGGTATTCGAGGTCGCGATCGCGGTGCTGCTGGTCGGCGCCGGAGGCCTGCTTCTCAGGAGCTTTGTCGAGTTGAGGTCGGTGGACGCGGGATTCCACCAAGACCATGTGGTGGCCGTCCCGCTTAGCCTGAGGGGCGACACGTTCAATCCCGAGCGGGTTGTCCCCTTCTACGACGAGATCCGGTCAAGAGTTGAGCAATTCCCGGGAGTCGAGGCCGTCGCGCTCGGGTTCTACCCACCACTGATGAGTGGCTGGGAGACAAGCTTTGACATTCCCGAAGTTCATGAGCGGCCGGAAGGCCAGCGACCCGAGGCGCGGATCCGACCCGTAACCCCCGGCTACTTCCAGACCGTGGGCATTCCGCTGCTTCGGGGGCGCGAGTTCGACGAGCAAGACGTCGCAGACGGCCCCGGTGTGGTCATCATCAACGAGTCCTTCGCGCGCACTTTCTTCGAGGGACGTGACGTGCTCGCTCATTCGGTCCGCAAGGGTAACTGGTGGGGAGAGGACAGGCCGAACGAGTACAGGATCGTCGGCGTGGTGGGCGACGTGAAGATGGACGGAATGGCCGAGGCCACTCCCTGGGCCATGTACTTCCTGCACGACCAGTGGCCATTCAGCGACATGTACCTGTTCGTCCGCACAGCCGGCGATCCACATCCGACAGTTCCGGCGATCCGTGACGCGGTATGGGCTTTGGAGCCCCAGATGCCCTTGGAGAACATTCAGACTTTCGCCGAGATGCGATACGAAGCTGTCGCCGAGGAACGTTTCCAAACGCAGCTCGTACTCGGCTTCGCGGTGCTCGCTTTGGTCTTGGCCTGCGTGGGCGTATTCGGCGTTCTTTCGCACGCCGTGGCTCAGCGGCGTGGAGAGATCGCGATCCGAATGGCCGTCGGCGCTCGTGCGGCGGATGTGCTTCGCTCTGTGATAGGGAAGGGTACTCGCCTTGTGGCATTGGGGCTCGCCCTAGGACTGATCGTGGTGTTCGGGGTTACTCGCTTCATCCGCAGCCTCCTGTTCGAGGTGAGCCCAACGGATCCGGCGACCCTCGCAGCCGCGACCCTGCTCCTGGCGGTCGTCGCGCTCACGGCATGCGCGATTCCAGCATTTAGGGCCAGCCGCCAGGATCCCCTCGTAGCGCTGCGTACGGAGTAATCGGTCCGGTCCTGAGAGCCGAGGCACGCCGGTAGCAGACGATCCAGGGGCCCGTTGGCGTCGGGCCGTGTTCAGCCGTCCGTATCGAAGCTTGTGGAGTCGGCCATCGAGAGACTCTCGAGAAACTCAACCTCAGCCAGAAAGACGTCGTCGCCCTGGTTTCGCCGGGCCACCGATCCCGTGCCGACCGCCACGCCGTCGACCGGCGCCGGCTCGTCGTCCTCGATTTCGAGCTTGTCCAAATCGGGTGGGGTCTGCTTGGCCAAAGCCGGGCCTGTCCGGCCGCTCAGCTTGCTCAACACGCCGTCGAGTTCCTCGACGATCGCTCTGGCGCCCTGGAGCTGCTTGTTCAGGTTCTTGAGAATTGATCGGTGCTCGGTTCGCTTCCAGTCCCATTCGGATCGCGAATATTCGCCTACCTCGTGCCGGAGTTGAGCTTCCTCGAGGTTGGCCGATCTTACGTCGTGTTCTTTCGCTAGCTCCTCGAGCCTGGCAAGTCGGCCGGCAAGCGAAGCCTCGAGCGCGGCCGTGAGCCTGCCCAGCGTGGATTCCGCTACGGAAAGTCGTTCCTCGTAGTCCAATCGGACCCGGTCAGTGACTGCCGGGCGGAAGTCGGGGGCGACATCAGCGAGCTTCGTGAGCCACTGCTGGAACTGGGTACGCTCGTCGAGAAGGGTCTGAATCGCTTCGCGGATCACGCCGGTTCGATCTTGTTTGTCGCCATGGTTCTGTCGTACCTACAACGTCTGCTCAATCTCAAAGGTAAGTTTACCTGGCCGTGTCACAAATGCAATTCTGACTCCCCACAGCTATAGATTATGGCTTGGTCGCTCTCCTGTGGAGTAGCACAGCGAGACCGGACAGTGCCAGAGCGGCGCAGATACCATCCGATTTCGAAGGTGAGGCGGCATGGTCTTGATTCGGAAAATCGCGGCGATCCTTGCCCTGGCGGCCCTGGGCGGCCTCATCGTGACCCTGGAGCGCGGGGCGTACGGGGTCAACCCTCGGCTGGTGGTGGTCACACGGGTGCTGCTTGTTCCCCTCGTACTCACCATGATCGGGTTGGTGCTGGAGAAGGCATGGAGCCGCTGGCTGGCGCTCGCCGGCGCCGTGACGGTGCTCCCGTGGGCCATGGTTCTGACGTTCGGGCTGCCCAGAGGGGCCCCCCTGATGCAACAGACCGTCGCGTTGGTGGCCTCGCTCCTCTTGCTCGTGAGCCTGTCGGGCCGAGCCATGTTCGACCGCTATGAGGGCAAGGCAAAGATGGACTGGAGCGGGCCGCGCATGGGCCTGGTTCGCTGGACCATCATCCTCAACATGGCGTCCATCCTGGGACTCGTCCTGTTCGTCGGGCTGTATCGCTACATGATCGAATGGCACGTGGCCATCCCGGCCGTGTTGCTTTTCGGGCTCCTGGTCGGGGTGCTGCTCCTGGGCTTTCAGCGGACCATCGGCCTCCTCCTCGTGGCGGTCAGCTGCGTCCTGTTCGTGCCGGGCGGGACCTATTTCGTGTGGAAGGAAGCGACCTACACCGGCGAGGTCTACCTGTTCGCCGCAACATTTCTACCCGGCGTTATCGCCGGCTGGGCTTGCCTGTTTGCCTTCGGCAAGCCGATCTGGAACACGCTGCGCACAGGATGAAAAAAAACGCCGGACGGATCCGCGAATGGGACCCGCCCGGCGCAGGTGCTGTGGCCCAGCTATCGCTAGACCATTGCAGTCACCGCTACAGCCCTATTCGTGCATCGCGGCCATGGCCTTGTTGCGTACGTAGGCGTAGTTGAAGTTCAGGCCATTAAAGTTGGCGGCCCTTTCCATTGTCGCTTGGCCCGCCTCCCAATTGCTGGCCCCGTTCTGCGCGAGCGCTGTCAGATACAGGATGCGGGGATTCTGTTGGTTGGCCTGCTCCATCTGCACGACGGCCTCGTCCCAGTTCTCCTCCGCCATCGCGATGGTCCCTAGCAGCTCGTGTACGGACCTTACCTCGCCCGGGATCGCGTGCTTGTCCACCTCTTCGCTGTACAGGCCAGCGTGCAGTTTGGCCCCATCCAGATTGCCCTCGACAAGCGCCACCCGCGACTGACGGTAGTGGTGGTTGCGGGCCGTGCCGGCCTTGACCTCCGCTGGCACGTCCGCTTCGACAATGGTCCTGATCGCATTGTCGTATTGGCTCATCGCGTCGCCAGGGCGATCAGCTTCGAGGAGGACATTGCCCATGAAGATGTGATCGCCCGACATGGAGGCTGCGTCTTCCTTCATCTCAACGATCTCGTAGCGAGCCTCGAGGGCTTCGATCGCCTTGTCCGTATCGCCCTCGTACACGTAGGACGCCGCTTTCCAGGTTAGCGCGGTGCGCTTCTCGCCGTCTGTGCGGGCCGTCTCCCCCAGCTTCTCAAACGTCGTCCGTGCCTTGTCGTGGTCACCCATGAAGATCTGGTTGACGCCGATGCCGCGGTACGAGATGACGAAATTCGGGTCTTGTTCGAGAGCTTTCTCGAACTGCCCGATCGACTCCTCGAAGCGTCCTAGCTTCATGAGCAGCTCGGCGTACGAGTCGTACGGGTTCGGCTCGGTGGGAATGAGCGCGATGTACCGTTGGAAGGAGCTCTCTGCCTCCTCGTACTTCCCGACCGCGCGGTACGCATATCCGGCGCTGTTGTACGACGGTGAGTACTCTGGGTTGATCGAAATCGCCTTCTCGTAGAGTTCGATCGCCTTGTCGTAATCCTGACGGCCGTTGTAGAAGTTGGCCATCATGTTGTTTACCCGCTCGTCGTTCGGGTACGCGGAAATGAGCGCCGTGAGGTGCTCTTCCTGCATCCCTGGGTTGCCCTTCACGGCCGCATCGAGCGCGAGGATCATGTGCCGCTCGCCCTCGGAGGCCATGTCGGCCTTCTCAACGGCGATCTCGTATGCCTTGAAGAACTCGGCGTTGCTCGGCGCCGTCAGGGCCAGCGCCCGATAGCCAAGCGCGAAGTCCTCGTCCGCCTCGACGGCCTGTTTGTAATACTCCCGGCTATCGGTCCCCCGTAGCTTCTCGGCCAGGTCGCGACCTTG
>JAZDDE010000308.1:0-26090 GCA_036679495.1 Gemmatimonadota bacterium | reverse complement strand
TCCGTCTCGCACCTCCTGGCTGTCATGGACCTCAGCCCCGATGCGCCGCTGGCTCTCGCTACGCACTTTCTCGATCCCGCGGACCCGCGCCACGGCCGAGACGTGGATGATCCTGTCGGCGGCGGAGCGGCTGAATACGAACGTGCCTGGACCCTCCTGGAGGAGTGCGTGGGGGGTATGCTCGAACAGATCCAACGGGAACTTCCGGCCGACTCCGATCCCGATGTGGAAGACGATGCGGAAGACGAGCTCGATCCCGAAGAAGAGATCGAGTGACGGAGACGGTTCTCGCGTTCGCCGTGCTCGGCGATCCGGTGGAGCACTCGGTTTCGCCGGACATGTTTCGAGCGGCCTTTCAGGAGATGGGCATAGCGGCCGGGTACTATCGGCGAAGAGTGGACGCCGCGGATCTGGCTGAGACCATGAATGCTCTGTGTAGCGGTGGGGGAGGGGGCAACGTCACGCTACCTCACAAGCAGATAGCCGCCGGGATCGTGGACCGCCCGTCGGTGGCCGTCATCCGGTCTGGCGCCTGCAACTGTTTCTGGGCCGACGCAGACGGAGTGATCGCCGGAGACAACACGGATGTAGACGGGCTGTTGGCCGCCGTGGCCAGGCTGCCGGGCTTCGAGATGGCTGGTGCGCGAGTGCTCGTTCTGGGTGCGGGCGGAGCAGGAAGGGCCGCGGTGCTCGCCTGTGAGCGCGGTGCCGCGGAGAGCGTCTGGCTGCGTAATCGAACCCGCAGCCGAGCGGAAAGGATTCTGGAAGACTTTGGTGATGGGAGCTTGAATCTGCGCCTGGCTGATCTCGAACCGCTGGACGAGTTCGACCTGATCATCAACGCGACCTCGCTCGGTCTAAGTTCTTCTGACCCGCTGCCTCTGGATCTTGACGACGTAAGAGGCCGCTATGCTCTCGACCTCGTGTACGGGCCCGACGACGATACGCCGTGGGTTCGGTGTGCGCGGGCGAACGGAATGATCGCGGCGGACGGCCTCCACATGCTGGTCGAGCAAGCCGCCCTCTCGCTGGAGCGGTGGTTTGGCCGCGAAGCACCTTACGTATGCATGAAGCGCGCAGCTCTCCGGGCCCTGGGACGCCTGTGCGTGGCCGACTGATCCAGCGTGCCGGCCAGCTCGGCGGCGATCTGCTGGCTGCCTTGCTTCCATCGCGCTGTGTCTGCTGCGCCTCGGCGCTGCCGCAGGATGTAGCGCCCGTATGCGCACCGTGCCGGTCTCGCACGCACAGGCTGAACCCCCCCCATTGCCCGCGCTGCCAGGTGACGCGGCGGCTCGATCTGCCCGGGATGCTGGGCTGTGCCGCGTGCGCGGAATGGCCCGATTCACTCGTAGCCGCGGCGTCCCCGTTCTACATGAACGGAGTGGCGTCCCGAGTCGTGCACGCCCTCAAGTATGAGGGGGCTACGGCTCTGACCGACTGGATGGCGCGGGAGATGGAACCAGGTGCCCGACGCCTGCTAGCGCGGGGTCACGCGGCGCTGGTTCCGGTTCCGATCGCGAAATCCCGTCTACGAGAGCGTGGATACAATCAGGCCGCCTTGTTGGCTGAATCGCTGGCAACAATCGCCGGATGGGGAACTAGCCACCTACTTCAGCGTTCACAGGCGAGCAAAGCTCAGGCGACACTCAGCCGCTCCGAGCGCTCCGAAAACGTGGCCGGAAGTGTGAGCGTACTGCCGTCCGCGGCACGGTTCGCGAAACAGGCAGGGAGCCACGCACCACCAACGGGCGCGACCCGGCTGCTGCTCGTGGATGACGTGTTGACGACCGGCTCTACGGCCGGTGCCTGCGCCGCGGCGCTGGAGGCCGCCGGTTTCAGCTGCGTGGGCGTCGTGACCTTCGCCAGGGCTGTCCCCGAATGAGGCTTGGGTTCTTCCGGACTTCGGCATAGCTTGGCGGCGCGGGGGCTGGCAGCTCCGCGCACATATCCAAATTGAGTGAGGCGACGATATGCCTGTGAAGGTTGGAATCAACGGATTCGGCCGGATCGGCCGAAATATTTTGAGATCTGCTCTGGCGCAGTCCGTGAACGACATCGAGTTCGTGGCGGTCAACGACCTGACGAGTGACGATACGCTGGCTCACCTGTTTCGGTACGATTCCATTCACGGTCGTTTCCCCGGACTGGTTACGGCCGGAGACGGCTGGCTGGATATCGATGGAAACCGGATTCAGGTGCTTTCAGAACCGAATCCGGAGAAGCTTCCGTGGGCCGAGTTGGGAGTGGACATCGTGCTCGAGAGCACGGGGCGCTTCCGGGCGCACGCGGACGCCTCAAAGCACCTCGCGGCGGGCGCGCAAAAGGTTATCGTGACCGCGCCTTCGGGAGATCCGGATGTGACCCTGGTTATGGGTGTCAACGTGGAGCAGTACGATCCCGAGGGGCATCACATTATTTCCAACGCCAGCTGCACGACGAACTGTGTGGCTCCTCTGGTGAAGGTCCTGGACGAGCAGTTCGGTTTCGAGAACGGACTCATGACTACGGTCCACAGCTTCACGAACGACCAACGGATCCTGGATCTTCCGCACTCGGATCTGCGCCGAGCCCGGGCGGCATCCCTGTCCATCATCCCGACCACCACGGGCGCGGCCAAAGCAACAGGAATCGTTTATCCCTCCGTTGCCGGCAAGATTGACGGAATGGCCATGCGAGTCCCGACCCCGGACGTATCGATCGTCGACCTGGTCGCCAATATCAGCCGGGATACGACGGTGGATGAACTGAACGAGACCTTCCGAAGCCAGGCGGAAGGTCCGCTGGAGGGAGTGCTCGCATACTCCGACGAGCCACTCGTCTCCATTGACTATGTGGGCAACCCGGCAAGCTCCATTGTGGACGGACTGGCCACCGCCGTCATGGGTGGTCGCCTGGTCAAGGTCATTTCCTGGTATGACAACGAATGGGGATATTCGTCCCGCTGCGTAGACCTGGCTCGCTTCGTAGCTGAGCGACTCCCGACAGGCGCTTCGGTCTAGCGGCTTGAGAACGCGGGTTCTCAGCGACCTCGCCGAGACCGATCTGTGCGGCCGGCGGGTCGTGATTCGTGTTGACTACAACGTGCCACTGGACGAAGGACGGATTACCGATCCTTCGCGGGTAACGGCCTCTCTGGACTCGCTGCGGTATATCCTGGAGGCCGGCGGCCATCCGGTCATCTTGTCTCATCTGGGACGCCCCAAGGCCCAAGTCAGGCCCGAGATGTCGCTCCGTCCGGTCGCGGCACTGCTTGAGAAAAGCCTCGAGCGTCCGGTACGCCTACTCTCCCTGGACGAGGCGGAGGATCCGGCCGCTGATGAGGCGGTCCTTCTGGTTGAGAATACACGCTTCCTCGAGGGCGAGACGCGGGGCGATCCGAGCCTGGCGAGGCGATTCGCCGCCCTCGGTGAGGTGTTCGTGAATGATGCGTTCGGGAGCCTTCACCGGGCTCATGCGTCGGTGACCGGGGTGGCCGAGCTTCTGACTCCGGCGGTGGCCGGATTTCTCGTCGAGAGAGAGCTGCACGCCTTGTCAGCGCTTCGGGAAAAGCCTGAGTCACCGTTCGTAGTGGTCTTCGGTGGCGCAAAGATCGGAGACAAGATCGAACTGGTCGACGAACTTCTCGAGCGATCGGACAGAGTACTCGTCGGCGGAGCGATGGCGAACACGTTTCTACGGGCCATGGGCTACTCGATGGGCATCTCGTTGGTCGAGGAGGATTCGGTTGAACTCGCTAGATCGTACCTGAGCGAAGGAGCAGCGCTCGATCTGCCTACCGATTTAGTCGTGGCCCCCGCTCCGGACCGGGCGGACGAGGCTATTGTTGTCCTTGTGGACAGCGTTCCCGCGGGAATGGCCGCCCTGGACATTGGTCCTGAGACGCAGAGACGGTTCTCGCGCCGGGTCATGGAGGCCAAGACGCTATTCTGGAACGGTCCGATGGGTATGTTCGAGAGCCGGCCTTTCGCGGAAGGAACGCTGGCCTTGGCGCGCGCCGCGGCTGAGGCGACCGGGGCTGGCGCGTTCACTGTAGTAGGCGGAGGCGACTCTGCGGCGGCGGTCCGCGAGGCTGGCCTGGCCACCGCCATTTCTCACGTCTCAACCGGTGGAGGAGCGGCCCTGGAGTTCTTGGCTCAGGGCACCCTGCCCGGACTGCAAGCTTTGGACGAGGTTAGCGAGCGATGAAGCGGCCGTTCTTCGCGGCGAATTGGAAGATGCACAAGGGACCGGCGGACGCGGCGGCATTCGGCAGGGAATTCGCTTCCCTCTACGAGCCACAGGCGGACCGAACCGTGGTCGTGTTCCCGCCGGCTCTGTCTCTGGCCGCTCTCAGGGAGGCGTTGTCTGATCGCGCCGACATAGGGATCGGCGTACAGGACGTGCATGAGGAAGCGGGCGGTGCGCACACGGGCTCGCTGTCGGCCGGAATGGCGGCCCAGGCGGGCGCCGGCTGGGTGTTGGCCGGACACTCCGAGCGCCGACACGAGTTCGGCGATACGAACGAGCAGGTCGCCGAAAAGGTAAACCGTGTCCTCGAGGCGGGGTTACGTCCCATGCTTTGTGTCGGGGAGAAGTTGGAGGAACGAGAAAGCGGCCAACTCGAGGCAGTTTTACGCCGACAGCTCGAAGCGGTCTTGACAACCCTGGGGCCGAGCGGCGCGGGCGATCTGACGTATGCGTACGAACCGGTCTGGGCCATCGGGACCGGCCGAACGGCGTCACCGGAGGATGCGGCCGAGGCGCATGGCATCCTTCGAAGTGTTCTCGAACAGACCGTAGGCGCCGCTGCAGCGGCTGAAGCCACTGTGCTGTACGGCGGAAGCGTGAAGCCTTCCAACATTGAAGAGCTTTTGTCGGCCGAGGGTGTAGACGGTGGGCTGGTCGGGGGAGCAAGCCTTAGGCCGCGATGCTGACAGAGGCTGCTACGTTGACGAAAAACGGCGCTGGGCCTAGCTTCAGACCTCGGGTGCGGGCTTCCTGGCCGCACTCTTTTTCACATGTGGATGAGGTACAATGTTTAGCTTTCTAGTAATAACGATAACGGTCTTGTCGACCCTGTTGATCGTCATCATCCTGATGCAGTCGGGCAAAGGAGGCGGCCTGGCCGCAACCTTCGGTGGCGCCTCGTCCTCCACAGATTCGTTCATCGGTGGCCGGCAGGCTGCGAACCTGCTCACCAGATCGACCTGGATCGGAGGAGGACTGTTCCTGTTCCTCTCTCTAGTGCTCTCGATCATTTCATCGCAGAGCTCACAGCCCGGAAGCTCGATTTTACGGAGTGAGTTTGAAGCCGCTCCGGCTCCGTCGTCCGTGCTCGACGCCGAGGGAGACGCGACGCCGCTGCTGATTCCGGGAGATGAAGTGGATGGGGCGGGCGGAACGGAAGCGGTGGACTCGGGCGCCGAAGCGGAGACGCCGGCGGAAGAGTAGTCAGCCGCCGGCGGGGAGCGGATCCGGCCGGAACGGGCCCGTGGGCGGCAGGTCCAGAAAGTCCTCGTACCGGCCGCGGCCACGCTGCCCTCCCAGCCATTCCTCGAAGCCCGACTCGACGAGGCCCTTCACCGCGTTTCCTGTAGCCGCCGTGTCGGTGGCCAGCGCGTCGGCGTATTCGTTCTTTACGTCGTCGGCATGACCCCTAGTCCAGCGCCATTCCACTTGATGTCTCTGAGCCTCCAGAAGCGCCGCACGCCACAGATCCAGGTTCTCGATCGCGCCCCCCTTCCGTTTCCAACCTCGGCGCACCCAGCCCGCCAGCCACTCCCGCATCCCGCGCACCAGGTACTGGCTGTCTGATGTGAACACGACAGAGCAGGGGCGCTGCAGGTGTCGCAGGCCCACGATCGCTGAGTAGAGGGCCATTCGGTTGTTCGTGGTATCGGATTCGTAGTACGCGAAGTCCCTTCGGTGCCAGCCACGCCGGTCGTGGAATCGCTCCACCAGGCCCGCCGCGGCCCCGGGACGATTGCGATCCTGGAACTGGTTGCCCAGGCAGGATTCGTCGGCATAGATATATATGATAGGGTCGCTCATGCTCGGTTTCTGCTGGAGAATGCGGGCTACAGGCTCGCTCGAACGAAAGGAATATCAGGCTTGACGGATACGCAAGATGTGCCGGGCCGGTTGGTGCTGGAGGACGGGCGTTCATTCGGCGGCCGCCTGGCCGGGACTGGGAGCGAGGGAGTCGGAGAGATCGTCTTCACGACCGCTATGACGGGCTACCAGGAAATCGTCACCGACCCGTCTTTCGCGGGTCAGGTAGTCGTGATGACCGCGCCTATGATGGGCAACTATGGTGTTTCGGATGCCGATCTGCAGTCTGATCGTGCCTGGGTTGCGGGTTTCGTCGTGCGTGAGCTGAGCGGCGGAGAGGGAGGAGGAGACGACGCCGGACTCCGAACCTATCTGGAAGCCGAATCCGTCCCCGTCCTGCATGGCTGTGATACGCGGGCCATCACGCGGCATATCCGCGACCAGGGAGCCATGCGGGCTGCCATCGTATCGGATGCCGTATCCGTGGCCGAGGTATCCGCCATGATCGCGGCTGAGCCCTCTATGGTCGGGCGGAATCTGGCCTCGTCGGTAGGTACCTCTGAGGCTTACACGCTCGCCCCGGCGGGAGAGAAGGTGCGTGGCCGCGTCGCGTGCCTGGACTATGGGGTAAAGAGACGGAGCCTGGAGCTTCTGGTTGAAGCTGGCTATGAAGTGGAGGTGCTCCCCGCTGCCACGTCTCCCGATGCGCTTCTCGCCAGGCGGCCAGATGGTGTCTTCGTATCGAGCGGTCCGGGCGACCCTGAAGCCGTGGACGGAGCGGTGGAGCAAATTCTCGCCGCCTCTGAGAAAGGAGTCCCCCTGTTCGGCATATGCCTGGGCTGCCAGCTCATTGCCAGGGCCTTTGGAGGGTCCACCTACAAGCTTCCCTATGGCCACCGCGGGGGGAATCATCCGGTGCTCAGCAAGGAGAGCGGGGTTGTGGAGATCACCTCCCAGAACCACGGGTTTGCCGTATTGGGTGACGACGAGCAGGTGGTAGGAGCGCCGGACCTGACGGTCACGCACGTCAACTTGAACGACAGGACTGTGGAAGGGGTCCGGCACCGTTCCAGGCCGCTGTTCGGTGTCCAGTATCATCCGGAGTCCGCTCCCGGTCCGCACGACAGCCGATACTTGTTCCGGAAGTTCATAGACGCGATGGATGCAAATCGTGCGATGGCAATCGATTGACAGATATCTGGAATCGCAGCTAGCTTACTATCAACCTTTTCGGGAAGAGGTGAACGAACGTGGCCTGGAACCGCCGAAGCACCGTGCTGGGGATTGTCCTCCTGCTTGCAGTGTCGGCGGCCGGAGTGATGGTAGCGTTACAACTCTGGCTGGGCGGATACATCCCCCTGGTCTCCGAAGGCCGCGTGGCGATCATCCCGATCCAGGGCGTCATCGATTCCGACCGAGCCATCCTTGCCACGCTTGAGAGGTACAGGGAGGACAACTCAGTCCGGGCCTTCGTTCTCGAGATACGCTCGCCTGGCGGTGGCGTCGGCCCTTCCCAGAGTATTTACAGCGAGCTACGCAAGCTGCGAGAAGAGGATGAGCGTCCGCTCATCGCATGGATCGGAAGCGTGGGAGCGTCAGGCGGCTACTACGTGGCTCTCCCGGCTGATTCAATTTTCGCCCTTCCAGGATCTATCACAGGCTCTATCGGCGTCATCATGCAGTTCGCGAATGCCGAGGGCCTGCTGGATAAGGTGGGAATTGAACTCGAGGTCGTGAAGAGCGGCAAATTCAAGGACACAGGTTCGCCGTCTCGAGCCCTGTCGGCCGAAGAACGCGCGATTCTTCAGGATGTGATCCAGGACACGTATGGGCAGTTCGTGGACGCGATTTCAGACAGTCGCGGAATGGAACGCGAGGCGGTGTTGGAGCTGGCAGACGGTCGGATCTTTTCGGGAGAACGGGCCATGAGCGTGGGACTGGTAGATCGGCTCGGTACGCTTCCGGACGCGATTGCGGCGGCCGGAGAAATGGCTGGCCTGGGATCCGATCCTCAGACTTTGCGTCCCACGTCGAGCCGGGTTACCTGGCTTGACCTCATCGGTCAGCTCCCGGGACTGCGGTGGACGAAATTCCTCAGCAGGCTGGACGAAGGCGGAGCCCTGACTCCCAGCCTGCGGTATCAATGGCAGTAGGCGGCCTACTGGAAATGGAGTGATTTATGACAAAGGCAGATCTTGTAGAGCAGGTCTACCAGGCCATCGGACCGGGTGTGACCAAGAAGGATTGTGGAGCCGTGATCGATGCCTTTCTGAATGCGACGAAGCGGGCCCTCGCTGAGGGAAAGCACATCGAGATCAGGGGCTTTGGTACTTTCAAGGTGCGTAGGCGTAGGCCGCGAATGGCGCGGAATCCACGCACGGGTGCTTCGGTGACGGTGCCAGCGAGATCGGTTCCGGTATTCAAGCCCTCGCGGCTGTTCAAGAACGAGGTAGACAAGCCCGAGCCGCCCAGGTTCTAGAACCCGGCGGCTACGATCAGGAGCCGCCGCCGAGGTGAGCGGTGACTCGGCGTAGTCCCTCCTCCAGCGTGGATTCGTCCACGGCAAAGTTGAAGCGCAGGTGGCCGGGTGTGCCGAACGGCTCGCCGGGCACACACGCGACTCCGGCCTTAGTCAGTAAGTCTTCGGCGAGCACCAAAGAGTCGTGCTGATTCACCGCTCGGCTGAAAAAGAAGATCGCGCCGTCCGGGAGACGAGTTTCCAGGCCCGTCACGCCTGAGAGAAGTTCGTGGCCCAGGCTGCGCCTCTTAGACAGGACCTCCAGAGTAGCAGCGATCCCTTCCTCTCGTTCGCTATCGGCCCGAAATAGCTCCGCCGCTGCGAACTGAGAGGGCGCCGCGGCGCCGGACGTGGTCTGACTCTGCAGCGCGGAGGCCTTCGCGATCAGCTTCTCGGGTCCCACGGCGTAGCCGATTCGCCAGCCCGTCATGGAGAACGTCTTGGAAATTCCGTCGAACGCGACGAGCCGCTCCGGTCGGTCTGACAGAGCCAGGACGGAGGGCGCGCCGCCGGGTACGTAAGCCAGGCGCCGGTAGATCTCGTCCGAGAGGACCCATATTCCGTTCGCGTCAGCCCAGTCGAGAATTCTCCGCATGCCAGCCGCATCCACGACCGCACCGGAAGGATTGCTCGGAGAGTTGAGAAGAATTCCGCGTGTCGAAGCCGTCCGGGCGCCTTCCAGCTGGTCAGGATCCAGCCGAAAGCCGTCCTCCCAGCGAGTCGCCAGCGTAACGGGAGTGGCTCCGGACAGACGAACGGCCGGGAGATAGGTAGGCCAGTATGGAGCGGGGACGATCACCTCGTCGCCCGGCCCGAAGAGGCAGTACAGCACGTTGAAAAGCGCCTGCTTTACGCCAGCGCTCACGAGGACGTTGGCTGGTGAGAGACTAGCGCCCTCTGACCCTTGTCCGGCGTATCTGGCCACACCCTCGCGAAGCGACGGGATGCCCGGTGTCGGAGGGTATCCCGTTCTCCCATCCTGGATCGCTTTTAGAGCACCCCGTACCGCGGGCTCCGGTGTCGGAAAAGAGGGCTCGCCGGCGGACAGGTCTACGATCGAGAGTCCATCGGCCGCCATCTGCCGCGCGCGAGCCTGCAGCGCCAGAGTGGGAGAGGGTTGCAGAAACTCGACGTTGGACGAAAAGCGCACGCGGACTCCGGGCTCGTGGGTAATTGAAGGACCCCTGGCGGTGGGATACCTTGATCGGTGAACCGAGGAATCAGCGAATCAGCTGGCGCCGCCGGGGAACGGCGGATCTTATGCCGTTGTTGGCGAAGGCGTCAAGCGGTCTTGCGAGGATTTTGAACCACGCGCATAGGTATGGCAGATGATCAGGGAAGTAACCACGAAGCTGGAGCCGGCAGTAGTTCTTGACAGGGCGAGACAGTTCTTTTCGGAGGCTGGATCGATCTATTCGGCCTCGCTGGCAGAGGAAAGCGAGTCGCACCTCACGTTTACGACCTTCCGCAGTCGTCTCGCCATAGCCGCGTACCCGGATCCCGACGGTCATGAGACGCGGGTGCGCGTCTCGACACTGAGGCCGGATGCGGCCGTGGGTAAGCTTCTGGCCTTCGTGAGATCAGACGCGGCAGAGTCCAATCGATAAATCGCTTGGTGTGGCTGAGACGACGCTGGCGGTGCGGGTGCTACTGTTTGGCGTCTACCGGGAGTTGGCCGGTCAGGGTGAGATTGCGATCGAATTGCCGAGTGGGAGTAGTCTGGCCCATTTGGTCTCTGAGCTCAGAACGCTTCCGGGGCTCGATCGTCTGCCTGAACGCCCCGCTGTGGCCAGAAATCTGCGATATGCCGGCTTGGGTGAAGTGCTGGAAACCGGGGACGAAGTGGCGCTGATCCCGCCCGTGGCTGGGGGCTAGAGCCGGGTGCGAGAACCGACGATCGTTGCCGAGATCACCGCTGAACCGCTGGATGGAGGCCGGCTAAGCGCGCGACTGCGCTCGATGGAGGATGGCGCTGTTGTCTTGTTCGAGGGCCGTGTCCGCAATTCCGCTGAAGGCCGTCCAGTGGTGCGGCTTCGTTATGAGGCGTACGCGGAAATGGCGCAGCGGGTACTCTCCGAAATCGCTTCGGAAGCTGGATCCCGTTACGAAGTCGGAGCCGTAGGTGCGGCCCATCGGACAGGCTCTCTCGAGCTCGGCGAGGCCAGCGTCATCGTGGTGGCGGCGGCTCCGCATCGGGGCGCGGCCTACGAGGCATCTCGGTATGTGATCGAAGCCATCAAACAGCGTCTCCCGATGTGGAAAGAGGAGCACTATGCCGATGGCTCCACTGCCTGGCTCGGCGAGCAGCCGACGGGGGGAGAGGCGCTGTGAGGGATCAGTTCGGTCGATCGATCGAATATCTGCGCATCTCGGTTACAGACAAGTGTAATCTACGCTGTACCTACTGCATGCCGGTCGAGGGCCTGGATTGGATCCCGAAGGCTGAGATCCTCACGTACGAGGAGATCACGGACATCGTGCGGCAGATGGCGGGAATGGGACTTCGCCGCGTACGACTGACGGGCGGAGAGCCGCTGGTGAGGCGAGACCTCCCTAACCTGGCCGCTATGCTTTCGGCCATCCCAGGGATCGAGGACATAGCGCTCTCCACCAACGCCGTGCTCCTACCCGGACAGGCCACGGCGCTGAGGGAGGCCGGAGTCCAGCGCGTGAACATCAGTCTGGACACGCTTCGGCGCGACCGCTTCGAAGAGATAGCGCGCCGTCCGGCCCGTTTTTTCGATGATACTCTTCGCGGCATCGAAGCGGCCGAGGCGGCAGGGATGGATCCGATCAAACTGAACGTCGTATTGCTGCGCGGCATCAACGACGACGAAATTCCCGCGATGGTTGAGATCACTCGCGAACGCCCCTGGCACATCAGGCTTATTGAGCTCATGCCAGTGGGAGGCAACCTGCACCTGACCGGTAACTTCATCGGGGCGGACGAAATCCTGGATCGATTGAAGAGCCACGTTGATCTTGTGCCCGTGGCAGGCCCGGCCGGCAACGGTCCAGCTTCGTATTTTCGCAGCAAAGGTGCCCGTGGTTCGCTGGGCGTGATCACGCCCCTGTCACAGCATTACTGCGACAGCTGCAACCGAATGCGGCTGACGGCGGATGGAAGGCTGCGGACGTGCCTGTTCGGTACGCATGAGGTGGACCTGAAGGAACCCCTTAGGACAACGGGCGATATTGCAGCAGCCGTAGAACAAGCACTGGCCGGGAAACCGGCAAAGCACGACCTCGAGACGGGTTCTACGTCGGGAAGCGGTGGTCTCGTCGCTCTGAGCCAGGTGGGTGGATAATGAGTCGATTCGGCGGATACGAGGGGTGGCGATGACCTACGAAGCGAGACAGCGATTCCAGGAGAAGCGAGAGCAGGTGGAGGCTCTTCGGGAGAAGCTCGCGCAGGGCGAGGCTGAGCGGCCTATCACATGCGCACAGGGCCTCGATCTTCTGGATCTCATCGAGTTTGTACTTCAGACAGCCAGTCCGGAGCGCTGGGACCAGGCTCTGGAGGTCGTGGCCGAAGAGGCTGCCCGCCGGGCGGATACTCTGGCCTCGCGGCGGCAATAGCCGAACCTCTCGGTACTCAAAAACGTCACACATCGAAATGAGCGGTTGATAGTGGAAAAGATCACGGTGGTCGGAGCGGGACACGTCGGCGCAACAACCGCTCAACGAATCGCGGAGCGAGAATTGGCGCGTCAGGTCTTCCTGGTGGACATCCTCGAGGGTGTACCGCAGGGGAAGGCTCTGGACCAGTGGGAATCGGCGCCGGTCGAGGGATTTGATACGCGGCTGATAGGCGCGCAGACCTATGAGGAGACGGCTGGATCCGGCATTTACGTTGTGACCGCCGGTCTGGCCAGGAAGCCGGGCATGAGCCGCGATGATCTGACGCAGAAGAACGCCGCGATCGTGGGTGGCATAGCGGGTGAGATTCAAAAGTACAGCCCGGAGTCGATCATCATCATGGTCACGAATCCGCTCGACGTCATGGCTCATATAGCTATGCAGGTCACCGGCTTTCCTCGGGAGCGAGTGATCGGGATGGCCGGTATTCTGGACACGGCACGGTTCCGGAGCTTCATCGCCTTGGAACTCGATGTCAGCGTAGAGGACGTACAGGCCCTCGTTCTGGGTGGCCACGGCGACAGCATGGTTCCGGTCGTCAGTAGCGTCACCGTGGGCGGAATGGCGCTCACAGAGCTGCTTCCCGCGGACCGTATCGAGGAGCTCGTACAGCGAACTCGAAAGGGCGGGGGAGAGATCGTCGGCCTACTGAAGACGGGTAGCGCTTACTACGCGCCGTCGTCGGCCGCGGCACAGATGTGTGAGTCCATTGCGCGGGACAAGCGGCGGATCCTGCCGTGCGCTGCGTGGCTCGAGGGGGAGTACGGTGAGCACGGACTCTTCCTCGGCGTCCCTTGCAAACTCGGACGCGGCGGACTGGAAAAAATCTACGAAATCCCCCTCACGGATCCCGAGGCGGAGGCGCTCGCGGCGTCGGCCGATGCCGTGCGAGAAACGATGGCTGTTCTCTCCTAGGGTTCTCCCATGTGACCGTTTCCTCCCTCGTCTCGTCTAGAGGCAGATCGACAACAAACGGTTGGCTGCGGGGGCCGGCCAAAACTGGGAGGGATCCATGCGTAGGGAACTAAAGAACAGTCTTCTCGGACTATTTCTCGTCAGCGGCCTGGCCGCGTGCGGCGAGAATCCGGTAGATCCGACCGCGGGCACGGAGGGCACGAACACGAACAACGTGGCGGAGCCCTCTATTACGGCGCCGTTCGAAGTCCAGGTAGCGGCAGACGAGACGACCGCTGAGGTCGTGACGGAGGATGTCGCACTGTCGATGAGTAGTCCGACAGAAGTGGCGCCGTCCGAGGGCGATGGGACACCGTTTGCCGAGGCGCGGCTGAAGTTCGCCGCCGCACGGGCCGCGTACAGACTGGGAGATGAAGAAGCCGCCAAGGCGCTAGCTCTGGAAGCCCGGCTCATTCTTGCCGAGGCCCTGATCGAGAATCGGGGCGAGGAAGGCCTCGACGCTCTGTTCGCGCGGGTCGAGCATCTCATCGATCGTATCCAGGAAGCGGACGACGAGTTTGAGCAGTTGGACAGGCTCGAAGACAAACTGGAAGAGCTGGTCGAAGAGGCGCGAGCACTGCAGGCAGACGGCGATCTCGTCGGCGCTGCCGAGCGGCTTCTCCTCGGGCTGCAAATTACGGACGTGGTTCGGCATCGTCACCGGGATTTCCGACTGGACCCGGTTACGGTCGCGCGGTTCTCGATTGCTCGGGCGGTCGAAGCTCTTGAGCTGGCTCAGGGCCTGATCGGAGACGGTCCGACCTTGAAGCAAGAGCGCGTTCTGTTCCATGTGGGCGAGCTGATCCGGCGTGCCGTGTTCGCCGCTGATCACGAGGCATATCGGCGAGCGGTCGTGCTGGCGCGTCGCGCCGAGTCCAGAGCCCTTCTGGCGGTGCTGGAGTGCGAGCCTCCCAGTGAGGAAGAGGTTCAGATTCTTCTGGAACTGGCGGAGTCGCAGATCGCTGAGGCGGAAGCCGCCATTGGCGACGCCCCGACTCCGGCGCAGCTTGCCATTCTGAACCGTGCCAAGCGTCTGAAGGCTGTCGGCGAGGAGCTGATCGCTAACGGAGTGTGGCGCGGTGTGGCTCTGTTCTGGCACTCAGCCGTAACCGCCGGCGTGTTGTTCTAGAGAGATTGTCTACGAGAGTGCTCGCAGGCAGGTAGCAAACAGACGAGTCGTGCAGAACTCAAGGGCGGGGGAGGGCCACAGGCTCTCCCCCGTTTCTTTTTTGTGCGGCCGTCACATGGCAAGGATCCTGCTACGTGATCGGCAGCTCCGCATCCACGAGCGAACGGGCCACGGTAACCGCGGGGTTGTCCAGGAGGTCGAGCGCCTGCGGTTCATCCAGTGGGCTCCACTCGGAGTCCCACTGCACCAGCACAACAGGTCGCATAAGGTTGCTTGGGTTGGTGGCGGTGACACGGGCGATTTCCCCCGTGCTGAGCTGGACGAAACTGTCGAGCGGAAACGAGGATATCTCGTTCACCAGGGCCGTCACGACCCGGGCCGAAAAATACTCATCCTGCATTCCGGCAACCTGCTCCAGCGCGTCGAAGGCGGTATACGGAGACCTGTAGGCGCGTGGATGCGAGAGCGCTTCGAAGACATCGGCGATACCGATGATCTCCGCAATGGGGTCGATAGCGGAGAGCGGAAGGCCGCGCGGATATCCCTGTCCACGCGCCCGCTCGTGCTCCTGTAGGATCACGATCTGCAACCACTCGTACGCCGGGCCGGCCTTTGAGACCAGGGCTGCTCCCAGCTCCGGGTGGCGCTGTAGCTGCTCCATATCATCATCGGAATAGTGACCGGCCTTCGCCAGTAACTCTCCGGGTAGAGTCGCCATTCCTACATCGTGCACCAGGCTGGCGTGCATGACCTGGGCGGTCCTCTCGGGTCCGAGTGCCAAGCCCATGGCAATTTTTCCAGCGATGATAGCCACGTTCACACTGTGGGACTCGAGGTCGTAGGGCTGGTGTGGCTCCAAAGCCTGTACCACAAGTGTGTTGTTGTGGAGAAGGTTCGTATACAGGCTCTCCGCTATAGGACGGCCGTCGTCGAGCGGAAGATCAGTTCCTCCGCGGCCTGCGGATAGAACGGCGGCAACATACGCCTTGGCTTCTTCGTAGATCCGATTGGGTTCGAAGCGGGCAGGCCTACGTGCCCGCACCGAACCTGCCGCCTGGTCGCCGGCTCGCGAGCCACCAGCTCGGCCGCCACCCAATAGCTGAAGACACAGGGCCTCCAGAGCCGCGGGCGAGACCGGGGAGGTTACGAAGAGGCGAAGGGATTCAGCCTCGCCGGAGGGCGCGCTCGCGCCTGCCGGCAGCAGCGCCAGGAGCTGCGCGGCGGCTCTATCGCCTCCGGAACTGGCCAGTTCGCCGGCAAACGACTCGGCGGCGGTGTCGGCCCCCGTTTGGTCAAACACCCAAAGTGCGGCGCCCGGATCATCCGCCGTGAGGGCTGAGCCAGCGTCTTCAAACAGGGCGAGTTCCGGGTCAATATCCAACAACACTCCCACAACCGCGGGGTCTTGTCCGCCGGCCGGACCCAGAACCGCCGCTATCCTGACTCTCTTGTCTGCTGCTGCGTTGTCCATGTGTACCTCGGCCTGCCTCCGAAAGAACCTATTCGCCGGAAACACTGCAAGATGTAGACTCGCCATGTGCGCGGCGAGTCCACAGTTTCGGGGACATGGCACGACTGGCGATGGTTCTGGGAGCACTGGCAATGCTGACGGGTGTCGGCGCGGGAGCGTTTGGGGCCCATGCGCTGCGGGGCGTGCTGAGTCCCGAGTTCGCCGCCGTGTATGAAACAGGCGTCCGTTACCAGCTGGTACACGGTCTCGCGCTTCTCTTCGTGGCTCTGGCCGCTGAGCGCCGGCCGGAACAGGCCTGGAAGGCCATTACGTGGCTGTTTGGGGTCGGGATCCTGCTGTTTTCCGGTAGTTTGTATGCCTTGAGCTTGAGCGGGCTACGGTTCTTGGGGGCCGTTACCCCTGTCGGCGGAGTGTGCTTCCTGGCCGGCTGGGCGCTCGTGCTGAGATTGGCCTGGAGCCAGCGAACTCCAGTTGCGGGTTCGGGACCTGGCCAAACTGGCTAGAGGCGAGGCGGCGTGACCCCGACTTGGCCCTGGTATTTTCCCTTGCGGTCAGCGTAGCTGGTCTCGCAGGGCTCATCCGCCTCAAAGAAAATTACCTGGGCGATTCCTTCGTTGGCGTAGACCTTCGCAGGAAGCGGCGTTGTATTGCTGATTTCCAGAGTCACAAAGCCTTCCCATTCCGGTTCAAACGGGGTGACGTTCGTAATGATTCCGCACCGCGCGTACGTGGACTTTCCGACGCAAAGCGTAAGTATGTTGCGGGGGATTCGGAAGTATTCCACAGATCGCGCCAGGCCAAACGAGTTGGGCGGGATGATACAGGAGTCACCCGTGTACTCAACAAACGATCGCTCGTCGAATGCCTTTGGATCTACGAGAGGGGACAGCGCGTTGTGGAAGATCCGAAATTCGTCAGCTACTCGCATATCGTATCCGTAGCTGCTGACCCCGTACGAGATGCAGTCGTCACTAACCTGCTCGTCCGCAAAAGGCTCGATCATTCCCTGTCCGGCCTTCTCGCGAATCCAGCGGTCGTTCTTGATGCTCATGCGTCCCCTTGCCTGTAACTACCTTGCGTGAAATTGCGTGACTATCTGCACGCGTCATCCAGGTATATCTCGATTTCCCGCGCCACCTCGGACGGAGCATCGAGAGTCAGACCGTGGCCAGCGTTCGGCACAAATCTAAGCCGCGCTCCAAGCCGCTCTGACAGTCGGCGCGTCTCCGCGGCAGAAATCCGGCGGTCCTCGCATCCGGCCAGCACACGTACCGGCATGGCCGGCTCAGTCGTCCACTCCATCAAGTCGCTCGGTCTCCAATCGCGCAGGACATCCAGGAGCGCTTCCACTCTTTCGCGCGTGGCGTACCCGGCAGAAAAATCGTCCACCAGGCGACTGCTCGGTTTCCCATCTGCCAGAACGCGCTTCTCGAGCACATACCGGGTCAGCGGACGGCGAAACAACCCGGTCAGCGGCACGACAATCGGACGCGCCCACCGCGCCGTCAAGACAGGCAGTAGCCGAGGCCGTGGAGTCCAGGGTGTGATCGGACTGAGCAGGAGCAGTCCGCTGGGCCGGTGCCGACCGCTTTCGGCCGCACCGGCTACCGCCAGCGCCAGTGAGGCGCCGTATGAGTGTCCCACGATCAGCGGATGCTCGAGATCTAGACGCCTAATCAGAGCCAGAAGGCGGTCCCGCTCAGCACCGAGGCTATAGTTCGCGCCCGACGGCGGGTCTGAACGTCCCCGGCCCAGAAGGTCAGGGGCCACGATCGTGCTGTGGCCAACAAGAAGCGGGATCACCGGATCCCAGAAGGCACGGTTGGCGGTCAGCCCGTGCAGCAGAACCACGGGTGGCCCGGTTCCGGTGACCAGCGTGCTGAGGATCCCGGCTCCCGTGTCCACGGAGAGCAGGCCCTCGGTTTCAGACCGGGTTTGTCCGTCGGATTTCGCCGGCCTCGTACTGGGCCGCGCCTGCCGCAAAGTCCCTGATTCCTGGTTACGCAATTGTGCTCGCAAGTCCCTATCTAACAGGGTTTCCGGCCGCTTGACGCCCCATCCCGAAGCAGGCTATGTTCGGCGCCTCAAGTGAACAAATTCACAAGACGACCGGCATAGCGATGAGACAGGCGTACCTCGGAATCGCGATACTCCTGATCGTCGGAATCCTGAACGCGGCGGTGCTGCTGGGCCTGTCGCATCTGGCCAGCGTGTACAGGCCGACGCCGGCCAAGGCGGCTCCGTACGAGTCGGGCATGGATCCGCTGGGAGACACGCGCGAACGGTTTTCGATCAAGTTCTATATCGTCGCGATGTTATTCATCGTTTTCGATATCGAGATAATTTTCTTCATTCCTTGGGCTGTGGTGTACCGCTCTCTAGGCCTGTTCGGTCTGATCGAGATGCTTGTGTTCATGGCTGTTCTCGCCGCTGGTTTGGCGTACGCATGGCGCAAAGGAGCACTCCAATGGGACTGAGCCGATGAGCGACTCACGAAACCTCCCCATCGTCGATCCTACGGATCCGGGGCAGACAGATACAGGCGTTCCACATGCGTGGCTCACGACCCGACTGGACTACGTAATCAACTGGGCGCGAAGAAACTCAATCTGGCCCATGCCGTTCGGGACGGCGTGCTGTGCGATTGAGATGATGGCTTCGGCGGCATCAAAGTACGACATCGCCAGGTTCGGGATGGAGCGCATGTCATTCAGCCCCAGGCAGGCGGATCTGATGATTGTCGCGGGCCGAGTGTCTTACAAGCTGGCCCCCGTCCTCCGCCGCGTGTGGGATCAGATGCCACAGCCGAAGTGGTGTGTGTCGATGGGTGCGTGTGCCAGCTCGGGCGGAATGTTCGATAACTACACGATCGTGCAGGGAATCGATACGATCGTGCCGGTCGATGTATATGTGCCCGGATGCCCGCCCCGCCCGGAGGGTCTGATCTACGGGCTGCTCATGATCCAGGAGAAAATCAAAGGCGAGTCGCTGGCGGTACCCGGGCTCCGTGCGGAAAGCCCCGAGGCGGTCGGAATGCCAAACCTGCCTCCCGAGGCCATCGAGTTGGTCGCTCAGCCGTTCGGAAATTCCACCAGCCAGAACAAGATCAGCGGAATCGAGCCGAGTGACGCTCTACAGCGCCCGCGTGACCGGCGTGAGCGCTTGCTGGAGCATGACGACTAGCCTGTGCCCGTGAACGAGGCGCCGGCCCCCTACCTGGTGTTGTCCGCCCCTCCTCGCGAGGAAGGGCTGGAAACGGATCCATCCGTGTACGCGGTTCGGAAGAAATTCGGCGATGCCGTCCATGGCGCACATGTGGACGCGGTCGACTGCCCCGTTCTCGAGGTGGACCCGAGCTCTCTGTTCGACGTGCTGTCGTATCTGAAGACAGACCCGGACCAAGCCTACGACCTGTTACTGGATGTGATGGGCGTCGATCACGGCGGCCAGCGCCCGATCCAAGTTTGGTATCCGCTCTGGTCGATGAAGCACGGACGACGCCTCCGCATCGTAACCCAACTTCCGCTGACGAACCTCCGGGTGGCAAGCGTCTCGAGCTTATGGGAAGCCGCGAATTGGCTGGAGCGTGAGGCGTACGACATGTTCGGCGTCACCTTCGAGGGACACCCGGACCTGCGCCGGATCCTCATGCCCGAGAACTACGACGAGGGTTTTCCGCTCCGAAAAGAGTTTCCGCTTCGTGGCCGGTTCAGTCGAGCTGAACAGACGCGCCGAGCCATGAATCTGGGCCGGGAAGACGTCTATTCCCGCGAAGAGCTTCGCATGGCGGGCGAGCTCGAGTCTGAGGTACCACCTGATGTTCAGCCGGGAGAGGCTGCCAGGGAGCATGGCCTCGACGGCGAACACATGGTGCTTAATCTCGGTCCTCAGCACCCGGCAACACACGGAGTGTTGCGCCTGGTGCTGGAGCTGGACGGCGAAACAGTGCTGCGCTGCATCCCTCACCTGGGCTACCTGCACACCGGCTTCGAGAAGACGTGTGAGTACAGGGAGTGGAACCAGATCGTCCCGTACACCGACCGGATGGATTATCTGGCGCCGATGCTCTACAACATCGGATACGCTCAGGCGGTTGAGAGCCTGCTGGGCGTGCAGATTACACCCCGATGCCAGGTCGTCCGCGTTCTGCTCAGCGAGCTGAATCGCATCCAGGGACACCTGCTGTGGTTGGGTACTACGGGCATCGACCTGGGCGCCTTCACGGTTTTTCTGTACACGTTCCAGGAGCGGGAACGGGTGTACAATTTGCACGAAGCGTACTGCGGAGCGAGGCTCACGACCTCCGTTACGCGTATCGGCGGCATGCTGGCGGATCTACCCGGAGGTTGGGTAGACGCCATGCGTGACTTCGCCAACACGCTGCCGGATACGCTGGATGAGGTAGAGCGGCTGCTGTCGAAGAACGCGATCTGGCTTTCGCGGACGATCGATATCGGTGTCATGGACGCCGAAACGGCGATCAACTACGGACTCACCGGCCCCAATCTCCGGGCCTCCGGCGTCGCGTATGATGTAAGAAAGGCGCGCCCCTACCTGGGCTACGACGAGTACGACTTCGACCTTCCCGTCGGGGCTCACGGGGACACGTACGATCGCTACATGGTTCGAATCGAGGAGATGCGGCAGAGCGTCCGCATCATCCAGCAGGCCCTCGACAGGCTGCCGGGCGGACCCATCAATATCGATGATCCGGGAATCATCGATGATCGCGCACTTCAAGCTGGTCATGGAGGGGTTGAGGGTACCGGAAGGAGAGATCTGGTCCTCGACGGAAGCCTCGAAAGGTGAGCTCGGATTCGGCCTGGTGTCGGACGGAGGCTCAAAGCCGGTGCGCTGCCGTTTCCGGGGGCCGTCCTTCGTCAATTTGGGCGCACTGTCCCGGTTGGTCGAGGGCGGGTTGGTCTCCGACTTGATCGCGGTGAACGCGAGCCTGGATATCGTGCTGGGTGAGATCGACCGGTGAGGGCCGACTAATGGGGAAGCGGATCCACCCCGCCGTGGCTGGAGCGCAGTCGTTTCAGACGGCGAACCTGCGGCCCACCGAGGTCCTCCTGGAGGATGACGAAGGCAGAGAGCGCCTCGAGAGCTCCATCAGCCGGTATCCGGAAAAGAAGGCGGCGCTGCTCCCGCTACTCAACTACGCCCAGGAGAGGAACGGGTGGGTCTCGCCCGCGGCGATGGAAGAGATCGCCGCGCACCTGGACGTAACGCCCGCCTACGTCCACTCGGTCGCCAGCTTCTACACGATGTACAACAAGCACCCCGTGGGGCGGCACCTGATTCAGGTATGCACGAACATCGCCTGCCACCTCAACGGGGCCGACGCGGTGATGCGCCGATTTCTGGAAGAGGTCGGAACGGGTCCGGGCGAAACGTCGGAAGACGGCCGGTTCACGGTGATGGAGGCGGAGTGTCTCGGGGCGTGCGGATTCGCAACCGCCGTTCAGATCAACGACGAGTATTTCGAGAACGTGACGCCGGACACGGTTCCGGACGTTCTGGACCGGCTGAGTTAGGGCGCGGCATGGGATTTCCACACAGCCACGATCTAGAAGTCCAGACGCTTCTGTCGCGCCACTTCGGCGATCCGGAGGCGCGCAAGCTCGAAGTGTGGACTGAACAAGGCGGGTATGAGGCGCTCCGGAAGGCCGTGGGCATGGCCCCCGACGAGATCACGGATGTGGTCAAGGATTCGGGGCTCAGGGGCCGCGGTGGGGCCGGATTTCCGACAGGGCTCAAGTGGAGCTTCATGCCCAAGGACGACGGCAAGGCGCACTATCTGTGCTGCAACGCCGACGAGAGCGAGCCGGGCGCTTTCAAAGACCGTGAGATCCTGCGCTGGTGCCCGCACTTGCTGATCGAAGGCTGTCTGATCGCGGCTCGCGCGATTCGGGCCGAGCACGCCTACATCTATGTGCGCGGCGAATACTTTCCCTACACCCGAATCCTGAACGACGCCGTGGTAGAGGCGTACGAAGCCGGGTTCATCGGTGAAAACATTCTGGGTAGCGGCTGGTCGTGCGACGTGACCGTCCATCTCGGCGCGGGCGCGTATATCGCGGGCGAAGAAACGGGCCTCATGAGCTCTCTGGTGGGCGGGAGGGCCGAGCCCCGGATCAAGCCTCCGTTTCCGGCACAGGCGGGCGTTTTCGGTAAGCCCACGACGGTGAACAACGTCGAAACGCTGGCCGCGGTGCCGATGATCATCACAGAAGGTGCGGCGTGGTATCAGCAGTGGGGCACCGAGAAGAGCCCGGGGACCAAGCTGTGGTGCTGCTCGGGCCACCTGAACAAGCCGGGCACGTACGAATTGGCGCTGGGCGTTCCGCTTCGGGATATCATCTTCGACGTATGTGGAGGGATCCCGGGCGATAAGCGAGTGAAAGCTGTCATTCCTGGAGGCTGCTCGACGGCGCTGCTTACGGAAGACGAGCTGGACATTCCCTGCACGTACGAGGGACTTCAGGAAGCCGGTAGCTCGCTCGGCACGGCGTCGCCGATTGTTATGGACGAGGACACGCGGATCGTGCCGGCGATGCGGCGGATTGCGCAGTTCTACGCACACGAATCGTGCGGCCAGTGCGTGCAGTGCCGCGAGGGGACCTCCTGGGTCGTGAAGATTCTGCAGAGGATTGAGGCGGGTGACGGCAAGCTGTCGGACATCGACACCCTGTACGACCTGTGCGAACAGATGACCGGACGCACAATCTGCGTTCTGGCGGACAGCGTAGTGTTCCCACTCCGGTCATCGCTGGACAAATTTCGAGGTGAGTATGAAGCGCTCATGAACGGAGTGCGCGCATGAGCGAAGAAAAAGCGGACCTCGTGAACGTGACCGTGGATGGCGTTCCCGTGACGGTTCCGGCGGGAACTCTCGTCATTGAAGCCGCGGAACGCGCCGGCGTAGTCGTCCCGCATTACTGCTACCACCCGGGCATACCGACCAGCCCAGCTCAGTGCAGGGTGTGCCTGGTCGAGGTGGAGGGTCAGGGCAAGCTGCAGCCATCCTGCGTGATGCCGGTGCAGGACGGGATGGTCGTGCACACCCAGAGCGAGGTGGCGAACCAGGCGCGGAAATCCGTGATTGAGTTTCTGCTGCTCAATCACCCCCTGGATTGTCCGATCTGTGATGCGGCAGGGCAGTGCATGCTTCAGGACTATGCATCAGAGACCGGTCAGCTGCAGAGCCGCTTCGACGACGCCAAGCTGGTACTGGGCCGGGACCGGGTTGCGGATGACATTCTGTATTTTGCGGATCGGTGCATCATCTGCACTCGTTGCGTCCGCTTCATGCGCGATGTGGCGGGAGATGACTCGCTCATCGTCGCTCAGCGCGGACACCAGGCTTATATCGACACGTTTCCCGGGAAGAATCTGGAAAACGAATTCCGGGGCAACATCGTGGACGTATGTCCGGTAGGCGCCCTGGTGCACGAGGACTTCGTATTCAAGGCCCGCGCCTGGGACTTGGATTCGACTCCCAGCGTCTGCCCGGGATGTTCGACCGGATGCAACGTCAACGTGGACGTAAAAGAAAACCAGATCGTTCGCCTGAAGCCCCGCTACAACGCCGACGTAAATTCATATTGGATGTGTGATTATGGTCGCTCACATCTAGTAATGTCGAATCGAGGATTACGGGTGGAAGTGCCGCTCGTACGCACGGGTGGTCGTCTCGAGGCCGTGAGCTGGGACGAGGCCTTCGTGTGGCTGGCGGAGGCCCTGGAAGACGTGCGGTCGGGCAGCGCGATCGTTTCGCCTCACGAGAGCAATGAAGGCCTATACTTTTTCAGCCGGCTGGCCTCGATTCTCGGCATCAAGGGAGGCTCCTACCGGTTGGAGCGCGGCTCCGAAGCGGAACTCAAGGGCCTGCCGCAGCTCAAACTCCGGGCCGAACGGGCACCCAACGCACGGGGCGCGGAGGAATTCGGCTTTGCTGAGGTCGAGTCGCTGATGGCGGCCACTTCTGGGCGCACGCTGGTACTGGGCGACGCTCTGGCAGGGTGCCCGGAGGACTTCGCGGCCGAATCGCATGGCATGATCTACTTCGGATCGCGCCCGTCGCCGGCCACGAGAAACGCCAGTGCGGTGCTGCCGATCACTACCTTTGCCGAGATGAGCGGCACGGTCACGAATGCCAACGGACGGGTACAGCGTTTCCGGCAGGCTCTTCAGCCGCCCGGTGTGGCACGCCCAGCCTGGATGGTGCTGAGCCGCCTGCTGGCCGAGATGGGCCACGGCGAGGCGGCCTTGAACCCGCAGGATGCTTTGGCCGCGATGGCCTCCGGTAGCCCCGTCATGGCCGGTCTGACCTGGGAGGGTCTGGGGGACAAGGGCGCAGCGCTGCCCGGCGCGGCCCAGCCCGCTCTGGCAGAGGAACCGGGTTCATGACGGAGCTCACCGGGACCGGCCTGCTCGTGGCTGCCGTGATCAAAGTGCTCTCGCTCTTTACGCTGCTGCTCGTCCTTGTTGCGCTGGCCACGTATGTGGAGCGGCGCGTGGCGGGCTTCATTCAGGACCGGAGCGGGCCGAATCGGGTCGGCCCGATCGGACTGCTGCAGGCGGTCGCCGATGGGCTCAAATCTCTTCTCAAAGAGGAAACAAGTCCTGACGAAGCGAGCAAGAGCTTCTTCTTCCTGGCGCCCGTGCTCACAATCGTCCCCGCCACGGTGCTATTCGCCGTGATTCCGTTCGCATCGCCCTTGCCGACGCGGTGGGGCCTGGTCGAACTGATCATAGCGGACGTGCCGATCGGCTTCCTGTACATACTCGCGCTTTCTTCTCTAGGTGTGTACGGCCTCGTCCTGGCGGGGTGGGCGTCCAACAGCAAGTACGCGTTCCTGGGTGGCCTGAGAGGGTCAGCTCAGATGATCAGCTACGAAATCGGTCTCGGAATGAGCCTCATTCCCGTACTGCTGCTCGCGGGCAACGTCAGGATGCCGGAGCTGGTGTCGATGCAGCAGAGTTTTGAAGCAGGGCCGGGCACGTTCGGCCTGTGGTTTGTATTGCCGCTCCTGGTGGCCGGATTCGTGTTTCTCGTCTCGAGTCTGGCTGAAACCAATCGGCTCCCGTTTGACCTTCCGGAGGCGGAAACGGAACTGGTAGCGGGCTACCACACTGAATACTCGTCCATGAAGTTCAGCATGTTCATTCTTGGTGAGTACGCCCACCTGATCACGGCGGGTGCGCTCGTAACCGTATTCTTTCTTGGCGGCTGGGACATTCCGGGCTGGGCGGGCGACAATATTCGGGTTCTCGCCGACGGGACGGTGATCGGCGAGCCGACCTGGTGGAAGACCGTGCTCACGTTCACCGCGTTCAGCGTCAAGACGGCGGTAGTGGTCTTTGTATTCATGTGGATTCGGTGGACGCTTCCGCGCTTCCGCTACGACCAACTCATGGACCTCGGCTGGAAGGTCTTCATTCCCGGCCTCATGGCATACATATCGATCATCGCCATCGCGATCTACGTCCTCGAGTCGCGCGGGTTTGAGCCGGGTCCGGCATACGCAGGGATCTTGTTCGCGGTCAACGCGGCGCTCGCGGCTCTGGTGTGGTTCGTCCTGGACCGCGGCGTCCTGGTTCGGGGTTCGGCAGGTGTTGGCAAGCTGCCAAGGAGATGAAGTAAATGGCCGGGCACGTAAAAGTAATGGAGCGACCCGGGAAGCAGGGGTCGTATCTCAGCGCGGTGGCGGGCGGTCTGGGCGTCACGCTGAGGCATCTGATGAATCCGCACAAGGTCTCGCAGCAGTACCCCGACGAGAAGTGGGAGCTGTCACCTCGCTACAGAGGCACGCACCGCATGGCCACGCACGAAGACGGTCGCGCCAAGTGTGTCGGGTGCGGCCTGTGTCCCACCGTGTGTCCGGTGAACTGCATCAAGCTGATTCCGGCCGAAGACGAAAACGGCGAACGGTACGCGGCCGTATACGAGATCGATGAGTTCCGCTGCATCTTCTGCGGTATGTGCCAGGAGGTGTGCCCGGTCGAGGCGATTCATCTGGGAGTTCATTACGAGAACGCTGAGTACAGTCGAGAGCGCTGGGTGTATGACCTGGAGCGGCTTTGCAGCCAGGAACATCCGGTGACCGCCCTGTGGGATCCCGCGGATGCCGCGTCAGAATGATCTCTGACTTCATCTTTCTTTCGCTCGGCACAATGGCGGCGATGGGCGCCGTAGCCATGATTGCGAGCCGCAATCCGATAGCCAGCCTCCTGTTTCTGGTCCTCACCCTGTTTTCCGTCGCGGGCGTGTTCGTCATGCTCGACGCGCACTTTCTGGCGGCGGTTCAGGTGATCGTCTACGCGGGCGCCATCATGGTGCTGTT
>JAZDDE010000307.1:0-2193 GCA_036679495.1 Gemmatimonadota bacterium | reverse complement strand
GTCGATGTAGCAGAGATACAAGGCTTCGACTCGGGAGGGTACAAAAAAAGCGACTGGGCTTTTGGGGCCTTAGGCCCCAAGACGAGACGCTTGGCGACTCATCCCAGACGCCTAGTCAGAAAAGCATAGATGCAGGGAGTTGTCAAGACCACCGGAAGATCCAGGATCCGCCACCTCTAGGTGGCAGCCGGTCGAAGGCGGTCCACGCCTAAGCGATGACCTGCCTCGCGGGGCTTGCAACTGGCCTCGGCGACATTCCAATGCCGGAATCGTCGAGCTCGGCGGCGATCCTTGGCCTTTTCGCCGAAATCATGCAGGCTGACGCCACCGATTCGTTGGAATCGACGACTCTTCGCGCAAGTGCGGCGGAACCCGGCGTCAGCCTGGTGGCCCTGTGGCCATCGCCGCCAAGGTCCGACGTGCTTCGAGCAGGATCTGCGCCGAAGGATGGCGGGATCCCAGCCGGAGGGTTAGGCGCCGGGCATGCTGGAGCACGCGACCGGGCACGTTGATGAGCCAGTAGCGGATGGCCTTCATGCGCTTGCTCACCCAATCCGTCCCGAGCACCAACTGCTTCATCATCGAGTTGAGGTTCAAGGCCAGGATCATGGCACCCCACCACGCCGCGTTGGCGCCAAAGTACTTCGAGGGAAGGCACCCGCCTGCCAAATCATCCTTCATGACCGCATGGGCCTCTTCGCTCTTACCGCACCGCTCCCGAAGCCACCAGATCACCTCGTCGCCGACGAGATCCAGGTTCGTGACCACGCCGAAAAGTTTGAAGCGACGAGGATGATCCTGGTCCTGGTAGTCGATCACCGGAAAAGGGAGAGCGGCTTGGTCGCTCTGCATACCCTCCAGCTCGAGTTGGGCTAAAGGCTCGCGAATGGCCAAGAACCGATACGTTGGGCCGTCCTTCTTGCGCGCCGACTCGGTGGGGACGAAACACACCTCGACCCATTCCTGGCCCGTATCCACAAGCCTGTCGCCTCGCCGACGCAGCAGCGGCTGCCAGGCTTCTTCTGCCACATCGTGGACGGCTGCGCGAAAGGCCGGGGTCACATCGGCACCCACCGCGAAGTCGATGACTCCAAAGCGCTCGTCCTTGCCCTCGGCGCAGTAGCGCAACAGATCCCATTGGTAGCCCGCCGTGTCCGAACGCATCGCCACTTTCTCGACGTTCGCGGGCAGGCACGCCAGGCTCTCTTGCAGGATCCGAAGCTGCTCGAAGCCGGCCGGCACATTGCCGTCGCGGAACTCCGAGTGAACCACCACCTGCTGCTCGGCCCACCACACATTGAGCGGCTGATACGCGCGGAACTTCTTGTAGCAGAACAGCGCTTCTTTCTTCCGCGTCTCGATCAGCGTGGCGTCCATGTCGAGCGTTGCCACCGATTCCTGGCGATGCCGCTGCAGAAAGCCAAGGCAGTCCCGATTGATCTTAGACAAGCCCAGCAGTGCCCCGGTCGGCGACGGGATGAAGGCCACGCCCGCCTCCCTCGATTCCTCCTGCCGCGCATCGTGAAACGACACCAAGAAACGGCGCAACGCCGAGATCGACGGTAACTTGCGATCCGTCGACTTGCGCCAGCGGCGCTCCCGCTCGCGCCGCTTCGCGCGCGGCATTGCGAACGTCTCCGTGCGATGGAGAATCAACGCGAAGCCGTCGTCGCCTTCGAGTTTCGCGAGATCCTCCACGCAATCGCCACCCGCCAGGTTGAGCAGGATCAGCGTGGTCAGCAATTGCTCAGCGCTCCAGCCTTGCGAGCTACCTGTTTGCCCGAGATGCCGGGCAATGGAGTCGCGCAGACCCACGATATGAGCGAGATCCAGGTAGATCGGGAGCCCCCCGAGACCCGTGAGGGTCGTCTTCCCGGTTTCCTGGTCGAGCTGGTATGGAAGGACGCCTTGTGCCACCATGTCTGCACCCCGTTGGTGATAGGTCGTTGGTCGTACTCTGACCTTAACCCCTGTGTTTGCAGAGGACCAGCGGGGTTTCTACTTTCTTGGTGGTGGATCAGGGGCCGTTAACTCCTGTTGCGTGGCTTCCCGGGCGACGTGGGTGCCACCTCGGCTCCGCGGCCGGGCCTGCCGACGCCATCGGAGCCCCCGGTCGCGGGCGGTCAGCTGCCGATCGGCGGCCTTCCCTCGAGCGGGGTGGTGGAGTTCACGGATAGCAGCGCCTTCTCCGGA
>JAZDDE010000306.1:0-2358 GCA_036679495.1 Gemmatimonadota bacterium | reverse complement strand
GTATCGATGGCGGGATTGAACAAGACCATCGCGGCCACCGGAAACTCCGGTTCGATCAAGGTCGTCGCTGCGGCCAGGTGTCCCCCTGCGGAGCCACCGGAAAGAACGATGCGAGAGGGGTCGATGCCGAGTGAGGCCGCGTTCTGGGTCACCCAACGCAGAGCATGTCGTGCATCGTCCAGCGCAACCTTCACCGCCGTCCCGTGGCTTCCAAAGGTTCGGTAGCTCGCCGACAGCGTGACCCAGCCCTGCTCCCCAAAGTGGTGGGCATAGGGGTACAGCATCGCCCGATGGCCGGTGCTCCAGCCTCCGCCGTGGAAGAAGAGGATCGCGGGCCGCAGATCAGATCCGGGCGGTGGCCCAAACACCGCGATCTCGAGATCTTCTCCCTCGACGGCGCGCAGCAGTCGTTCCTCGCCCGGCGGGAAGCGGCTCGAATAGGCCGCCGTCGCCAGCTTCCCGAACCAGCTAAGAGGAGAGCCCGCCCACCAAGCCAACGCCAGGACGGCAAGTCCCACCGCCCCGAAGATGCGCGCCCGCCGTGTCACGGGGCCATGCTAGGCCTTCGGGCAGGCGTCGAACAAGTCGCGCGCCCAGCCGGCCACGATGCTGCGGCCGACCTGCGATGGCGTTGCGCCAGGCCGAAAGCGGAACATCGGCGGCCGAGATCTGCCGCAGACTCGGCATCAGCCAAGGCACGTTCTACCGGTGGAAGAAGCTCTATGGAGGGCTCGGTGTGCCGGAGCTCAGAGAGCTTCGACAGCTACGGGACGAGAACCGGCGACTGAAGCAGCTGGTAGCCGATCTGAGCCTCGACCGGGCGATCCTGCAGGAGTCGCTCAAAAGAAAATGGTGAAGCCCGCCGAGCGGCGCCAGGTGGCCGAGTGGGCTCAGTCAGCCTTCCAGGTGACCGAGCGGCGGGCCTGCCATGTCATCGGGCTGGCGCGATCGACGATGCGCTACAAGAGCTGCAAGCCGTCCCAGGAGCCGCTGCGACGGCGCCTGCGCGAGCTCGCTGCTGTGCGCACCTACGCCGGCTACAGACGACTCCACACCTATCTACGGCGCGAGGGCTGGGAGATCAACCACAAGCGTGTGTACAGGCTCTACATGGAAGAAGGTCTGGCTCTTCGGCGCAAGAAACGTCGCCGACGTCGGAGCGCGGTTGCTCGAGAGGCACGCCCCGAACTGACGGCCATCAACCAATGCTGGTCGATGGACTTCATGCACGATTCCCTGGCGGGCGGCCAAAACCTGAGACTCTTTACGCTGATCGATGTCTACAGCCGGGAGTGTCTGGCTTTAGTGCCCAGCCGGAGTTTTAGCGGAGCTGGAGTGGCCGACATACTGGCCAACGTCTCAGCCACTCGACCGCTTCCGAAGCGAATCTTGGTCGACAACGGCACGGAGTTTACGTCCAAGGCGCTCGACGCCTGGGCCTACTGGAACAAGGTCAAGCTAGACTTTTCACGGCCGGGTCGGCCGGGCGACAACGCCCACATCGAGGCCTTCAACAGCCTGGTCAGGCGAGAGTGCTTATCGCAACACTGGTTTCGAAGTCTCGAGGAGGCGCGTGGCCTACTCGAGGCGTGGAAGGATGACTACAACAACGACAGGCCCCATGGGAGTTTGGGGCAGATGACTCCGGCCCGATATCGGGCCGAAGCCATCTGCCCGTAGGACCGAAACGAGCCCGATTCTCGCGCATCGACTGGACCAAAGAATGGGTCAAGAGCCTCGGACGCCTGCTCTCCGAAACAGGTGGCACCGCTCAATGGGGGCACCACTCTGGGCAGGCGGTTGGCCTGGGCCACGCGCTTGCGCTTCTTGCGGCGTACGGCCAGGCCGAGTTCGCGGTAGACCCGGTACACGCGCTTACGATTGATCGTCCAGCCTCACGGCCCAGCATCACGTGCAGCCGACGGTAGCCGAAGCGTGGACGCTCTGATGCCAGCTCGATCTGCGGCCGCGCGGACCACAGCGCCGAGGCGCTTCTAGCCACGACGATTCAAACGGGCAAACATACGGCTCATCCGCAGCCTTTCCCTCGCCTCAAGAGACTCGTCCGACGCAAGCATGAGGAAAGGCGAGAGCCTGGCAGGCCCCAGAATCGGCGGGTGTTCAAGGAAGAGGAGTACCTTGAACACCAGCAGCACTCCTAGGACCCGCGGATCAACACAGTGCTCCCAGGGCCTCCCGAGACGCGCTACGAAATCGGCGAGGAGTCGGTCCCCAAGCTCGGAGAACCCTCTGGGAGTGCGAACCGTGAAGATCCCCCCGTGGAAACCAGCGGCTTTCGAAGCGTCGAGTGCTATGACTCCCCGGTCACGTTCAGAGGTCATGCGTTGTTTGAGTTGC
>JAZDDE010000305.1:0-3410 GCA_036679495.1 Gemmatimonadota bacterium | reverse complement strand
GAGACAGGGCAGAGTAACTAGAACCTCTCGGTGTGGGCGAGGAGATAGGCGAGCAATCCGATTGGCGCCAGGGCCGGTAGCATCGCGCCGGCGAGGGGGCTGGCAGTTCGTCTTCCCGTCCAGTCGTCGAGGTCGATTACTCATTCGACCCAGGAAAGCCCCTCCTGGCTCGCCATTTCTCGATGGTGTAGGCTCTTCCCCCGCACCGCTGAGGTTCACACTCCAAGACGAAGCGGAGAGCCTTCGGTCTCCGCTTCGCCCTCCCTCAGAGGTGCGATGTTCTGGTGCGATGGACCTAGTGTTCGAAAGAACCGCTCAGAAAGAGGATGTTCTTGCGATTGACCCGGACTCCCAGGATGCGAGAGACCGGGAAGGCGGGCGAGATGTTCTTGCGGCTGTCGAGCAGCATATAGGCTGTGCCCAGCCGCACTTCCATGACCGCCACGTCATACCAATCCCGCGAGCCGTCACGGTCCTCGAGTTCGATGGCGACTACCAGTAGTGTGCCGTCCACGAAGTTGACGTCGGCGCGGACGTCGAAGGTCTGGCCCCGTTGTCCTCTGTCGACGGTCTGAGCCATGCCCCAAGCCGAGCTTGACGAGATGGAAGGGGGCACGAGCTCCACCTTCTGCCTGCCGGCCATTGCAGGGACGACCGAAAGAAGAGTGACGATGCCGAAGATGATGGACTGTTTCATAGCTGGTCTCCTTACTTGGTGAGCTGGTTTCGGGCGTCCCTTCCTTGGTTCCTGCAGAAGGGAGTCGCAAGGTTCGGGCCAGCCGCTATGAGAGTCCGGTACGTCTTGCTGCAGGGCGCTCCCTCAGTGACCTCAGTGGCTAGAACTCACTGTACTTCGTTGGACTTTCAGCAAGGCAGGAGCGTGTGTGGACAGCGAGTCCACCTCCGCGAAGCCACCATGCGAGAGCCGATCGGGCGGGCGGATGGCTGCCCAATTTGGGATCTACAGCCCAAAATGGGAGGTATAGTTGGGGGGCGCGACAGTCAAGCTCCGCCGCTAGCAGCCCGTGGCAGAAGTCCTGCGTATCGCTTCCTCCTCGCGCCTTGCATATGCACCCTAAGCCCTTGCTGCGCGACCCACAGGACTTCTGCCACGGGCTGCTAGGCACCGGCTTCGCCCGTGCCCAGCAACGCCTCCAGCTTGAGCTCCAGAGCCTGTATGGTGAACGGTTTTGGCAGGAACTCCATCCCCGGGTCCAGCACGCCATGGCGGCGAATGGCGTCGCCCGGGTTGCCGGAAACGTATAGCACCTTGGTTTCAGGCCGTCGTGCTAAGAGTTGCTCCGCCAGCTCGCTGCCGCTCAGCCCGGGCATGACGACGTCGGTGATCAGCACGTCGATGGGTCCGTCGTGCTGCGCGGCCCGTTGCATGGCTTCACCAGCTTCCGCGGTTTCCAGCACGGTGTATCCCAATGTGTGAAGCAACTCCCGCAGGAGCGCCCGTAGCGGCGTTTCGTCCTCCACCAACAACACGGTCCTCGGCTCTTCCCTCCTGAGGGTTGCTTCTTTCACCGCGCGCCTTGGCCCGGCCGCCACCGCCGCCGCCACTCGGGGCAAGCAAACCTCGAACGTGGTCCCCAGCCCTGGCTTGCTGTAGACCGAGATGGAGCCCGCGCTCTGTTTCACGATCCCATAGACGGTTGCGAGTCCCAGGCCCGTCCCTTTGCCTTTCTCCTTGGTCGTGAAGAAGGGTTCGAAAATGCGCGCTTGAGTCTCCTTGTCCATCCCCTCGCCAGTATCGGTGATCGTCAGCATTACGTACGAGCCAGGTTGCACTTGGGCGTTCGCCCGCGCGGAATCTTCATCCAGCTCCACGTTCTTGGTCTCGAGCGTGAGCTTGCCTCCCTGCGGCATTGCGTCGCGGGCGTTCAACACCAGGTTTACGAGCACCTGCTCTAGTTGTCCTGGATCGGCCTCGATCGCTCCCAGCTCGGCTCCCGGCTTGGTCACCAGCTCGATGTCCTGGCCGATCACACGCAGCAGCAGTTTGCCGATTTCCGCCACTACTTCGTTCAGATCGAGCACCTGTGGCCGCAAGACCTGCTGGCGGCTGAAGGCCAGGAGTTGCCGCGTGAGCGAGGTGGCGAGCTCGGCCGCCTTCTTGATTTCTTCTATCCAGGGGCGTCCGTTGTGGTCGGCCTCGGCCGTGAGCAACAAATCGCTATAGCCCAGGACTACACTCAGTAGGTTGTTGAAGTCGTGGGCTATCCCACCCGCCAGCAGTCCCACCGCCTCCATTCTCTGAGCCACCACGAGCTGATGCTCCAGATGTCGGCGCTCGGTGATGTCTTGGTAGAGCACGTAGCTTCCGACCAGCCGCCCTCCCACAAGCAGAGGAACGCCATGGAATTCCACCTCCACCAGCGTCCCGTCCTCTCTTCGCCTGCGGCCGGTGGCGTGTACTCTCTCCCCGGCAAGACTACGCCGGGTTAGTTCCATCGCTTCCGCCGCTTCTTCAACCGGGACTATCAATTCATCCAGCCGCTTGCCGACGACCTCCGAAGAACGATAGTCAAAAAGATGCAGAAAACTCGGGTTCACCATCCGGATACCGCCGTCGATGTCCAGCACGGCGATCGCCAGTGGATTGTTGTTGATCAGGGCACTCAAGTAGGCCGTGCGTTCTTCCAGGTTTGCGTCGGCTTGCTTGCGCTCTATGGCCGTGGCCATGACATTCGCCACCGCCTGCAGAAAGCGGACGTCGTCCCTCGTGAACGCTCGCCGCCTGGTTGAGTGCGCGCCCATAACGCCGAACGGCCGCCCCTCCCCCCCGATGACGACGCTCACGCCGCTCACCACCCCATGGTCGAGTAGTAGCGGTGGGCCGCTGAAGCGGAGTTCCGTGCCCAGGTCCTCCACAATCACAGGCCGATTGGACTGCAGAGTGTAGCCGGCCTGCGAATCTTCCTCTGCGCCTACGATTGCTTGCCCCACCAACCCTTCTTGCCAGCCCACCCCGGCCCGGAGGAGAAAAGCCTTGCGGTCAGGCAGAAGCTCCAAGACTTTGCAGTACTCGAGTTCCAGGACTTGGGCGACGCGGGCCACGGCGTCGCCCATCAACAGCGAAGGGTCGGTGCCGGCCAGGGCGCGTTGCCCCAGCTCGGCCACCGCCATCTGCTGACGGACTCTTGCACGGTACCTGATCTTGTTCTCTCGCAGATCGCCCACCGATCAGTCGCCAGTACTTTATCCCAGCGTCGTAATCTGTGCTCCTGAGCATAAACCGAAAGTTGTGATGCGGGGCCGCGCCCACTCGGATCCCAATCACGCCGCCACTTCCCAACCCCTTGTCGCCCTTCGGGTTACGGCGGCGTGGCTGCCGCAGCGTCGTTGCCGCGTCTCGACGATGCGATGGCATCGCCTGCGACGCGACGCCTAGCTGCGACTGCCAC
>JAZDDE010000304.1:0-70904 GCA_036679495.1 Gemmatimonadota bacterium | reverse complement strand
CTGGGCGCTCGCCTCGGTCGGTTTAAAGAGCAGACTGATCGCCATGAAGACCACGACGACGACGCTGACGCAGAAACCGATTCGCACCGCGCGGTTGGCCTCGCGCTTGCCGTAACGTTCACTCAGGAGATCGGTGGCGAAGTAGATCCCCGAGTAGAGAACGACCCCGAGGCTGGTGGGCAGGCCGAAGACGGTGGTCAGCTTCGGGCCCTGGAGGTTGCACAGCAACACGTTGAGGCAGATCACCGCGTAAAGCCCTTGCTTGCCGAACAGGCGGAACATCAGCAGCGTCAGGGACAGGTCGAGGCAGACCGTCACCACCCAGAGCAGGCTCTGGTGGGCGGCAAAGAACGAGCTGACGGCTTCCGGCAGCATGAAGTGCCTAAGAGGACTCCGGCTCCTCGAGAGCCACGCCGAGACCATCGGCGATGCGATTGGCGTAGGCGTAGTAGGCCGCCACCTCGACGATCTGCAGCACGTCCTTGTCGTCGAAACCGACCTCGCGCAGAGCGGTGACGTCACTGCGCGACATCCTGCTCGGCGTGCGGGTGAGCTTGTCGATGTAAGTCAGCATCGCCAGGCGCCGAGGTTCGAGGCCCGCAGCGTGGTAGTCCTCCTCGATCGCGGCCAGTAGCTCATCATCCTTGAGCGCTCGGCGCAGACCGCGCCGGTGGTGAGTGATTCAGTAGTGGCACTCGTTGATCTGGCTGACGACCAACGCGATCATCTCGCGTTCGGCGCGGCGCAGGCTCGGCGTCGGCCGCATCACCGCGCTGTAGACCTCCTGGTGAGCCGCCAGGCCCCGCGGGTGGAGGCTGTGGATGCGCATGATGTTGTCGAGTTGCCCGCTCGTCGGATCGAGCACCTGCCGGTAGAGCTCCGCGAGTTCGGCCTCGGCGTCGTCGGGGGCCACCGTATCGATCCAACTCACTGGGACCCTTCCTCGGTCGCGGCGAGACGTCGGGCCAGCGCCTCGAGTGGCTGCGTGGCTTCGAGCGCGTCGCGGGTCTCGAATTTGCCGGTCACTCGGTCGGTTCCCGCTGCGCTGAGCGTTCCGGCTGCACCAAGCGTTCCGGCATGTCGGCCAGAACGAACCCCGCGTTCCGGCATGTCGGCCAGAACGAACCCCGTCACTCCGAGCAGAGCGATCGCGCGCCGGAAGTTCTGTACGTCGACTTTGTCCAGAGTGTCGGCGTGAGTGTGATGCCAGTCGAAGTAGTGCTCGCCGACCGTCCGCAGGCCGAGGCCCGGCACACCCGCCCGCATCAGCGGACCGATGTCGGCGCCGCCACCACCGCGATTCAGCTCCGAGGCGTCGATTCCGGCCAACAGCTGTCCGATCTGTTCGAGCTTGGAGTAGGCCGCTTCGTACCTCGCGTCCGGTTCCTCGGCCGCCGGATCGACGCCGACCAGGCCGAAGCCGAAGCCCACCGGTCGCTCGACCCCGCCGTCCATCTCGATCGCCGCCACGTGGTTGGCGACCTGTTCGGCGGAGAGCTCTTCATGGTAGGCCCGGCCGCCGCGCAAACCATTCTCTTCGTTGGTCCACAGAACCACGCGCAGAGTCCTCCGCGGCACCAGGCCTAGTCGATCGATCAACCGCAGCGCTTGCCAGGCAGCGATACAGGCCGCGCCATCGTCATGAACGCCCTGCCCCACGTCCCACGAGTCGTAGTGCCCGCCCATCACGACCACTTCTTCCGGGCGCTCACTGCCCGCGATCTCGGCGATCACGTTGAACGACTCCGCGTCGGGCAGCATCCGCGCTTCCATCTCGAGATGCACGGTGACCTCGCGACCGAGTTCGGACATGCGCCGCATCCAGGCGGCGTCCTCGACCGTCACCGCCGCCGCCGGGATCTTCGGCTGCTCCTCGTCGTAGCCCAGCGCACCGGTATGGGGCGTCGCGAGACTCTGGCCCGTCACCGAGCGGGTCAAGGCCGCAACCGCTCCCAGGGCGGCCGCGCGCGAGGGTCCTTTACCGCGAAACTGTACGGTGTAGCCGTAGCCGTCCCACTCGACGGCGTAGAGGACGATCTTGCCCTCGACCCGCTCACGGCCCAAGGCTTCGAGCTCCTCGAAGCTTCGGACCACAACCACCGGCGCGGTAATTCCGCCGGGCGGAGTGCCGACGCTGTTGCCGAGACCGAGAATCGGCAGCTCGCGCGCGACCGGCGCCACGACCCTAGCGCTCTCTGTGCCGCGCACCCAGTGCGGCACCATCACCGACTGCTTGCGCACCGTGAGTCCCTCGGCTGTCATGCGCTCGACCGCCCAGTCGATCGCCTGTTCGAGGCCGTCGGAACCGCTGAGGCGATGCCCGATCGCTGTCGCCAGGTAGCTCAGCTTCTCCCAGCCCTCGGTGTCGGTGAGCGCGGCTCCCAGGATCTCCCCGGCCGGACGGCTGTAGGCCTGGGCCAGATCGGCCGGTGGCCGCCGACCGACGACCGCCAACTGCGTCCCATCGGGAGAGAAGGCGAGCCGAGTGATGCCGTAGATGCCGGCCGCATCGAGATCGGCCGCCAGCTCCCAAGCGGTGCCGCCGGCCGGCCAGCGGTAGAGCCGGCTGTCGTCACCCATCCACAGCGCGCCGTCGGGCGCCCAGGCGCAGTCCTCACGGCCTTCGAGAGTCGGCATCAAACGGCGCTGCTCGCCGCTGGCCAGATCTACAGCGGTAACCCACCAGGCGTCATCGTCCGACTTATCGACGTAGCTCATCTCATGCGAGCCGGGAACGCGCGCCAACGCACGGCCTGGGGAGTCGGCCAGCACCTCCCCAGCGCCGGGCCCGACGCGGGCCGACTGTAGTGTCATCGGCTCGCCCAGCACGAAGAGGATCAACTGCTCAGCGTCGGCCCAGGCGTGGTAACCGACCGGATTGACGTCGGGCAGAAGCAACTCAGGCTCGCCCCCGTCGAGCGGGAAGGCCCACAGTTGCTGTACGAGATCGCCGTAGTCGCGCACCACCGAAATCGCCTCGCGGCCTGGAATTGGGGTCGGCGAGTACTCGCTCTGCGGGGTCGAGACCAACACGTCGCTCTCGCCGGATACCAGATCATAGAGATGAATGTCCGTCGCCCCGTCGTCACCGATTGAGCTGTAGACCACGCCGCTGCCGTCGGCCAAGAACTGCGGCTGATTGTCGTAGCCCTCACGGTCGGTCGCCCGACTCGGAGTCCCCACGACGGAGCCCTCTACCGGCAGGATGAAGATGTCGGTCGAGGGCGCTTGAGCGTGCGCAGCACCACCCCAGAAACCGGCCGAACAGACGAGTACAGCCGTCGTCGTCGCGAAAAGCAAACGCATCGAGTCCTCCTCCTATGACCTAGCGAGGGGACTCTAGCAGCCGCGGCTGCTAGCCCTGGAGGAACCAGCGAGCAGTCTACGGCTGGATCGCGCTGGCGGGGCGGGTGGTGGTGTCGTCGCTGTTGATCTCGTCGATACCGAAGCCGAGGATCGCCGCGCCGCCGATGCCGACACCGACCTTCTTGGCGGTCGTCCAAAAGATGATCGGGTCGTCCTCATTGCACTCTTCGTCGAGGCCCTTGTCGTTGTCGCCCGGGACTAGGTCGCCGGCGGCGAGTCGGCTTGCAACTTCGGGCTCGGGCACCTCGATCAACTCCCACTCCTCGGTCTCGTCATTGTAGGTGCACAACGGAACCAGCTCGATGGTTTCGCCTTCGAGAACCTGGCCTTGGGGGTCGAGGGTGATGCGGCTGTTGGCCGCCAGCTTGAAGGACTCGCCGTCGGCGCTTTCGACCGACACGGTCCCGGACCTCACGGCCACCTGGACTCCACCAGAAGGTGTGCTCTCGAGATATGCCGCCGACCCCGGTTCCAGGCCAAGAATGCTGTTGTCGTCCAGTCGCAGCAGACCATCGCTATCGCCTGAGCCGATTAAGGTCGGACTCAGGACCGAGGTGCCCGAAGGAACAGACACGCCGTCGATCCGAAGATCACTCGACACTGTCTGACCCAGGTACCCGGCCGGAGCGGTCCAGGCGGTGGTCGCCACCGCGAGGGTGAGAACAACCATCAAAACACTACTTTTCGTGAGACTTTTCGTGAGCTCATGCATAGTTACGATCCCCTCAGGCCAGGAATCATAGACTCAAATCGAGCCAGCGTCCAGAGATATCCTCCATAAAGGCCCTCCACGGTAGACTCCGCCGACCGTATGCAACGCCTTCTAATCGGGTTCCCGGCTGCGCTCTTTGGCGCAGTGTTGCTACTGGGGCTCGGCCGCTACGGGCTCACCCAGAGCCACGCCTTGTACGTGGCCTTCGTCCTTCTCGTGCCGGCCACAGCCTGCGTTCTCTGGCTGCCGGCCAGGGTCGGGCGCAACACCACGATCGCAATCGCGCTGTGTGGCGCGGTGTTGCTGCTCGAAGTTGCGTTGAGGCCAACCGATGCCGCCCGGGGCTTTGTTGTCGCGTCTCTCGGCTGGATGAGCCTCGTTCTCGCTCTCCAGTGGGCTTCCGCCGGTCGTCGCAGTCGTTGGCTCTTCTTCTTTCTTGTGCTGCTCGGTCTGGTCGAGGCACTCTTCGGCTTGAGCCAGGCGCTCGGCGGGGTCGACCGCATCTTTGCCTACGAGCGCAAGCTCGGGCAGATCGCCAGCGGGACCTTCATCAACCGCAACCACTTCGCCGGATTCGCCAACATGGGGCTCGGCCTGACCCTAGGCTGGCTCTACACCGGTTTCGCTCGCGGCCGGGGCCGGGGCGAGCATCGGTCGGAAACCCTGGCGTGGAGCTGGCTTCTGATTATGACGAGTGCGTTTATCGGCCTGGCCGTGTTGTTGTCGCGCTCCCGTGGCGGAACTCTGTCGATGCTTGGCATGATCGCCTTTGTCTTCCTGATGCTCTTTCTCGAGCTGCGACGCGGCCGCACGCGACATGGCCGGAATCGCCGAGGCCTTCCGGCGGCGGCGGTGGTGGTACTCGTTCTCACCATTGTCGGGCTGGCCGCGGTCGTCGGCGTGAGCGGGCTCTTCGACCGGTTCGCTGAGAGTGACACTCTCAGCCGCCCGCAGATTTATCGCGATACGTTGCGCTTGATCGCCGACCATCCATTGACGGGCGTCGGCCCCGGACGCTACGTCTGGGAGTTCCGGCCCTATCAGACCGCCACGATAGGCCTGTGGTTCAACCACGCTCACAACGACTATCTGGAGACCGCGGCCGAGTGGGGCATCCCGTTGGCGGTGCTCTTCTGGGGATTCGTTTTCCGGCGCCTCTACGGTGTCAGCCGCTTGTTCCTAGTCGCCGACGATCCTTGGCATCGAGGCGCCAGTCTCGGCTGCGCCGCGGCGCTCGTGGCGATCCTCTTGCACGGCATGGTCGATTTCAATCTCCACATTCCCGCCAACCTGATGGTGTTCGCGGCGATCTTGGGACTCGGTTGGAGCCTCGAACTCGAAGTTCGCGACATGCCGCTGGCTTCAGTCCTGCCGGGACCCGGAACAGCCGAATGAGCGCCGCTCGCATCGCCCTCGTCCTCCTCCTGATGCTTGCCGGCTGGCGGGTCTGGCAGCGCAAGGCGGCGCTCGAGCTGGCCAGCGAGCCCACCGAGACCAACCTGCAACTCGCGATCAACCGCGATGAGCACAACGCGGACCTCTATATGCGGCTCGGCCGCCTCGAGCGCGACACGGTCGCGACTCGCGACTACGACAACGCCCGGAGAAACATGGAGCGGGCGGTCGAACTGAGGCCTCAGAGCGCGCGGTTCCTGGCCGAGCTCGGAGCTCTCTATGAGGCCATGGGCCTGATGCCGGAGGCGGAAACTACGCTGCGTCGAGCGCTGGAACGCAACCCGCGGGACGCGCCCTATCTCTGGCGGCTGGCCAACCTGAAGCTACGCCTGGGCGCCATCGACGAGGCCCTGCCGCTCTTCGGCGAGGCCATGGCCCGCGACCGGTCCCTTGCCGACGCGGGAGCGGCGCTCCTACTCAAGTCCGGAGTCGATCCGGCTGCGGTGCAACGCCTCTGGCCGACCGGCCCAGGACTTGCCGGCAGCCTCCTTCGACACTTGCTGCGACTTCGCTCCCGAGCCGACCTGACGATCGACCCCACGCTATTGGCCGAGCAGTGGGCTTCGGCGCTGGCCGACGCCGAACCACCCAAGGCCTCCGAGGCTTCGGCCTACTTCTCCTATCTGTCGGACACAGGTCGGTACGCCGACCTACGGTCCGCCTGGATCGCCGCCTTGGGTCGCCAGGGCGTTGAAGATCCGGCTTACACGTCCGGCGCCAATGCCCTCTGGAACGGCGACTTCGAACGGGACATCACCTCCGGCCTGATTGATTGGCGCCTGCGTGAGGCACCCGAGTGGGGGATTGCTATCGAGCCGGGGCTCGCTGAGGACGGCTCCGCCGCGCTGGCGATCGATTTCCGAGTGGTGAGAGCCCGCTTCGGCGGCCTACGCCAACAGTTCGTCGCCGCTCCGGGAGTCACCTACACTTTCTCGGCTCGGGTGGCTTCTCGCGCGCTCGACGGGCCAGAGCTTTTTTTCGAGGTCCTCGACCTCGCCAGCCGCGAACGACTGGTTCGTCTACCTGTCGACGGCGGAACTCGAGACTGGCACGAGGTCAGCGCCGACTTTGGCCCAACGGAGACAGCGAGCCTCTTGCGCCTGACCTTGCGCAATGTCGCTCCCCGAGGCGGTTCGCCGCTCAGCGGTAGGCTTCTGTTGGATAAGCTAGCGGTCCGACCCCTACCGGCCACAGCTCAAAGCCCATGACCCCAGCCACGCTCCTCACCGTCCTCGCCCTGGTAGCCACTGCCGGTACCAACTCGGCTCGGATCGACAAGGGCTTCGCCGACGGACTGCGAGTTGGCGACCTCGGCGAGGTCTACTACGAGCTCAACGTCGGTGGGACGAAGCGCCGAGTCAGCGTGGCTGGGACGAGTATCACGTCGGTCGAGGCTGACAGCTCCCTCATCGCAACCGATCCCGAAAAGATCTTCCGGCAGGGATTCGTCGTCGAGTTCGAGGTATCAAATGAGCGGGTCTCACCGCCCGCCATTCTGGCGTTCGCACGCGAGCAGGCGTCCCTAGAGGGCACAACACTCGACTCGGAGGCCCTCCAGCGAGTGATGCCGAAGGATCCCGAGACTCAAGAAGTCGTCCTCGCCTGGCTCGAGGAGCAGAGACTCGAGAGGCAGGCCGAAGCAGCCGAATTAGCCGTACGCACGGCACGCGAGTCCGTTTCGACAGCACTCATCTCCGCGGGCTCCTATCGAATCGGGTTGTCCGCTCGCGCGGCTCGCTACTACAACCAGCAGCCTCCTTTCGACTTCAACCTGAGCGATCTCGAGATCGACAGCCGGCCGGTCAGCAACGCCGAATTCCAAGCCTTCGAACCCGTCTACGACTTCTCGAAGCCGGGCACCAGTGCCGCCGGCCTGGTCTCCTACAATGCGGCCAAGGCGTACTGCGGGTGGCGCGGCGCCCGCCTCCCGACCGAATTCGAGTGGGAAGTGGCGATCCAACAGGAGAAGGTGACCGCGCCACCGGGGCAACTGGAGTGGACTGCATCCTGGTACGCGCCCTACCCAGGCAACACCCGACCCGAGGCTCAGTACGGTGAAACCCATCGAGTGCTACGGGGCGGCCTGGGCGGCAAGTATGGAGTGCTCGACCCCCATCGTCGGCGGTTCATGGAGCCGTCGTCGTCGAGCGCCGAAGTTGGCTTTCGGTGTGTGCGTTCTCTCTCCAGTTAGCACTCCTGCGCCGCGGCTCACCCGAAGTGCGTTCCGCCTGTCAGCCGGCTCGACGGATCGGGCGGACGTTGTCGGCCACCGCCGGAGCGTCTTCGGAGGTCATATCCACCCGCTTCAGCCCCCAGTGCCGCACCGCAACGATAACTAGGAACTCAACGACGATCAAGGAGAGGCCGATGGACGCGCTCTTGCTCAGAGCTACGGTCAGGCTGAAAGCACAGAACGCCAGCACCAAAGCGTAAATCCCGAGGACGACCCGGGGACGGGTCAGGTGGAATACCTCCATCAGATGATGGAGATGGTTGCGATCGGCGTGGAACATCCTCAGCGCCCGTCTGACCGGCCCGCTCTGCGGACCGTTTAGAAACCGGCCCAGCATCACCAGGAAGGCGTCCATGATCGGCACGCCCAGTGCCAGGAGCGGCACCAGGATAGCGACCGCCGCCGGCGTCTTGAGCGACGAGTGAACGCTGACCGCCGCCAGCATAAAGCCTAGAGTCAGAGCCCCGGAGTCGCCCATGAATACCTTCGCCGGATGCCAGTTCTGACGCAGGAAGCCGACGCACGAGCCGGCCGCGGCGGCCATCAACAACACCGTCATCGAGTTGCCTTGCACGAAAGCGTAGATCGAGAAGCTGAGCGCGATGATCGCAACGACGCCGCTCGCCAGCCCGTCGAGGCCGTCGATGAGATTGATCGCGTTGGTCACCCCGACGATCCAGACGCAGGAAGCGACCCCTCCGAGAACCCCAAGCTCCAGCGTACCGACGAAGGGCAGGCTGAGCGTTTCGAAACTCAGGCCGGCTTGAACAACCACTGCCGCGGCGGTGAATTGCACCACCAACTTGACCACCGGCGTCATGCCGAAGAGATCGTCGGCCAGCCCCAGAAGAAAGATGATAGCGATTCCGATCAACACCGCGGTGATCTGAGACGGCGGCAACCCGGCGAGCTGCTGACTCCAGCGAAAGATCAAGACGGCGGGGACGGCTAGCGCAATACCAGCCAAGATCGCGATACCGCCGAGTCGCGGAGTGGGCACGGCCTGCAGCCGTCTCCCTCCCGGCTCGTCAATCGCGCCTAGGGTCCGAGCGAGCCGCAGACTCAACGGCACCATCAAGGTGGTCACCAGACAGGCGATCGAACCCGCGACAAGGGCGGAGAATGCTAGGTTTGCGGCGGCGTCAGTCATCCGTCCCTGTCCCCATGGCTCCGGTATACCCTCTACCGGTGCCTCGACACAGTGAGCTTGTTCACTGTGCGCGATACCTCCCTCAAAGCCGGGATAGCGTTATATTATCAATGATCAAGCAAGTTAGGCGTCTCACAGACTCCCGCCGGGCCTCTTTGCACGGGATTCCGCAGGCGCCCAGTTCGAAGACCCGTCCATCATGATCGAGCCACCAGACAACCCTCCAAGCGGCCTGCCGCAGCACTACGTCGGCCAGACACTGCCCCAACTCTACCAGCCCACGGCCGGAGCCCTGCCGCCACCGCGCCAGACCTCGCTCAAGGATTATCTGTACATCCTCCGGCGCCGCAAGTGGCTTCCGGTAGCAGTGACCCTGACCGTCCTGGCTCTTTCTGCACTCCAAGTTTTCACGACGACGCCGAAGTACACGGCAGCATCGCGGGTTCAGATCAATCCGGGCGAAGCCGACATTCTTCCTTACCAGGACATTGCCGGGCCCGGCCGAGGAGGGGCCTCCGAGCAGTTCATTTGGACTCAGGCGGAGAAGCTCAAGTCGCGCGACCTGGCGGCGCGCGTGATCGAGCGCCTCGACCTGGCCAACAACCGTGACTTCAATGCCCGGCCCAGCGCGGGCGCGTTCAAGGAGCTGAGCGGCAGCATCCGCCGTTTGGCTCGGGCCGCCGGGACGGCATTAGTCGGATCGCCGGGCCCACCGATCCAGCAGACGACCGTAACGGCGGAGACCGACACATCGGATGAGGCTAGACCTCCCCAGGTACTAAGCGATCGCCGGCTCCAGGCCCTCGAGGGCAAGCTGATCAGCAACATACGCATCAGCCCGCTGCGCCGGACTCGCCTGATCGAAGTGGGCTACGTTTCCCAGTCCCCCGCACTGGCGTCGCAAGTGGCCAACACCATAGCCGATGAGTTCATCCTGCTTCATCTGCAGAACCGCTACGACGCGACGATTCGCGCCACCCGCTTCTTGGAAGGTCAGTTGGCCGAACTCAAGAGCAAGGTCGAGTCTTCCGAGGCTAGCCTTCTCGACTACGCACAGCGCAAGAACATAATAGCCGTCTCCGGCAATGAGACCGTCAACCGGAAGCGCTTTGCGGACCTCTCGGACGAGAAGACCAGACTCTTTAACGAGATGGTGGCGGCCCAGGCGCGCTACGAGGCGGTGCGCAATGCCCCCGGACGCTCATTGCCCGAGTCCTTCAAGGACGAGCGTATCCGCTCGCTCGAGGGACGGCTGTCCGAGCTCGAGGGGGAGCTCGCCGGCTACTCCAGCCGCTACGGTCCGGAATGGCCGGCAGTCAAGCAATTGCGCTCCCAGAGCAACGACCTGCGGGCGCAGCTCGAAACCGCGCGCCGCGAAGCGATCTCTTCTGCGGAACAGAACTATCAGTTGGCGCGCAATCGTCACAACCGGATTGCCTCAACAATGACTGACCAACAGCAGGTCGTCGATCTGCTCGACGACGACTCGATCGAATACAACATTCTCAAACGGGAAGTGGAGAGCAACAAGGCTCTCTATCAGGGACTCTTGCAGCGGCTCAAAGAGGCTACAGTCGCAGCCGGGCTCGAACCGAGCAACATCCAGGTAGCCGACCGCGCGATCACGCCGAGCGTTGCGAGTTCGCCCAAGAAGACCCAGAGCTTGATTCGCGCTTTGTTGCTCGGGCTCCTCCTCGGGCTCGCCTCCGTGGTGTTGGCCGAGAACCTCGACAATACGGTCAAGACGCCTGACGACATCGATCACTTCATCCATCTGCCTTCGCTCGGAATCATCCCAGCGCTCTTCGGCAGGACCAAACTCTCTCTGCTCCAGAGGCTCCTGCGACGCAAAGCCGAAACGCCGGCGCCCGATGGCCCCGTGCTTCTCTACGGGCGCGAAGACGAGGCCCACAGTGCTCAGGCCTGGGAGGCCTACCGATCGCTTCGCACTTCGATCATGCTCTCGTCGCCCGCCAAGGAGCCGCAGGCTCTGCTCATCACTTCGGCGATCCCCGGAGAGGGCAAATCGACCACCGCGCTCAATCTGGCGGTCGCTCTCGCTCAAACGGGCGGACGAACCCTGCTACTCGACCTCGACCTGCGGCGACCGAAGCTCGGCAAGGCCCTCGGGCTCAAGGCCATCGAGGGAATGAGTACCTATCTCACAGGTCACGCAAGCCTCTCGACGCTCATCCAGCCGACCGGTGTTGCCAATCTCTACGCCGTCGCCGCCGGCCCCCACTCACCCAACCCGCCTGAGCTGCTCGGCTCCGAACGCATGCGTGCCGGACTGACCCTGGCCCGTGACTTCACCCACGTCGTGATCGACTCGCCTCCTTGCCTGGAGCTTAGCGACGCGGTTCTGCTCTCCCTCATCGTCGACGGCGTCATCCTCGTCGCCCGAGCGGGCAAGACACCGCGCCACGCCCTCATCCGCGCGCGCGATCAACTGCTTCGAGCTCGAGCGCCGCTTCTCGGAGTAGCCCTCAACTCGGTCGACATCCACTCGGAGAACTACAGCTACTACGGCGGCTACTACAGCACTTATCACGGCTCGGACGGAGAGCTCACCGCGAAGAGGACAGCCTAGTGCGTTGTGCGGCCCGGCCGCTAGTCTTGATCGTCTCGTTCGCCATGGCCGCCTCTCTAGCAGCCGCCACCGGACGTGTGAGCATCGAGTCTCAACCCGGAGTCGAGGTGGTGTGGGACGGCACATCCCTCGGCCACACCGATGCGAAGGGAACGATGTTGGTTGAGGGCATACCTATCGGCGAGTATGTGCTCGAAATGAAGAAGACCGGCTATCGCAGCCAGAGCCAGCGGCTCGTCGTCACCGAGGAGCCGGCCGTCTACCACGGCTATCTCGAGCAACTCGACTCGGTCGTACCGTTGACCTCGCCGGAGCCCGTCGCGGCCTCCGAGAAGGAGGTCCCGCCCGCGCCGCCCCTCGTCGAAACCGATGTCGAACCGATCACCGAGACGGAAACCGCCGATACGTTCGTAGAGGACTCTACGAACCTAGGTGAGGCCGGTCCCGGGCTCCCGCCGCCAGTGCCCGACAGCCAAGGAACCCTCGACACGGAGCAAGAACTGGTGGCCGTTGAAGAACCTTCGCCCGCCGCTCAACTAGAGAGCAGCGACGATAGCGGGCATCGAGGCCTCATGCAGTTGTTGCTCGCCCTCGGCATTGCGCTAGCCGGCAGTTTGGCCATCTTCTTCACCGGCCGGAGATCGGCTTCGATCCCCACCTCGCCGGCTCACGGGCCGCAGGAGATACCGTTCGAGAAAGCGGTTTCAGTAGACGACGATAGCGGCTTCATCGAGAGCCTCAAGCAGCGTGAGCAGGCTCTGGACGATTCGAGCGGCGGTCCCCGGCAGGTGATCGACGTGGAAGTCATCGATGTTCAAGAGATCGAGGGAGACGCCTGACCTCGAACAGCCGCTCAAGGCCCGCAGCCCGCACCGAGCCTGGTTCTACTTCTTGCCGAGTGTCACGGACGACCTGGAGACGAGACCAATGCATCGCGCAACGCTTCTGTTCATCATCTCTCTTCTGCTGCTCCCGCTCGCGGGTGCGGCCCAGTTCGTCCAGTACAACCCTGCCGGTGACTTTCGCGGCCCGGCCGAGTCGCGTCAGGTCATCTTCGAAACCGCGATGCAGAATGCGAGTTGGAGGCTCGGTCGGCTCTACGCGAATCCCTGGTTCGCCATTCGCAACCTTAGCTACGTCAGCGGCGACTCGACAGGCTCCTCTACCGGCAATGACGCGGATCTCAGTGCCTCTCTAGGCGCTGGCCTCGACACTTACCTGCCGCTGGGCGGTAGCCTCGTGGTCGGCGGCTACATCCGGCCGGAATACGTGTGGTGGCGCGACAACGGCGAGCGTAGAAGGCTGAACGGTGGAGCCGGAGTCGGGTTCTTTGGCAACTTCGGCCGCATCGGCGTCGAGGGCGCAGCCGAGCGCACCGAGGCCTCGCGAATCTTCAGTCGTGAACTCGAGGAACGGGTGAACCAACGCCAGGATGAGATCTCCTTTGAGTTGACGGTGGACCTCGGGAAGCGCATCGCCTGGTTCGCTCGCGCCGAAACTCTGAGCTTCCAGTCGGTTGAAGACGACGCCTCGCTCGGAGGCGGATTCGACCGTCTCGATCGCGACGAGACGAGACTCCAGACCGGTTTCGGTCTGTTCATCCGAGATCAGTTCCGACTGGGCCTCGGTGTGGAAGATACGGAGGTCGATTTCGGCACCGTTTCGACTTTCGATCGATCGAGCACCGGCGACGGCATCTTCATCGAACTCGAGTACTCGAGCGATCGCTTCGTCGCTCGCGGCCAGCTAGTCGATCGCACCGTGGAACCCACGACGCTCGGGTCATTCGCCACGTTCGACGGCCAGACTGGATCTCTGGACCTATCGTTGCGCCCCGTTGGGCCGATTCAACTCGAACTCAGCGAGCGGCACAACCTGTCGTTCTCCCTCGCCGAGTCGAGCGCCTTCTTCGAGAGCACCATCTCTACTGCCGCGGTCCGCGTGGCACTTGGCTCCAGGGCTAGCATGCGAGTCTTCTACGAGATCGGCGAGCTCGATTTCCGGAGCGGTCCCGGAGGCCCATCCGACCGACGCGACGACCTGACGGGCAGCGGCGTAACACTGGCCTTTAAGCTCGGGCGCGCACAGATCGCTCTCTCAGGCTCCGAGACCGAGTACGATTCCAACCTCCCGGGCCTCGATCGCACAGTGACGCGTTTCCGCACCAGTGTGAACTTCCGCCTTTTCGACAACAGTAGCGGCGGACCCTGGGGCTAGGGAAGCGAACCCTCGGAGAATAAGAACGCAACAATGAACCGAATCTCTTCAACGTCTAGATCCACTGGACCCGCTTTCCGGCGCTTCTCTCTATTGCTCGCCGCCATGGCCCTCACCGCCCTCGGTATCTCGCCGGCTTCGGCACAGGCTCCCGCGGCCGTGGTCCTGGAGTCCATGACCTTGACCAACGAGCCCAGCAGCGCCGTCCTCGCGCTAGCGATGAGCAGCCGCGGCCGTTGGCTCGCCAATAGCCGTGCTGACGGCCTGATCACCATCTCGCTCGAGGACACAGCCCCGAGTCCGGTCGTGACCAACCTAGTGGCCGCAGAAGGCCATGTGGCCTCGGTCGAAGTGCTCCTCGACAACAGCGCCGCCGCGCCCGCCACAAGCGTCCATATTCGCACGCGCTCGAGGAGCTCGTACTCCGTCGCCGCGAGCGAGGACTGGCTCTTCGTTCGCATCCGCTCCTCGAGCGGAGGCCCTGCGACACCGCTGGCAGCCCCGGCACCGCCCGAAGCAGCTCCGGCGATCGCACCCGGTCCGTCAATCGCTACGCCCGACCCAGACTCCGGTCAGTACCTAATCGGCACCGGTGACGTGCTCCAAGTGGAGGTCTTCGGGCTTCCCGAGCTGACTCGGGAGACGCGCGTCCTGCGCGATGGATCGATCACCCTGCCTCTCGTCGGTGGCATGCGAGTGGCCGGCTTGGGTTTGCGGAAGGCCGAGCGAGCCATCGCGAACCTGTTGGCCCAGCGCAAACTCGTCAACGACCCTCAGGTCTCGATCCTGGTGAAGGAGTTCCAGAGCCGCGGCATCTCGATTCAAGGCGCGGTCAACAGGCCCGGCGCCTACCAGATGGTCGGATCCAAGACCCTGCTCGATATGATCGGCGAAGCCGGCGGACTCGTGACCGGGGCTCGCTCGGGCACCTCGATCATCATCCTGCGCAACCGAGCAGGCACCGAGGAGCGCATCCAGATCGACGCTTTACGCCTCGTGGAGCAAGGCGACCTGTCTCTCAATCTGGCCCTGCGACCAGGCGACATCGTGATCGTGCCGCCACCCCAGGTCTATCGCGTCTTCATCTCGGGCGCGGTGAGGACCACCGGTACAGTCGACTTCTCAAGCTCCGAGGCATTCACCGTCTTTCAGGCGATCACTGCCGCCGGAGGCGCTACAGAACGAGCCAACCTGCGTAAAGTCACCGTCATCCGACGAATGCCGGACGGATCACAGCTGCGCATTCCTGTCAACTTGAAACGGGTTCGCAAGGGGGCCGACGATGACGTGCTGCTAGAGAACGGCGACACCGTCGTCGTCGGCGAGTGGTTTTTCTAGTGCCGGCGACTTTGGGGCGCCGCCAGATTCTCGACCAACTCGACCCAGCGCTGCGACGTGAGTTCCCGAGAGTACCGCTGATCGAAGAGCTCACGAGCCCGGGATCGGCGTTCGTCGCTGGTCGCCAGCTCGGCCTTCGCCGCCAGAACGGCATCGGTTAGGTCGGCCGGGTCATGAGCACAGCACCAACCTACGCCACGCTGGAGAATCTCCCGCCAGATCGTGCTGTTCTCGCCGCCGACCAGCAGCACCGGTCTCCCCGAGGCCAACGCCGCCGGATACTTGGACGGCCACAGAAGACCAGCCACCTCGTCGCGCAGAGTGACCAGATGTACGTCAGCTGCGGCGTAGAGATCGTTCAGCATCTCACGCGGCCTATAGTCGAAGAACAGGACGTTTCCAAGGCCGCGCGTGTCCGCCTGCAGGCGGGCGCGCTGGGGGCCACGGCCGACGAACAGAAATCGGACGTCCGGATGGGTTCCTTCCAAGCTCCGGGCCGCTTGCGACACGGCGTCGAACCGGTGGGCTAGGCCCATGTTGCCCGAGTAGAGAATGATGAACGAGCGATCCAGATCGTGGTCGCTCCGAAAACCACTCTTCGAGGCCGACTGCGGCCTAATGGCCGAGCCATCAGACCAATTCGGTACGACCCACACGCGCTCGGCGCCAGCCTTCACCACCGCCTCCTCCATGCCGTTGTCGAGGACGACCACTGCGTCGGCGCCAGCTAGCGCCCGCCTAGAGATCCAGCGCAGGATCCGGGTCGAGAGCGCGCCCTCCCGAAGGACGCCCAAGGCGACGGCGACCTCGGGATAGAGGTCCTCGACCTTGTAGATGAAACGGCTTCCGCGGCGCTTGCAGAGCAGACCGAGAAGAGCGACCAGCGGCGGCGTCGACAGGCAAATGACAACGTCTGGAGCGGGTCGCCGCCACACCCTCCAGGCCGCGCTCGCAAAGAAACTCGCATAGTCGGCTATCCGCCCGAGTCGCGAATGCCTGCCAAGACTGGAACACCACACACGAACTACTTCAACTCCGCAGTGCTCTTCTCGCGGCGCCCGCTTCTTACCGGTACCGGCGTAGCTACCCCGACCAGCCAACGCACACACGTAGTGGCCGGCAGACGCCAGATCCTCGCCGAGGTCGCTAAGTAGTTGTGCCGTGGCCGCTACGTCCGGCCAATAGTACTGGTTGATCATCAAGACTCCGGCGCGATCGGATCGCGGCGAGTGTGAGATATGCGGCTTGGCCAAAGCCGGGCCAGTATATGGTCGAGGACTCCTCGGCCTGCGAGCATCGTGTCTCCCGTAGGCCCGGCTGCGCCAAGGTAACCTCCTCTCTCGCCCTCTGGGTTCCGGTACAATCACGCTCCGAAGCGCAGTGGCGGGCCTCGTCCACCATCGTCAATCCAGGTTCCCGCCCGCCAACCCCCAAGAAACCGATGAGGTACTACCGCGGAGTCTCGTTCCCAAGGAGTGGCCACCACCTTCTGATCCGTCTTCTCGAGGGTTACTTTGTCGAGGCTGACTTCAAGTACACACCCAAGTTCGAGCGCGATGATCGCCCCCATCCACTCCCTCCGCCGACTCTCGGTGAGAGGTTGTTGGTCCGCCTGGGCCTTGCGAGGCGCCTCCCTGCCTTGGCGAGCTCGAGGCCGGAACCCGAGCTCACGGCCGACCGTGTTCGCTCGGCCGTGATCCTCTCGAAGAACCACGACTTCGGACTCTCCATGGTCAACGACTACGCCATCCCAACCCTGGTTCAATACCGCAGTCCTCTCCTCGCCTCGATCTCCAACTACTTCCTTTTCATGAAGCAGATGGGCTTGGACGACACTCGAAGTCTTTGGGATCAATATGTCGTCAAACATCTCTCATTCTGGAAGTCCTTCGTCCGCAAATGGGTTCTGGACGGCGATCACCCTATGTCCTGCCACGTCGCTTACGAAGATCTGGTCGACCAGCCTGGGACGGCCCTCGAGCGTGTCGTTCGATTTTTCTTCCCTGACAGGGAGCCCCAGCGGACCCAGATAGAAAGCGCGTGTTCGAGTCTGGAGATCATCGCTCCACGAAGGGCTCACGACTTCCAACACTTCGACCCCGAGAGCTTCTCAAGGCTGGAAGCCACGGTCGCGACGGAGATGCGAGAGCTCGGGCTCGCCTCGTTCCGACATCTCGACGCCACAGAGGCCACGTTGTGACAAGCGACGCGACTAGTGTTCAAGAAGACCCGACTCAAGAGCCTGGGCACGATGAGGCGCCGGCTTCGCCCGGGACAACCAGCCGACCAGCGAAGGGGGTCGTGCAGATCATTCAAGCCAACCAGGGTTGGCCCTCGCTCGGACTGAAGGAGCTTTGGCGCTACCGAGAGCTTCTCTGGTTCCTATCGCTTCGCGACATCAAGGTTCGCTACAAGCAGACTGTTCTTGGCGCCGGCTGGGCGATTATCCGTCCCTTGCTCACCATGCTGGTGTTCAATCTGCTCTTCAGCTTGATAGGCCGCAAGCCCGTTGGGGAAGGCATCCCATACGCGGTAACCACCTACTGCGCGCTCCTTCCTTGGCAACTGTTCTCGTCGTCGGTGGCCCAGTCCGGGGGCAGCCTCGTCGCCAATGCGAACCTCGTCAAGAAGGTCTACTTCCCCCGTTTGCTGGCCCCTGCTTCGCCAGTGATTTGCGCGCTCATCGACTTTTTCGTCGCCTTCCTGGTCCTACTGGTAATCATGGCCGGCTACTCAGTCCTTGGACCCTACGACCTCACGCCGACATGGCGCATCCTGACGCTGCCGTTGTTCCTCTTGCTCGCGGTCTTGACCTCGCTTGCGGCGGGTCTATGGCTCTCTGCCCTCAACGCCCTGTACCGAGATGTGCGCTACATCATTCCGTTCATTATCTCTATCGGGCAATTCATCAGCCCTGTTGTCTACGAGACGCAGGCCGTAATCCCCGCCCGCTGGCAAGCCATCTATGGACTCAATCCGATGGCCGGTGTGATCGAGGGGTTTCGATGGGCGTTGCTCGGTCGAGGCGAGCCGCCGGGTTTGCTGCTGCTCGTCTCGTCGCTCATGGTCGTTTGCCTGCTGGTCGGAGGAGTGTTCTTCTTTCGGCGGATGGAGCACACGATTGTTGACCTGGTCTGATCGATGAGTCGCTACGCCCTCCGAGTAGATGCCCTCGGCAAGAAGTACCGCCTCGGAGAGACCGTCGGCTACCGGACCCTTCGCGAGAGCATCTCTCGACTGGCCCGGAAGTCCTTGGGCAGACGGGATCCGGACCCCATCGAGACTCCCGACACGCGAGAGATTTGGGCCATTCGCGACATCTCATTCGAGGTGGCTCAAGGAGAAGCTCTGGGCATCATCGGAGGCAACGGTGCCGGCAAGAGCACTCTGCTCAAGGTTCTGTCGCGAATCACCGAGCCGACCGAGGGTCAGGCCGAGATCGTGGGTCGAGTTGGGTGCCTGCTCGAGGTTGGGACTGGCTTTCATGCCGAGCTCACGGGCAGAGAGAACATCTATCTCAACGGCGCGATCCTGGGGATGAGCAAGCGCGAGATTGACGCCAAGTTCGACGAGATCGTCGCCTTCTCGGAGGTCGAGCGCTTTCTCGATACCCCCGTCAAGCGCTATTCGAGCGGAATGGGAGTGCGGCTGGGCTTCGCAGTTGCGGCCCATCTCAACCCCGAAGTTCTCATCATTGACGAGGTGCTGGCCGTGGGGGACGCCTCCTTTCGGCAGAAGTGCCTGAGCAAGATGGCAGATGTGGCCTCGTCCGGGGCGACGATCCTCTTCGTGAGCCACAACCTCGCCGCCGTCGAGGCGCTGTGTCAGCGGACTCTGGTACTGAAACAAGGCCAAGTAGTTGCCGACACCGAGACTGCGCGAGCGCTCGACATCTACGTGCGACAAAGCTCGGCGGCTCATAACCCCGACCTAAGAAGTCGGACCGACCGCTATGGCTCAGGGGACGTCAGGTTTGCGTCCATCGAGCTGCGCAACTCTGCCGGCGAGCAGATACCTGCGGCGAGAACCGGCCAACAGACTCAGGTCGTCGTGACGCTCGAGACGCCTCGTCCCCAGGTGTCGGGCTTCTGGGTCTCGCTGGCCTTCCTCAACATGAGAGATCATTTCCTCTTCAAGTGCCGGAGCGATGTCGTTGATGCTCGGCTCGACGTCGGTTCGAACAACACCCGAGTAGTTTGTACCTTCCCGCGCTTCCCCTTGTACCCGGGCTCCTATCGTTTGAGTCTCAAGTGCAAGGCAAACGGAGGCTTAGCCGACAAGATCTCCGGTGCAGCGTTGATAGAAGTCCACGCCGGCGACTACTACGGCAGCGGCAGGTCGGCAACGGACCCAAGAGGCGGAGTATGCGTCGACTATTCCTGGTCCGCCGAAGGCGTCTCCTCCCCACTCGTCGAACCCACACACCAAAGGAATTCCAAACCCTGAACGTTGGCGACGGTCACGCGAGGGACGAGCCCCGAGGGGGCAAGGACCTCTATGAGGAGCTGGTTAGGCAGTCCCGGCAGGGCAGCATCTACTGCCACCGCTGGTGGTTGGACGCCGTGGCGCCGGACGCCTACACCGTTCTGACCGTCGGGCGTGGCTCCGAGCTCGCCGCTGCTTGGCCCATCGTCTTCGAAGAGGGACCGAGCGGCCTTGTGATTGACATGCCGCTCTTGACGCAGAAACTCGGGATACTCTTCGCGGACACGGGGGCGAAGTACGCCGAGAGGCTCTCCCGTGAGCACCGGCTGATCAGCCAGTTGATCGATCAACTCCCTTCTTTCATCGGGTTTCGGCACCGCTTCCATGAAAACTTCACCAATTGGCTCCCGTTTCACTGGCGGGGCTTCCATCAGACCAGCCGATACACCTATCTGCTGCCGGATCTGTCGGACCCGGAGCGTCTCTGGAGCGAGATGAGAAGCACGACGAGGTCGCGCATCAACCGGGCGCGCAAGAGCGGCCTGGTCGCCGACCAGGACCTCAGCTTCGACGCTTTTCTGGTACTCAACGACAAGACCTTTAGCCGACAGGGACTTGCGAATCCGATCCCCTCCGACCTACTCGAGCGGGTCGATCTAGCCTGCCGCGTCCATGCAGGCCGCAGGATCGTGGCGGCGCGCGATCGTTCAGGGACAGTCCACGCTGCCGTCTACGTCGTCTGGCACAACGGGACGGCCTACTACCTGATGGGCGGTTCAGAGCCCAGCCTGCGAAGCAGTGGCGCCTCGAGCCTGGCGATGTGGGAGGCCATCAAGTTTTCTGCTGGAGTCGCCGCGCGTTTCGACTTTGAAGGCTCCGTGATGGAGCCTATCGAGCACGCCTTCCGCGGACTCGGCGGCCGACAGACTCCCTACGCGGTTATTCGGAAGAGCCACGCCGCTAGGCCAGTGGGCCTCAAGGCGAACGCGGCCCGAATAGCGGGAGGATTCAAGCGGTTGTTCAGGAGCTAGCGGAGTGGCATCGAAGTCGAATGATCGATCTACGCAGCTCGCGGCCGGGGGACGTGGGAAATGAGAAGTTGACCGCCTTTGACCAATCCACGCCGATCATCCTGGGCAACGCACCCAGCGCCGGCAGCTCTCTGCTAAGGGTCATCCTGAGTCGACATCCCGATCTGTACGCTGGTCCTGAGCTCGCGATCTTCGACAAACAAAGACTCCTACTCGAGAGTCCAGCTTCGTTCGAACGCAACATTGGTGACTGGCTTGAGAATGGCTACCCGAACCACTTCGTTGGAAGCGGTTTCAGGCTGTTCACTCATCTCGAAGACTACAGCTGGACTTTCAAGGATCTGTTCCAACTCGCGAGGGAGAGCAGTGACTACGGCACGATGGTGAAGGCGTTTCTCGATCGGGAAAGGGAAACGTGCGGTGCGCAGCGGTGGGTCGAGAAGACCCCTGGCAACGTGTTCTGCTTCGCTCATCTCCGTCGTCTCTTTCCCGGAGCGCAGTTCGTGCACATCATCCGCGATGGACGAGACTGCGTCGCCTCCCTCGTGCGCCGAGGACACTCCCCGTTTCGAGCGGTATCTCGCTGGTTCTGCGCCACGCTGGCGGGAATCAGTCACCGCGAGATGCCCGGCTACTACGAACTGCGTTACGAGGATCTCGCGAGGGACCCTGAGCCAGTAGTCCGCGACCTCTGCGCCTTTCTTGATCTGCCCTTCCATCCGGCCATGCTGCAAGCCGAGGGAGCCGGCGGGAGGCAAATAAGAGGGTGGAAAAGCAACAAGAACGATCGAATAGCCACCACTAGCGTCGGACAGTACAAGAAGGAATTCGAGGCGCCTGTTCGCAGTGTCTTTAGCGCGCTTGGGCTCTCATCGGCGGGCGAAGAGCTGCTTGCTCTCGGAGAAAAGCGCAATCTACCGCGGTCGGCCCTGGAGCTACAGCGGCACCTAGGCTACGATCTGGACCTCATCTGCGGTGCGCCCGGTTTGGATTCGAAGAGCCGGCACAGGAGTCGGAGTGAGTTTCGCCGGTGGAGGTGGCGTGTCCTCAGAAAGTATCGCCGCTGGTACAGGAGCCCCACGCTGCTTCGCTAGCTTGGCCAGCCCGGTCCGGCCGAGACACACTCTTCATCGAATCCCGAGCCATGGCCGAGACTCCGCAAGGACCGATCCTCCTCGTCGCGAGCGAGAGATCGGGCAGCAACGTCTTGCGTTTGATGCTCGACCGTCACAGCCGGGTCAGCGGTCCTCCGTCTCCCCACATGCTAAAGGTTCTCTGGCGCTTCGTCGATCGACTGGGAAACCCCAACACGGCCGGATACGGCGAGGGCGTGGCCGAGGCCTGCAAGAAGCTTGTGCTATCGCACTTCAGCCCTTGGCAAGGTCACTTCGACCCGGGCACGATAGCAGCAGCGGCGCCGTCCCATTCACTGTGCGGCATCGTGGGCGAGTTCTACGCGGCCTACGCTCGTGCAGAATCGAAGACCTCATGGCTGTGCAAGGAGAACGACCTTTGGAGATTCACTCACGGCATGACTGCGGCGTTCCCGACCAGCCGCCTCGTCTACCTCTACCGTGACGGCCGCGACGTCGCCCTCTCCCTCCGGAACAGCGGACGCCTGGCACTAACCTGGAGAGAACTCGCCCTGAAATGGCAGGACGAGCAAGAGAACTGCATGAAGGTATGCACCGATCACGCCTCCCGACATCTGATTGTGGCGGTCAAGTACGAGGATCTCGTCGAGGCCCCTGAGCCAACGCTTCGCCACCTCTGTGCGGGACTGGGACTCGAGTTCGAGCCCAGCATGCTGTCGTTCAATGAGAGCGACCGAGCTCGTACAGAGGCGTCGACGACAGACATGTGGCGCAACCTCGGGGAACCGCTGATGCAGGGAAACACCGCCAAGTATCGCTCCCAGTTGAAACAGCGCGAAATCCGCGCGTTCGAAGGACTGGCTGGCGACGCTCTCGAGCGCCTCGGCTACCTGCTCGAGTTCGGGCAGACTCGAAACAATCGAGCCTCAGGACCGCCGTGGCTGGAGGCAGTCGAGCTGTGGCGGAAACGGCGCCTCAAACGGGGCCTACGGAAGGTTCTTCCCGAAACCAGCCGCGAGGCGCGACGGCGGGCGATTCAGCAGCTCGAGCGAGCTTCGGGAGCCCGCTCACCCCGCGGCAGATTCTGGCTGACTGAGCGGCCGGAGAACGATTGACTCAAGGGCCGAGTCGCGAAAGTACAAGATCACACGAACTTCATGCTGGAACGACTCAACGCTAGATTAGAGCGACTCGAGCAGTGGGCTGCCGACGGCTCGATGAAACCTCTCCCGTACGTCCCCATAGTCATCCTGGGGTCCCCACGAAGCGGCACGACTCTGCTTTTCCAGTTCCTCGTCGCCAGCTACGATCTCGCGTTCACCGCCAACCTCCATCACGCGCTCTTCGGTTGGCCCGCTCTCGCGGAGAGGATCGGTAGGGTGACCAGGTGGCCACGAACCGCAGACTACTCGTCCGATGCCGGCAGGACCCGAGGGCCGCGAGGAGTTAGCGAGTTCTGGCGTTATTGGTACCGTTTCTTCCCGAAATCCGCCGAGGAATGCTCCCTCGACCGCATCGACCTTCGCCGGATGGAGGTGATGCGCGGCTCGTTCAGGGCGCTGATGAGAGCATTCGGTCGACCCGCCGTCTCGAAGAATCTACCGGCGGCCTTCCGTCTCGCCGCGCTTCAGAAATTTCTCCCCGAAACCCTCTATCTGGTGATATCCAGGAATGAGCTGGCCAGCGCGGTCTCGATCCTCGCTGCAAGGAAAAGGATCCGGGGAGACTACGCTCGCTGGTGGTCAATACGACCCCCAAACCTGGAGACCCTGAAGCACCTCGCGCCCGAGCACCAGGTCATCGAGCAGATCCGCGCCACCGAACAAGCGATCGTTTCCGGGTCCATGAACTCAAACCGGTTCTTGACCTTGACCTACGAAGAGCTCTGTAGAGACCCTCCGAGGGTCGCGACTCGTATCGAATCGTTCCTCGACCTCCATGGCGTCGAGATCCGCAGGATCCGCCCGTTGCCGGCGTCTTTCGAGATGCGGCCGACCCCCAAGATCGATCCAGAGCTCGAGGTGCGGTTGCGAGCGCAGCTCAAGGCGACTGAGGGAGGAAGAGGCGTCGATCCAGCCTGAAGCACGGTGGTGTCTGTCGCGCTAGACTCGACTCATGGAACGCCCGGCAGGATTCGGCGTCATCGGTGCCGGCCTGGTCGCCCGGGAGCACCTCGACGGCTTGAAACAAATGCCGGATCGAGCCCGCGTCGTTGCCGTCGCCGACGTTAGTGAGAGGTCTCTCCGCGCAGTCGCTGATTCGTTCTTTGTGCCTCATGTCTTGTCGGACCATCGCGCCCTACTCGACCGGCCTGACGTCGATGTCGTCATCGTCGCTACTCCGCCCTCAGCTCACGAAGAATTGGTCATCGACGCTCTTTCAGCTGGCAAGGCTGTCGTGTGCGAGAAGCCCTTGGCACACTCGCTGGCGTCTGCCGACAGGATCCTCGCGGCCGCTGAACGGTACCCCGGCAGGCTTTCAGTGGTGCATCAGCTTCGTTTCTCCGAAACTGTTGAGCGGATAATCTGGGCCCGGGACGAGGGACTGCTAGGAGCGCTGCGCTTCGGCCGGCTCAACCAGTTCAGCACGTTTGACCAAAAGCCGGGCACCCGCTCGAGCTGGTGGGGGCGATGGGGCATCGCGGGAGGCGGAGTCACGATGACTCTGATGATTCACCAGCTCGATCTGCTGCAGTACATCTTCGGAAAAGCCCGGACGGTCAGCGCCCTAGTGACCACTACCAACGAGGACCTGGAGTCCGAGGACAGCCTCTCGGCCAATATCTCTTTCCAGAGCGGCGCAATCGCGAGCTGCTCAGCAACGATGTTGGCGCACCAAGCCAGCACCGTCCTGGATGTCATTGGTGATCTCTGCTCGGTCCACCGACCATGGGCGCTGCGCAGTGCTGATGGCCATCACCTGGCGAAAGTCCAGGCTGAACTCGAGAAGCGCTTCCCATCTGCTCGCCCACGCAGGCCCGCGAGGTGGACGAGGATCACGACACGAGTGGCTCGGCGGGCGGGCTTTGCCCCGCGCCAGCGTAAGAAACAGGAGAACAGCCACGCACCGTATCTCCGCCAAGTCGTCGATGCGCTATCCGAAGGCAAGCCACTGCCAGTTTCGGCGCACGAGGGTCGCTCCGCGCTCGAACTATGCACGGCCATCTACACCGCGGCGCTGAACGGGAGCGTCGTGGAACTGCCTGTGGGCCCGGAGAATCCGTACTACGACGGCGTTACGGTCAGTCAGTATCATCGCGAGCGCGCCAATGCCTGACACTACCTCGGAGGATCTGATGGCTCTAGGCTCTGAGGCCCCCAACGTAGGCGTCAGCGGACTAGGCCGTAGCCACCCCTCTTCTCGCCTGGCGATTGCTGGAGGTCAAGCAGCCGTGCGGTCAAGGTTCTCGGACCGCTGGCGACAGATTAGGGCAGCCGAGATCTGGGAGATCCTGAAGCTCGCGCTAAGAGACCAACACACTGCAACCGGCGGCGCAAACGCAGTCTCGCGCCTCGAACGATCTTTTGCGAAGAGCGCGGGAACGCGATACGCGCTTGCCATGAACAGCGGCACCGCCGCGATTCATAGCGCGCTTTTTGCCGTTGGGGTCAAACCTGAGCACGAGGTCATCGTACCGACCTACACGTTTCCGGCAAGCGCCACGCCGATTCTTCAATGTGGCGCCCATCCAGTCTTCTGCGACATCGACCCGGTGACACTGACCCTAGACCCGGACGACGTCGAGCGACGAATCACCTCTCGCACGCGGGCCATCTGCGCGGTCCACGTGTGGGGGAATCCCGCGGCCCTCGATCGGCTCGTAGAGATCAAGGACCGCCACAAGCTCGCGCTCATAGAAGACTGCTCCCACGCTCCAGGGGCCACCTATCAAGGTCGCCCTGTCGGCTCGTGGGGGGACGTTGGCTGCTTTAGCTTGCAGGGCTCAAAGGCGGTTTCGGGAGGCGAAGCAGGCATAGCGACCACGAACGACCCAAAGCTCTTCGACAAGATGCTGGTCCTCGGACATTTCGGACGACCGCAGCGGCACCAGCAGGCCGCGTCGTTCGATGTCGGACCGTTCTCCCTAGGGCTGAAATACCGTCCCCATCTCTATGCCATGGTGCTGGCAAACGGAGCTCTCTCACGCTTGCCAGAGCTCAACCGCCGGAGGCGCCGCAACTACGCGCTGCTGGCCGAACTCTTGAGGGATTGCCCTGCCGTCCAGGCGATCTCTACGTACCCAGAAGCGACTCGCGGTGGGCTGCTGGAGTTCATCTTTACTTACCATCCTAGACACGCGGGAGGTTGGAACCGGGCGGCCTTCGTCCGCGCCCTGCAGGCCGAGGGAGTCCCGATATCGGCCGATCGATACACCCGAATCGCTGACAACGCCAGGCTCCTTCACGAGTCGCCTCTGTTCACCGACCTCGACTTTTCGCAACTCGGCGGCTATCTGGGCGGCAACTCGAATGAGAGTCGCAGATTCGGCCCCTTCCCGGTAGCCGAAGAACTAGCCGAACAGCTCGTCAGCATTCCGGCCCTTACCCGCGTTAGCGACCGCTTCATCCGCCAGTGCGCAGCTGCGATCAAGAAGGTCGCCCGGTGCGCCTGCGAGGTCGGAGACCTGCGAGAGCTCTGAGCCGTTCGCACGCGACCGAGGCCTCGAGCATTCCTACCCAAGCTGGCAAGTTGGCTCCAATGGCATCCGGTACCTACAGCGACAAGACCAGCTGTGAGCCTGGGAGAGCGGCCGAGCGGCGCGCAGCCGCTAGCGGGCTCGCTGGGCTGCTGGACGCGAACCCGGCATTCTCCTTCATCCGCCTGGGGGACGGCGAGACATGGTGGTTGCTGCACGCTCAGGACGGAAAACCGCCTCCGAAGTACCGATACTTCGCCAATGAAGCCTCCACCGTGGAGAGAGCGGCCAGCACGTCGGGACTCGAGCTACGTCACTACGACCGCTTCGTTGCGGCACTGGAGCGCGGCGACTATCTGGACTATTGCGACAGCATTCCCAAAGTGCGGGAGCACCTACCACGCCTCAGGTTTCGCCGCCCTGATCACTTGGCGAGGAACTCTTCGCCGCGAACGTCCAACATCCTCTTCGAATGGACCTACTATGAGTTGCATGCTCTTCTCGGGCGATGTCGCACGATCTTCGCCAGTGCCGAGGCATCGCTTCTGGAGAGTTTGTGGACAGAACCCCGATACCGCTCTGCGGCTTCCGCTTTCCTACCCGAAGCCGCCAACTTCCGTTTCCACCAAATCAGAGAGAACGGCCGCAACTACTCCGAGAACCTTGACCTGATCAAGGATGACCTCAAGCGCGATATGGAGGACTTCGGCGCGGACCTTCTCCTCCTGTCTCTCGCCACCGGAGCCAAGATCCTCTGCTACGAACTCGCTTCGGAGATCGGCATCCGAGCCGTGGACTTTGGCAGCATGAGCCGGGCCCTTACCTATTCGGCAAGCCCCGGCTATCAGACCCTGCGCAATCTCCACAATCCTTTCCTCTTCAGAGTACCCCTCGAGGTTATGGCCCCCGCGCTCGAGGCAGCGGCACTCGAGTCGACGACCGAAGCCCTTCTCTCGCGCCTCCAGAACCAGGTGCTGATGGAGCTTCAACCGCTCGATGTCTTCGCGTTCAACACCACGGACGCCATCACCGGACGCATCGATCGCTCGCCCGAACGGCTCGAAGCCTTCAACGCCGCGCTGCGCTTCTACAACAGGTACTATCGGACGCTGCCTCAGCGGAGCAAAAGCGCTCGCCGGCTCCACCGCGCCTTCATAAGATGGCGTTTAAAGAAGGGGATCGGGCGGAGCGGAAGGGCCTTTCAGCTGCTGGTGAGGATCAAGGGCCGGCTCCGCGGCGTCCTGCAGCCATTGACGAAGCTCCTAGCTCTAGCCCGCGGGATGCGCCAATGAAGCCCAATTTCCTCATCTTGGGAGCGATGCGATGCGGCACCACCTTTCTAGCCTCGTCGTTGAGCAAGCACCCCCAAGTTTTCCTGAGCACGCCGAAAGAGCCGAACTATTTCAACGACGATCGCAACTACGCCAAAGGTCCCAACTGGTACAGAGCGCACTATGCGCAGGCTGGCGACGCGATTGCGATCGGCGAAGCGTCGACGCGGTACTCGAAGGCCACTATCTTCCCCCAGACTGCCAGTCGGATCTACGCCGACTTGCCGGGGGCCAAACTGATTTACATCGTTCGCGACCCTTTTGAGCGCTTGGAGTCCCACTGGCTCCACTATCGACGCTGGGGCAGGCAGGCTCTCTCGTTCGAAAAGGCTCTGGGACAGCACCCCCAATGGATCGAGACGAGCTGCTACTGGCTCCAGATTCAAACCTATCGATCCCACTTCCCAGACGATCGAATCCTCGTCCTCTTCCTGGAAGAGATGCGCCGGGATCCAGCGCGAACCGTCAGCGATTGCCTCCGGTTCCTAGGAGTGGACGTTGCGGCCTCTCCTTCCCAGTTCGACTCTGTGCGCAACGAGTCTGAGGGAAGGATGGTCGAACGCGGAGCGTTGCGGGCGGCACGGCGTTCGCAATCACTTCGTGCTCTCGGCACACTGGCGCCAACCTGGCTCAAAACGGCGGCCAGGCCTCTCCTGACGAGAAGGATTCAAGGACGTCCTGTGTGGAGCTCCGAGCTGAGGGAGGAGGTCGGTAGCCGAGTTCTCGAGGACTCGCGAACCTTCCTGCGCTTTTACGGAAAGCCGGAGACTCTCTGGAATCTCGGGACCGAGGGTTCATGAGGCTGACGCCGGGGGCGCTCTATCTGCGAATCCGTCAGAAGTACGGGGACGGGCTTCGGGCCGCCTATTATCGCGACGTGGTTCGACACCGGATCCTGGCCATGCCGGCGATCGCCCCCGCCGATGACGACGGCTGCGAGATCCACGTCTTGACCTCGAGTAGGGATTGGTTGAATCTCTTGTGGGTACTAAAATCCTTCTACCGCTACAGCGGTCGAGCCTATCGACTCTGCATTCACGACGATGGCTCACTGGATGACTCGACGCTCGACATCCTTGCTGAACACTGCACACACGCTCGGATCGTTGCTCGGTCCGATGCGGATTCCCGGCTCGCGCCTCTCTTGAAGCCTTACCCCCGCGCTCAGAGCTTTCGCAACACCAACCCCTTGGCGCTCAAAGTCTTCGACTTCGCCGCGTTCTTGACCGGCGAGCGGATGCTTCTGCTCGACAGCGATGTCCTGTTCTTCTCTCGGCCGCAGGCGCTCATCGATCGAATCGAGGACCCGCGCTACGAGTTGAACACGCTGAATAGGGACTGGCGCTATGGCTACAGCATCTCCATGGACACGGCGCGCGAGGGCCTCTCGTTCGACTTCGTCGAGAACATCAACTCGGGGCTCGGGTTGATTCACCGCCGCACGATGGATTTCGACCGCCTGGAGTCCTTTCTCGCCTTGCCGGGGATCATGAGCCACCACCACAGGATCGAGCAGACCCTCATCGGCCTGTGTTGCTGCGCTGCCGGCTTCGAGTTCCTGCCGACAGAATACGATGTCCACACTGGGCCTTGGGTTGAGCAGCACTCCTGCCGCCACTACACCGGCCCGATCCGGCACCGTCTGTACAGCGAGGGGATTAGGCAACTCGTGCGCCAGGGTATAGGCCGCGAGAACCTCAGACCGCCTGTGGCCTCATGAGGAGACTCCTCGTTCCCTATGTTTCCAACTCTTCGGAAGCCCAGCGGGCCCGCAGCGCGGAGCCTACGCGAACATGACGAGCCCCAGGGCGTTTCGAGTCGCCCTTGTGGCGCCCGAGTTTCCTCCGGAGATCGGTGGCATGCAGACCTACGCCGACGAGCTGTTCCGCGGGCTCTGCGAGCGAGGGGTGGCGGTCACCGTGTTCACCAAACGGGGTTCCCAGCCATCGCCCGACCCACGGGTCGAACCGGTTCTGGCGGCGAGTTGGTCCGACGATCGGCAGCTGGTTCGCGATCGCGCCCCAGACTTCGACCTTTGGCACGTCCTCAATGCGGCTTACTCTTGGGTGGCCCTCGCAGCGAGTCCAGTCGTCCTTTCGGCACACGGTAACGATCTTCTGCAGCCCAACGCGATCGCTCCCCTGGCCTTGGGCGACCGCTACGGATTGCCCTGGAGTTCCCGCCTCGACCTTCTCCTCTCGCGCTGGCGGACGAAGCGCCTCATGCAGCGGGCCATCCCACGTCTGGGACATGCAATCAGCAATAGCGAGTTCACCCGCAACCTCCTGCTGGAAAGGTTTCGCGTTCCGTCTGATCGAACCTCAGTCGGCTACGTCGGCGTCGCCACTCGCTTTCTCGAGTCTTCTCGACCCGAAAGGCCCCGCGATGGACCCGCGCAGCTGCTCACCGTCGCCCGCCTCTCGGAGCCGCGGAAGAACGTTGATCAGGTACTTCGCGCGCTGGCGCCATTGCAGGCCGATCATCAGTTCATCTACCGGATCGCCGGCGAGGGCCACCTACGACCGTCTCTGGAGCGTCTGGCTGAAGAGCTAGGGCTGGCCGACCGGGTGCGTTTTCTCGGGCGGGTGCCTGACGAAGCTCTGGTCGAACTCTATGGTTCGAGCGACCTGTTCTTGTTGCCCGCCTCGTGTTCCGAAGCATCAGTTGAGGGCTTCGGCATCGTCTATCTCGAAGCGAACGCCTGCGGCACGCCGGTCCTGGCAGCGAATCAGGGCGGAGCTCGCGAGGCGATCGAGCCTGGAGTCAGTGGGATTCTTGTCGCACAACCGACCGTCGACGAGATCCAGCAGGCCCTAACCAGGTTCCTTCGCCATGAGCTGGTGTTCTCGGCCGCCGAGTGCAGCAGCTTCGCGGCGTGTTTCGGCTGGAACCGAGTGGTCGATCACACCCTAGAATGCTATTCCAGGCTCGCCTAGGCTACTCTTTGCCCATGAGGTCTGACCGCACGTCATACCCGTCCGGCACTCCTAGTAGCAAGGTGATTGACTCGATCGATGGTTGCCGGCCGGCGCTCGCATCCGAGATCTCCCGGCAGCAGGCAGGCTCGCGACCTGTCTTTGTCACTGGCGTCCCGCGCTCTGGTACGACGGTCTTCTTTCATTGCATCGAGCGGCATCCGACATTTCGGGTCCGTACTCTGCCGCTAGGCTCCTATGCCTTGGAGTCGCAAGCATTTACTGCCCCGGAAGCGCTTGCGCGGATCGAGCCGAAGCAAGGCAATCGGCAGGCCAAGTTCATGGGCTTCAACGAGACGGCGATCACAGACTTTGTGGAAACGCTTAGTCAAGTACCAGCGGCGTCGACGGTTGTTCGAAAGCTTGCAGAACGGCTATCTTCGTCCGGCAACTTCGCCGTTCGTAGGCTATCGTGGCAGGCGCGCGGGCACCATCACGCGGCTCGCCTGTTCTTCTACTACTCCGCTCGGGCGCGCGGAGCGCACAGGATGCTAGAGAAGACACCCGATCACTCCCTCAAGATTCCCGAGATATGGGCGTCGTTTACCGACGCCTCGGTGTTCTTCGTCTACAGGCATCCGGTGAACGTGTACAGCTCCTATCGCAAGCGTCTGCAGCAAGGTCGCGCTCTCGGATCGCCCGAGTCGAAGCTCCGATGGCTCTCGGTGTCGCCGGAGGAGTTTTGCCGATCGTACCGGGATCGCGTGAAACAGGCCCTGCGCTTTGGCCGCAAGAATCCGAGCCGTTTCATGAGGGTTCGTTACGAGGATTTCGCCGTCGACCCGCGACCAGTGTTGAGGACCGCCTGCGATTTCGTCGGGGAGCCTTTCAAGCCGGACGCGATGTTGCCGCGCCTTGTTTCGGGTAGTAAAAAGCGAGCCTGGGACAGCGTCGCACCGAGCACCGTACGGTGGGACGACTACGTCGAACCCGAAGAGGCGAAGCTAATTGAAGACCGACTGCAGCCTCTCTTTGTCTCACTCGGTTTCGAGCGTCAGACCTGAGATATCTCTCGCAGCGTCGTGATCTTGCGTCTGAGGCACATCGAGTAAACGCGGGCGCCTACCGCGGCGTGCTTCAGCTGGAACCGAGGGGTCGAGCACGCATTGGACTGTTATTCCCGGCTCGGATTGTCTTCATGAGCCACCCCTTGTTAGCCAGACTGACAGTATGTGTCAGTTCTTGTGTAATATCAACAGTCCGAGGCATTCGGCCGCTAGCTTCTTGTTCTGGCGTATATCTTGCAGCGAGATGGATCGGTCAACATCGGTTTGACCTCGCTCGTATACAGCTGATGACTTTGAAATATCCCGTGGAGGAGAGACACATGATCACAAGAGCACGAATCGGTAGCCGCAGCCTTCCCACTGCGTTCCTCATAATGGCGCTCCTCGCGCCTTCGATAGCGTTCGCCGAGGTCATCTCGTTCACCGGCAAGGAGATCGGCCACATCGGTTTCAAGGCTACGAACGAAGTGACCACCTACGACTCGGACATACCCACTAGGCTTGAAAACAGCAAGGTGAGCTTCGGTCTGGCTAAGCGGAGCATTGTCGAGGTCACTTTCTGCTCCGAGCTAAGCAGCTCCACGCTCTCCGGTGTGAAGGTCCAGGCCGTGCTTGACGCGGGCGTCCAAGGCGGCGAAGTAATCCTCAATCCGGGCTCGGTCGTGCTATCTCCGAGCTTGGAGGCCGCCATCCAGACCCGCTGCATGACCTGGGTCTATCACCCGGTGAACCCTGGACCCCATTCGATCGAGATTCAATGGGGGCTGGCCGTACCTCCGGTCGGGGCGGAAGAGATCACCGCTAAAGAGCGAACAGTTCGCGTCATCTATCGCTGATATCCCGGTGAGGGAAGTCGAGCCTCGTAGCCAACTCGGCTTCACCTCTCCTCCGGATGGCGTTGAGGCTTGCCCCTGAATCGCAATCGGCAGGTCGTGCCTGCTCCGCGCGCGTCGAGCGGAGTTAGTTGGCGCTGGATTGGTCTCGCTCGAGACGGCCGTCTACCCAGCGGAAGATCAAGGTCTTTTCCAGTGGCAGCTGTATCCTGTTCTGCCCTGCGCTGCTGTCACGACGCCTGGTTGTCGTGAAAACCCACCGGTCTCCATCTCGCGTCACGTCGTCTAGCACATAGGCACTAGTACCCGGCGCCGCCTTCTTGAGACGGTAGTTGAGCCAGACCCCCTGCTCCTCAGAGTAGTAGGCCAGCTCGGTTCGCCGCGGGTTCGGGGTCCCAACAACAAGGACGGTGCTGCCTACGTCCCCGGACAACGCCGCTGGGAGAACCTGCTCGAAGGTGTCCTGCTCGGCCCTGGAGTTGCGCTCGCTCTCCTGGGCAATGCCCATTGTAGTCAGCGAGAGAACGCCCAGCACCAAAATCGAACTCGTAGACAACAGTCCTCTGCCAAGTGGCCCGCTCCGGACGAAGTGGCTCGCGTAGTTGTGCAACGCGGCAAACGCGATAGCTGCCGCGATGGCCGCGCCGTAGTTGTGACGTGTATGGGTGGCTACGCCTGCCTGAGCAAGGAAAACGAGACGAGAACCCAGAAACCACCCCCAGGAAAGAAGCATCGCCGCGGCAACGGGAATCGTCGCGTTCGCGGAGGCCAATGATCGGTTGACTCTTTGCCTCTGGCGCAAGATCAACACAGAGACCAAGATCAGTGCAAGGAGCACCGACGCTCCGGGCCCGGATCTGAGGGTCGTCAGCCCCTTGTCCAGAGCCAGGACCCACGGCGTGTCCGCGAACCAGTGGTAGACGCGCAGATGAATCGAGAGGAGTACGACCGGCACCCGAGAGAGACTGAAGCTCGGACTGTGGGTGGCCCCGTGACCGACAAGGACGAAAAAGGTCACGTAGACCAGAGACGGAATCAACATGATGGAGGAGTGCGCCAAGGCGGCCCAAGTGTCATTTCGCCAGGCCGCCTTCTGGTCGGCCCGATATCCGCGGCGGCGGTAGAGTTCCAAGCCCACGAAGAGAGGATAGGCGGCTAGCCATAACTCGTAGAAAGTCAGTGCTACCTGCATGCACAGCAGCGCGCTCGCCAGCCACCACCAGCTCCTGCGCTCGCTCATAGACCAGCTCACGTAGGCGTGAGCGGCGCACATGAGCAGAACCGTGGAGACGACGGTGCATACCGCAGACCACCAGACCACCGGCTGCGTACTCCAAGGCGAGACAGCGAACAGAGCCACCGCGAGAGCAGAGCTGGCCGGCGGCCAATCGAGCCTCAACAACAAGAGACCGAGAAGCCAGGCCACCAACAAGTGAAGACCAACTTGCAGTAGACCGCCCAGATGCGGGCCGAGAGCTCCCCCGACGTAGCCGATGAAGGGATAGCACAGGAGGCGATGAATCGAGAGCTTCCCACCGCCGCCTTGCCTTAGCGCCTCACTTATCGACGGCACCGGTCTGCCCTCAAGCCCATAGACTAGGCCGTAGTCATCGCTGAACCAGTGTCGCTCGAGGGAACCCGGCAAGAAGACGAACGCGCCTAGGGCGATCGCCGGAATCAAGAGAAAACAGGAACGTAAACCCGGCCGACGAAAGCCACTAGCAAGCATCTGTGATGCGCCTCCCGATGGCTACGCGTCTTTTCGCGGTAGTTTCTGCCCCAGCACGCAGAGGTTGATCATCACCCCCCTCAGACCCTGGAGGTGCTCATCGCACCACCGGGACGCACGATCCAGTCGCAATTGGAAGGGGAATAGGTGGAGACCATACTCCGCTAGCACTTCGATGCCCGAACTCTCGAGCGTTATCCGCACCGAGCGCCATGAGCTGAAGTGTTCGTAACCCGCGAACGGGCGAATCCTCAGCTGTGTTGCCGCCCAGACGATCGGATACCACACCACGTTGGGGGTTGATAGGGCCAGGTAGCCACCCTCCCGAACTACCCCAGCCAGTTCTTCGAGAGCTTTCTTGGGATCCGGCGTGTGTTCGATGCACTCGGACGAAACGACCAGATCAAACCGCCCCTTACCGAAGCACTCGGTCAGTCGCAGCGCGTCTGTGACCACCCCCGAGCAAGACGCGCGCTGAGTAGACCTTCGCACTAGACCTAGCCCGATATCGCACGCCACCACCCGGGCGCCGCGCTGTGCCAACCGCTCGCCGAAGAAGCCCAAACCGCAACCGACATCGAGCGCGCTCTTGCCTGCGACCATCTCGTCTGACAGGAACTGATCCACGAGGACGTGGATCCGGCGCCTGGTGTCGTACTCGGAAAGAGCGTCTTCGAAGCGATCCCCCATTCGCTCGTAGAAAAGGGCTTTTTCGCTAGACTCGGTCACATAAGTCGCTCTCCGAGGCTATTGAGCGTCGGCCGAGGGGGTCTGCCTCAGCAGATATAGCGGTCTCTCCTTACCTTCCTCGAAGACTCGCGCCAGGTATTCGCCGATCAGACCGACAAAGGCGAGCTGTACCCCGCCAAGTATCAGCACTGCGCTTAGGATAGATGCCCACCCTTCTACGAGATCGCCTAGCACGAAGAACCTCACGAGGATGTAGCCCAAGTAGGCGATCCCCGCCACTGCCACTGCCAGACCCATCTTTGTTGCTAACTTCAGGGGCGCGGCCGAGAACGAAAAAATCGCGTCTAGAGCGAAGCTCACCATCCGCGTCCATGAGTACTTCGATGTGCCCGCCCCGCGCTCAGGAGCTTCGAAGGGGAGAAATGTGCGCCTGAAGCCCAGCCACGCGACCATTCCGCGGAGGAATCTGTGACGCTCGGGCATCTTCCCAAGGCTCTCCACCGCACGTCGCGAAAGAAGGCAGAAGTCTGACGCGCCGGGTACCACTTCGGTGTCACTGAGGCGATTGATCGCCCAGTAAAAGGCTCGCGAGGTGGCTCTCTTCGACCAGGGAGTCCCTCGGGAGGCGGTTCTCACCGTCGACACGACATCGTAGCCCTGCGCCCACAGAGCAACCATCTGCGGAATCAGAACCGGAGGGTGCTGCAGGTCACAGTCCATCATCACCACCGCGTCGCCCCGAGCAACGTCCAGCCCTGCGCTGAGGGCCACTTGGTGGCCGAAATTGCGCGAGAGCGAGAAGACTCGGACGCGAGAATCAACCTCTGCGATCTCGTTGAGTTTCTCCAGGGTTCCGTCGGAACCGCCATCTTCGACGAACACTATCTCGTATCTCAGTCCTTCGAGGCCCTGCAGCACCGCACTCAACTCGCTGTAGAACAGCCCGATGACTTCGATCTCGTCATAGCTTGGGCAAACCACGGTGAGGAGCGGTGATTTGGCGTCTGGCGCTGGGGACATCATCAGGGCACTCCTGAGCCAAGTGTGCTCGCATCTTACCCGGAACCACAACTCTCGCAAGAACAAGAAACCGGAGACTTCACCCCCCCTGCAATCATCGCGGGAGAAACTCGCCGGTCCACGCCAGCTGTGGAACCTTGAGTCTAGAAGCGGACGTAGACGGCGAGAGCATGCCAGCCCGGGACATAATGGCCACCCACCAGCGTCGCAGTAAACGAACCTGCGGGCCCTCATGTATGCGCCAACCAAACTTCTTCCTAGTAGGTGCGCCGAAGTGCGGCACGTCCTCCATGAACGTCTATCTCGGGCAACACCCCGACATCTTCATGGCGCGCAAAGAGCCGCACTACTTCGCTTCCGACCTCGAGTGGGCGCCCGAATTCGGCGGCATCAAGGACCTAGAGAAGTATCAAGCGATCTTTCGCGCGGCGAGCGATCAAACCGTGGTTGGAGAAGCTTCGGTCTTTTATCTCTACTCGCAGACCGCCGCCGAGAACATCAGAGTTTTCTCTCCCACCGCCAAGATCCTCTGTATTCTGCGCAATCCGGTCGACGCCGTTCAATCCTTCTTTCACATGAACGTCGCCAATGGTTCGGAAGATCTACTCGACATAAGTGAAGCACTCGCCGCTGAACCTAAGCGCCTCGCGGGCGGCCATATTCCGCAACGTGTCCTGGTCGACTGCAACGTGTTCTACACCCGGGTCGCCAGCTACGCTGAACAGGTAGCTCGCTACCTTCAGACCTTTCCGAGGGAGGCGCTCTGCTTCCTGCTCTTCGACGACCTCGCCCGCAATCCTCGCGAGGCCTTCCGGCAGGTCTTGGAGTTCCTCGAGGTCAATCCAGACTTTGAGCCCGACTTTGAGGTGGTCAACGCCGCACGTCGCATCCGCAATGTCGGTGCTCGTCAGTTCCTCCGCTCGAATCCGGCCCTGGGCCGATTCCTGCATCGACATGTTCCTCCGCGCTGGCGGCGTCGTGCTGGAGATCTGGCGGAGAGGGTCTCCAACCAAGAGCAGGCAAGACCGCGGATGGATCTCGAACTGCGAGCTTCACTTCGAGAGAGATTCCGAGCCGATATTCAGCGACTCGAAACACTCGTCCAACGTGACTTGTCAGGCTGGTACAGCTAGCCTCCCGCTGGGGTACCGATGTCGACCAGCGAGGCCACACCATTCCAATCCCGCTTCCTGCGCCGGTTCGGCCGGTTCGTCCGGGTCCTTCCCAAAGGCAGGCATAGGGCGTTTCAGCTTGCGTGGCGGGCGGCGGGATCTCCCGAGGAGTTCGTCGGTGAATTCGACGGCTCACCGTTCGTAGTCGATCCGCAGGACCGTCACAGCTCGATGCAGCTGTTCCTTTGGGGGGTCCACGAGGCCGCCGTGACGGAGGTCTTCCTCGCGTTGCTGAAGCCAACGGGCTGCGTTCTGGACATCGGATCCAACAGCGGCTATTTCTCGATCCTGGCCGCTCACCGCACCCGAGGGCGAGTCGTCTCATACGAGCCCTTGCCGAGGAACTTTCGCTTTCTCGAGGCAACACGAGCGGCCGCGAATTTGGACAACTGGCTGCCTCTCCAGATCGCGATCTCCGATCGGAACGGACCGTTGGAGTTTGACCCTCGTGGGGACGACGAAGGGCGCTCAGGATGGGGCACGATCTCTCCCTCGGGTACCGTCGTCGTCGACGGGCGTACCCTTGATAGCGAGTGCGCCAGACTCGGCCTTGACTCTATCGACCTCCTAAAGATGGACATTGAGGGGCACGAAGTCGAAGCCTTTGTCGGGATGTCGAACCTCCTCCGTCACCGGCGTATCGCGAACTTGATCGTCGAACTCCACCCGCGGCTCGCCTCATCGCAGCGCCTGGCGGCCCTAACTGATTCGATGAAGCGCTATGGATACCATGGCTACCGAGTACGGGACGAGTTCGTTAGATCGACCAGATTCTCTCAGCCGGATGGCCCACTGCTGCCGAGCCGACTGCAGGACCTAGAACCCACGCACCTCACCGACGATGGGGTCCATGTGCTCTGGTCTGCCGAACCCCAACGAACTGAGCTCGGTTGACTGCGGCCGACAACCGTCCCTCATGGCATCCGCAGGCAACAACAGCGATCTCGACTGGCGTGGCCTTTCCTTGGATCCGAACGCCGCCGAAACGGCAGCGGTACGCCAACAGATCCTCGAGGAGGCGCGCGGCGGCGAGCTCATTCGAGACCGGGTTAGCCATGTCTGCTCGCTGGCGCGCGGAAAATCAGTCCTTGATGTCGGGTGCGTCGAGCACAGCATGGCGGCTACAACCGGCGCCGACTGGCTACATGGTCAGTTGGCGCGAACGGCGGATCGTTGCGTCGGAGTCGATATCCTGGAGGACGAGATCCAACAGCTTATCGCCGCGGGATACGAGGTTCAGTGCCACGACCTTCTTGTTTCGCCGCTTCCGGAGACGTTCGATCTTGTGGTTTGCGGAGAACTGATCGAACACCTCGGCTCGCCGCTCCGGCTGTTCGAATCCGTGGCCGAAATGCTCAATCCAGGCGGCTTAGCGGTGCTGACCACCCCGAATCCTTGGTACGCCAACGTGATCCTGAAGAACATCTTGGGGCGATCCGTCTTCGTCGACAGCGCGGACCACGTCGCCTGGTACGAGCCGGCGGTCCTTCTTGAGTTGGCTAGAAGGGCAGGACTTCGGCTCTCGTTCTTTGCGGGCGTCCAGGTCGCATCCCCGCCCTCTCTGCTGTCGCGAGCCTTCTTCTTGTTGGGGCCCATTTTGCGGGCTCTTGGAGTTCGTCGCGAGGCCTTCGCCAAGACGATCATCTACCACTTCTCGAAGCGGGCCGAAGAGTCTCAAGAAAAGGTGAGCTCACGGAGTATCGAGTCTTGAAGGTCTATTCCATCTGCCTGGTCAAGAATGAAGCCGACATCGTCGCGCACTGCCTGCAAGAAGCAAGTCGTTGGTCGGACAAAATCTACGTCTACGACAATGGCAGCACCGACGGCACTTGGGAGATCGTGCGCGCCCTAGCTAACGACCAGATAGTTCCTTGGCGCCAGGAGGACATACCGTTCAGCAATGACTTGCGGAACCGAGTCTACAACGAGTTCGAGGGCAGGTCTTCTGCGGACGATTGGTGGTGCAGGCTCGATGCCGACGAGTTCTACGCCGCCGACCCCCGCGCTTGGCTCCCACGTGTCGAGCCGCCCTACCACGTCCTATGGGGGCTCGCCGTCGAGTACTTCCTGACCTGGGCAGACGTTCGGGAGATTGATTTCTCCGCCCCGATCTCGCAGATTCTCCCACGCATAAGGCACTATCAAGCCGTCAATTCCGAGCCCCGGTTCTTTCGCTATCGGCGTGGGCTCACCTGGCGCGGCGAACAAGCCTGGCCCCGACACATGGGGCTAGCCCATCCGGATCGGATTCCCTACCGCCACTACAAGTATCGCAGTCCTGGCCAGATCGCACAAAGACTGGAAACCCGAAGAGAGGCCACACTAGCCGGCGAGACGACTTTCGGGCACGCGATTCAGGAGAGCTGGGAGAGCAAGATCAGCGAGTCGGCGACCTTGCAGTTGGATCCTGGAGACGACGCTCTCCACATCGACGCTTCTCTCCTTCCTGACCACCGCGGGCGACTACTCGAGCGCTTGATAAAGCGCACTATGCACGGCCTTCACCTCTGGCCGTAAGACGCCCGACTCCCGACGTCTTGCGAGCTTCCTCATCGCCCCGCTGGGACATCCGCTCAGCCGCTTCCCTACAACCTCTCAGGACAGGAGGCACGCCCCGGGGCCGAGCTGGTTCAGGGAACCGTTTGGCTCCAAGCTGCAGTATCGCCAGACTCAAAACCATCGACAAAGATAGTCTCAAGGACGCGACCGAAGACGCCGTCGCTCGAGCCGTCCTGAAGATAGCTCGACCAAGTAACCACAAAGCTTCCCGCTTGGCTCGCCAGAACTGAAGAACCTGACTGACTGTTGTTTGTGAAGTCGTTGACTTGGAACTCGTCCAGAGTCCGACTACCCGCTGCGTCGAAGCGCTGGCCGAAGACACCGTTGTCCGAGCCGTCTTGCAGGTCGCCCGTCCACGTAACCACGAAGTTGCCAGCCTCGTCGAACTCTGCGGAAGGACGATCCTGCTCCCCAATCGTGTAGGAATTCGCCTGGAACTCGGCACCGGTAGGATCGCCGGCCGCGTCGTAACGCTGACCGAAGACGCCGCGCCCCGAACCGTCTTGGTCATCGCTTCGCCACACGACCACAAAACTGCCTGCGGCCGTGGATGCGACATCGACGTCGCGCTGGGCACCGGTGGTGTGAGAGTTAACCTGAAACGCTCGACCGAGCGGATCGCCTGCGGCGTCGTAGCGCCGCGCGAATATCCCACTGCCCGAGCCGTCCTGAGAATCGTCCTCCCAGGCGACCACGAAGTTGCCCGCGCTGTCTGAGGCCACCGTGGGGCGTAACTGACCGCCCGAGGTGTAGGTGTTGATCTGAAACTCCCCCCCGAGGGGCGCCCCGGTGGCCGCGAAGCGTTGGCCGAAGACGCCAAAGCCGGAGCCGTCCTGAGTATCGCTCCGCCAAACGACGACGAAGTTGCCGACGCTATCGGTGCCAACCGACGGACTGTCCTGGATGCCTGAGGTATAGGAATTGACTTGGAACTCGTCGCCAATCGGGTTACCGGCACCGTCGTAGCGCTGAGCGAACACCCCTCGTTCTGAGCCGTCCAAGAAATAGTCCTGCCACACCACGACGAAGTTGCCAACTCCGTCTGAGGCGACCGAGGGGCTGGACTGACGGTCCGGTGTGTACGAGTTGATTTGAAACTCGCTGCCAACAGGATCGCCGGTCGCTTCGTAGCGCTGGCCAAATATGCCTAGCAGAGAACCGTCTTGACCCCCGCTCTGCCAGACAACGACGAAGTTGCCGTCGTTGTCCGCGGCAGCCGAGGACGCTCGCTGGGAATTTAGAGTGAAGGTGTTGACCTGGAACTCCGCTCCGACCCCGCTGCCGGCTAAGGCTGGTAAAGCCATCAAGAAACAAACCAAAGTGGTCACCAGCGGGCCCCGGGACGATAGTCGAGACATCAGTTTCTCCTCTTCGCGGTAATTGAGCGTCGATTTCTCCCAGGCGAGGCAGCCTATCAGCCCCGAAAGCGGTCAACTGCCGAACCCTGCACGGCTGCTTTCTCCTCAAACTCCACTCCGATCTCAATCCACTCATCATCGCTGACCGATCAACGTTGGCCAACTCGCCCAACTGACAACGTGCACCACCGACTCCCGAGCCGAGACTTGATCCCTTCACCACGGGTCCGAGTAAGATCTCGCCCATGCGGATCAGCATTCTGATTCCCTGCCACAACGCCGAAAGCACTGTGGCGCGTGCAGTGGAGAGCGCGCTCGCGCAGTCGCACGCGGACAAAGAAGTCATCGTTGTGGATGATGGCTCCACCGATGACAGCGTCCGTGTCCTTTCCGCCTTCGGTGATCGCATTCGGCTCGAACGGCAGGAGAACGCCGGCGGCGGAGCAACCCGCAACCGATTGCTCGCGCTCAGCGGCGGGACATGGCTGCAGTACTTGGACAGCGATGACTACTTGTTACCGGACAAGCTCTCTGCTCAGGTCGCAGATCTGGAGGGGCACTCTCCGATCGATGTGCTCTACGGGCCCATCGTCCTGGAGACAACGGCCGGCGAACGCGAAGTTCTGGAGATCCCTAAACCGCGGGACCCATGGGTCCTACTGGCACGCTGGTGGCTACCCCAGACCGGGGCCACTCTGTGGCGCAAAGCAGCCCTCGAGAGCGTTGGGGGCTGGAAGACAGACCAGCCGGTCTGCCAGGAGCATGAGCTTTACCTGCGGCTGCTCCAGGCCGGAATGGACTTCAAGTATCTCGCCGCTGCCGGAGCTGTCTACTGCAAGCCGACTGACTCGACTGTTTCGACGCGTGCGCCCGCGACCACGCGGCGGCATCGCTTGGCGATCACCGCTGAACTCGAGCGATTCCTCTCCGCCGCCAATCAACTCACGCCTGAACGACTGGCTGCGGTCCAGCAGTCGCGCTTCGAGATCGCTCGCATCGAGTGGCGCCATGATCGGGCGCGAGCTCTCTCTCTGGTGGCGGAGATCGAGGCCAAAGCGCCTGGTTTCGCTCCCTCCGGAACCGCTTTTCCCGCGCTCTACCGCCAGCTCTATCGGCTGTTCGGCTTTCGCTCTGCCGAGACTGTCGCCGATTGGCGGAGAGCTTTGCGGCCGGCGGGCCGCTCCTGATGGCATCCCCAACCGCAATGCGCACACTTCTGCCCATCTCGGCTGTGGTGCCCACGCGCAACCGTGCCGTCGTCTTCGGACGAACTCTCACCAGTCTCGCCGCTCTGGAGGCTCAACCGACCGAAGTTGTCGTCATTGATTCCTCGGACGATCAGGCAACCGCCGAACTCTGCGACCGGCCGCCGGACGGCCTGTGCGCTCGCCTGAACTACCTGCGCGCTGAGAAGACGGGCGCCGCGCCACAACGCAATCAAGGTGTCGCCGCGGCCACCCAGCCAGCGATCCTCTTTCACGACGACGATGTGCTCTTCGAGCCCGGTTGCGTGAGCCGGTTATGGGTGGCGCTCAACGCCGACCCGGCGCTGGGTGGCGTCAACGCGATGATCACCAATGAGAGCTATCAGCCGCCTGGCCGAGCGAGCCGGTCGCTGTTTCGTTTCCTCCGCGGTCGCTCGGAGGAGAGCTACGGCGGACTGTGCCTCGGCCCCGGTCTCAACCTGCTCCCGGACGACCGCGAGACCCTGCCCGAAGTGGTACCTGTCGAGTGGCTCAGCACCGGCTGCACGCTCTACTGGCGGCGGTTGTTGCCGGACCCAGCGTTTGACAACTTCTTCCGCGGCTACTCTCTGGGCGAGGACCTGACCCTTTCTCTGACCGTGCGCCGCAACTGGGCCCTCGCCAACGTTCGCTCAGCCAAGATCTTCCACGACTGCCAGCCGGGCGACCACAAGGCGGATCGTGCGGCTCTCGAGCGCATGACGATCATCAACCGGTACTTCATCATGCGGCGGGTACTCGCCAAGCACGGCCTCGGAGATCATCTAAGGTTCGCGGTCTGGCAGGCCTTCGACGTAGCCGGCCAGATTCACCACCAGCCTGGTGTCGCTGCGCCGGTGCTCTGGGGCGCTGCTACCAGCGCCGCGCGGATCGTCACCGGTCGCGCGCTCGGGCCACGCAACAGTGAGACCCGTCGATGAGCGCTCCCCGGGTCTCAGTCCTGATCGCGACCAAGGACCGGCCGCGAGAACTACGGCTCACTCTTGCCTCGCTAGGCCAGCAAACCTGGCCCGAACCGGAGATCTTCGTCCTCGACGATGGTTCGACGACCCACGATCCCGCGAAGCTGGCGAGTGAGTTCCCCAAAGTGGAAATCATCTGCTGGCCCGCGTCCAGAGGTTATATAGAGGCTCGCAACGAGCTCATGCGCCGGGCGAGCGGCGACTACTTTGTCCACCTGGACGATGATGCCAACTGGGTTCTCCCGGCCGCTCTGGAGCGCGCAATCGCGTTGCTCGAAGCGGACCCGGAGATCGGAGCCTTCGCGTTCCACGTCCACGAGTCGCTCACCCCTCCCGACGGCCCCGTCGGCGGCGGTATCGAGCCCGTTCGAGCCTTCACCGGTTGCGGCCACATCATTCGGCGCTCAGCTTTCGAGCGCTTCGGCCCGCTCAGGACGGAGTTCGAGTTCTACTGCGAGGAGATCGATTTCTGTCTCAAGCTCTGGCGGGGCGGGCTGCGAGTGGTCACCGATCACGGTCTGGTCGTCCATCATCGCGTCGATTGGCAGTTGCGCGATGGCATCACAAAGAGCAACGAGAGCGCTTTCGAGGGCCAGCTGGCCAAGGACCGCCGGGTACGGATCGGAACCCGCAACGAACTCTGGTGGCTCACCGAGCGTGCGCCCCTGGTCCTCTTGCCCCTGCTGACCGTCAACAAGATCGTCAAACTGGCTTTCTTCCACAAACGGCGCGGTTTTCTCGGCGCCGTGCTGCGCGGCGTGGGAGACTGGTTGCGCCTGATGCCGCGGCTCGCCAGGAGGCGCGATCCGCTCTCGTTCAAGACGTTTCGCCACTGGCTCAGTCTGCCCAACTAGCCAGGAAGGCAGCGCCCGATCACGATGCCGTCCTCCGACAGATCCGCCTCGCCTCCTGCGCCCTGGCTGTGCTGTCAGATCGGCGCCCGCGAGCACTATGCCGTGGCGCGCGGTCTGCACGCTCGGGGGCTCCTGGCCGGCCTCATGACCGACGCCTGGGTTCCACCTCGCTCGGCGGCACTCCTGATACCGGGAGCTCGTTTTCGGCGCCTACGAGAGCGCTATCGGCCAGAGCTTGACGGGGCTCGCGTAGAGGCGTTCACTCGCTCCCTACTCGCCTTCGAGTTGGGTCAACGGGCGCATCAACGGGGCGACTACTGGACGACCATCGTGCGTCGCAACGAGTGGTTTCAAGACCGAGTCCTCAAATGCGTCGCCAAATCGGGCGGCTTCGAGTCGGTGACTCGCCGTGGAACTGTCTTCGCCTACAGCTATGCGGCTCGACGCATCTTCGCGGCCGCCAAGAAGGCGGGCCGGGCCACGGTCCTCGGTCAGATCGACCCCGGACCTGTCGAGGAAGAGATCGTTACCGCTCACGAGCTCCGTGTCCCCGAATTCCAGTCATACTCTCGCCCTGCCCCGACCGAGTACTGGCAGCGCTGGCGCGAAGAGTGCGGCTTGGCCGATTACATCGTGGTCAATTCTCAGTGGTCTTTCGAAGCGCTCGAGCGCGCCGGGATCGACCCGGCCAAGCTCCACCTTGTGCCTTTGGCCCACGAACTACGTGCCCTCGTGTCCAAGCCAAAGCACTACCCAGCGGCCTTTACCCGCGAGCTGCCTCTGCGGGTCCTTTTCTTGGGTTCAGCCATTGTCCGCAAGGGTATCGCCGAGGTTCTGGCGGCGAGTCGTCTATTGGCCGACAGCCCGATCGAGTTTCACTTCGTCGGGCCCTTAGGGGTCGAGGTGGGTAACGCGGAACTGCAAAGCTCGAAAGTTCACTGGCACGGCCCTGTGCAGCGCAGCGCCACGGACGAGTACTACCAGGCGGCCGACGTGTTTCTCTTCCCGACGCACTCCGACGGTTTCGGGCTGACTCAACTGGAAGCCCAGGCCTGGGGCCTGCCTATCGTTGCGTCGAAGCATTGCGGTGAGGTTGTCGTCGAGGGTGAGACGGGGAGAGTGCTTCCCGAAGTGTCGGCGGAAGCGATCGCTGCGGCGCTTACCTGGTGTCTGGAGAACCCCTTGGAGCTGGCTCGAATGTCGGCTGCCGCCGCCGCGCCCGACCCTCGGTTCAACCCGCAGTCCGTGATCGATCAGCTGGTGGAACTGACGGCGAGCGGTCGATGAGTTCCGCGGACTGCACGATCGTTTGCTGCATTGAGTCGGGGGCGCTCGAACCCATGACTCTGCGACTCGTCGAGAGCCTGCGTCGTTACGGCGGACGCATGGCGCAGCAGCCCGTCGTCGCGGTCTGTGCACGCCCAGGCCCCCGGCTCAGCCAGGAGACCCTGAGGTGCCTCGCCTCATTGGACGTAGAGGTGATTCGCCTGACTCCCTCAGACCCTTACACCTGGTATCACTTCCTGAACAAGGCCAGGGCGCTGCGAGCCGTCGAGGACCGCGTCACCACCGAGGTCGTCGCCTTTCTCGACAGCGACGCGCTCGTCGTCGCCGAACCGCGAGAGTTACTGCTCGAGCCCGCCGTCGATTTCGTCGCCAAACCGGAGGCGGGAAGTATCGAAACGGCCGGCGAGGGCGACTCTTACGAGCCTCTGTGGGCAGCGTTCGCTGCTGCTCTCGGCGTCGAACTCTCGATTCTGCCGTGGGTCGAGCTACCGGAGACTCGACGCATCGTTCGCTACTACGTCAACAGCGGCGTTTTCGCCTACCGGCGCGACACTCGACTGGCCGAGAGCTACTTTGACAACGCGGTGCAGCTCCTCGACGCTCGCATAGCGTGCCGACGCAGCGGAATCCACTGGATCGAACAGGCTGCTCTGGGGCTCACCGTCGCCCAACGAGGTCTGCGCTGGAGTCCATTAGCAGCGGGATACAACTTCAGCCTGACGGCTTGGGGAAGAGGGTTTGAAAGCCTTGAAGCGCCAACTGATACCTGCGTTCTGCACTATCATAATTCCATGCAGGCTCACTCAAAGGCCGCCTTCCTCTCCTGGCTGAGCGATCGGTTTCCCGAGGTCCACGACTGGCTTCGGCACGAGCGCCCGAGCCCTGGCTCGGCGCTGCCACATCGCCGGCTCGAGTCCAGGATGCTTCGCCTGCTGCGAAGCTACCGCCGCCGCCGATTCCTCGCTGAGTGCCGGACGATCTGACGTTGATTGGCTCCGAACTCTCCGGCTTCTACGCCCAACTGCTCGCTGTCGCGGTTGGTTTGGCTTTGGCTCTCGATCTTCGCCACGATCTTCTGCGCCTGGTGAGAGCGCGCAACGTTGTCCTCGGTGGCTACCTGAGTTGGTACCTGCTCGAGGCGCTGATGATCCCCGAGGCTTTGACCGTTGGCTACACGCAAGCCGAGTACGACTTTGGAATCCTTCTCCTAAGCATCTCGATCTCTTGCTTCCTGCTTGGCTATCACAAGCTACCTCCCTATCGCCGCATCGATTCGATGGCGATCCGGCTATCGCTTCTTGAACAACCTCGTCACCTGTGGGCGGTCACGGTGTCGGCGGCGTTCATCGGACTAGCACCGGTGCTTTACTACGGCGGACTCAACCTCATCTCTACAGTCCGTGGCTTCATGGGTATGCGCCGGACCTGGGGCGGCAGCATCGGGCGGGCGCAGTTCGGCCAGGTGCGCGATGCGATGCTTATGCTCGAACTGTTTCTGATCGGCCTTGCCGGCCTCGCTACGGTCTATGCCCTGCGCCGCGATCAACCGATCTGGAAACGCTGTTTCGCGGCTTTGGTGGTGACGTACGCCTTGCTCCGCGCCTATGGCTCGGGCACCCGTTCCTCGTTGATCATCACATTGATCCCCATCGCTATGGCCGTCGTCTGGCGACTCCCGCTCCATTACCGGCGCCGACTGATCTTGCTCATGGTGCCGCTAGGCTTCGTGTTCTACGAGTACTCCGTCGCGGTCGTCGCCGGCCGAGAGCAAGGAGTCCTGGCCTGGGGCGCCGAGACCCAGTATGTCGGCTTCGAGATGTTTCGGGAGTTGCTCTTCATCACCAAGTACTTCCCTGATACGTACGATTTCGTCTGGGGCGAGAGCTACATCGCGGAGCTGGTCAATCCCTTCCCGCGCTTCCTCTGGGAGGGCAAGCCGCCGCGCTTCGGGGTCACTTACGCGGCCATCGTCGCGCCCGGCTCGGTGGGTACCGGATACACCGCGGCCTACGGCATCGTCGGCGAGATGTACATGAACTTCGGTATCGCCGGGATTCTGTTGGTGAGCGCGGTCGGCGGCTGGATCTGTCGAACCTGGGACCGACTCGGGGAGGTCGCCTTCCAATACATCACTGTCATGACGTTCTACGCCATGGGCCTAGCCGGCTTCTTCGTCATCGGCCGTTCGTTTACGTTTCCCGTCTTCTACCAGGCGATCTTTGTCTTCCTTGCCGTTATCGTGGTGACGCAGAAGGAGTACTCGCAGCGTATGGCTGCCTGGCGCGCCGGCGGCCCGATCACCCCACAACGCTCGTGATCCGACCGACCCGGCTCGCTTTTCTGACGGTTATGCCGTCGCCCTATCAACGCCAGTTCCTTGGGGCGTTGGCGGCGGACCCGGAGTTCGAGCTGGTGGTGTTGTACTACACCGCCGACGCCACCGACCGCGATTGGCAGCCGAACGAGCTCGCCGCGTTCGAACGAATTCTACCCGGCCGGACTCTCCATTGGCTTGGACCGTCGGCGCACTGGAACCCGACAGCGGTGCGCGACCTTGAGGCCTTTGCTCCCGATCTGGTTGTGGTCAGCGATTACTCCTCCATGACAGCGCAGCGCGTGATGCGCTGGCTTCGGCCTCGCTGTCCATGGGTGTTCTGGGGCGAGGTGCCGGCCATGAGCCATCGTGGGCCTCTCGGGCGTGCCGTGCGCTGGGGGCTTCAGCGCCCGGTGGCCCAGGCCGACGCCATCGCGGCCATTGGTAGCCGCGCCGTACCCGCCTATCGGCATCTGAACCGCCATGTGCCGGTAGTCAACATCCCGTACCATTGCGACACGGAACCTTTTGCCCGGGCCGCTCTTGGGCGCCAGCCCGACAGCTCTCGAGTCACGGTGCTCTACAGCGGTCAAATGATCGAAAGAAAGGGCGTCGATACGTTACTCCAGGCCTTCTCGAAGATCGCCGACCGGCGTGGCGAGGCACGCTTAACCCTGGTCGGTGCCGGGCCCGAGTTACAGCGTTACCGGGCGGGGGTGCCACGGGAACTCACTGAGAGGATTGCCTTCCTCGGTTTTCGCCAACCGGATGACTTGCCGGACATATTTGCCGCTGCGGACCTCTTCGTTCTCCCTAGCCGCCACGACGGCTGGGGTGTGGTGATGAATGAAGCTCTCGCGGCAGGTCTACCGATCGTCACCACCCAAGGCGTTGCCGCCGCCGATGACTTGGTGCGTGAGGGCGTCAACGGCCTGGTCGTGCCAGTCGATGATGCCGCGGCGCTCGCCACCGCGCTCGACCAACTGATCTCCTCGGCTGAGCTACGGCAACGCTTCAGCCGAGAATCGAGCGCGATGGTGGGCGAGTGGACCCTCGCGAAGGGGGTCGAGCGCTGGCGAGCTCTGTGCAATCAGGTGCTTGGGCGCGCCGAATGACCCACCCCCCGCAGCCCGTGGTCGTTTTTCTCCATATCCAGAAGAACGCCGGCTCAACTCTCCATCATGTGCTCCTGCGTAACTACGGGCCCGGCTTTGCCTGGCGCATGCTTCGGCGCCTACGGCATGGCCGCCCAACAAACGTAGGAATCCCGGAGGCTATTCGCACGGTGCCGGCGAGCGAGCGCTTTATCGCCGGCCACTTCAGCTTCGGCGTGCACGAGCTGATTGCGCGACCCGCAAAGTACCTCTGCCTGCTGCGCGATCCGGTGCGCCGTCTGGTCTCGCTCTACAACTACTCGGCATCGACGCCGGGCGCTTACTACCACGAGCAGGCGGTAGGCCGGAGCGCTCGGGAGTTTCTACTCGAGACCGACCTGATGGAGCTCGACAACGGGCAGGTGCGGTTCCTCGCCGGAGGCAGCGACGATTTGTTTATCAACCGCACTCCACTGGGCCAGTGCGGCGCGGCACTTCTCGCGCACGCCAAAGCGAACGTGCGTGACCACTTCTACTCGCTCGGGCTGGTGGAGCGCTTCGACGAATCACTCCTCCTCTTCAAGCGCGAACTCGGCTGGCGTGACTGCTTCTATGTGTCGCGCAATGTTCGGCGAGTCGGCACACCGGCTCCTGACCTCGACGATCGCCTTTTGGCCGAGGTGGCCGCCAGAAACCAGCTCGACATAGAACTCTACGAGTGGGCCCGCCAGCAATTCGAGCTCCGGGTTGCTGAGATCGACCCACCCATGGTCGAGCAGCTAGCGGGATTCCGAGCAAGCAATCGTCGCTTCAGCGCGACTCGCCGGCCGTTCATCCGAGCCTACGATAGCGCCAAGAAACTGCTCGGCCTGTAGAGTTCGACGGCGCCGCTTGAAAGTCCACTCGTGAAGGTCCTCCTCGTCTCGTCCAACTCCGGCTCGCGCGGCGGTGGCGAGATCTACCTCCGGCGCTTGGCCGAAGGTCTCACGGCGCTCGAGCACGAGGTTCACGTCCTCCTGGCCAGCGCTCCGGTGATGGACGAACTCGCGACCCAGATTGAGTCCTTGGCCCAGGTTCATCGACTGCCACTCACCAATATGTACCAGCGCCCGCTACGCGTTCTTGGAGCCACGCACGACCGCCGCCAGATAGGGCGGCTGAGCGACGAATTCCGGCGGCTCTCCCCAGATGTCGTGCACCTGAATCAGCAGGTGGCGGAGGATGGGCTCGACCTTCTGGCGGCAGCCAGTGACGCGCAGCTGCCGAAAGTTTCGACGATTCACATTCCGGGTTCGCCAAAAACGCTCGGTGCTGTCGCCGGTGGACTGCGGCTGCGCGTGGCCCGCCGCGCTCTCGAACGCTCGTCGGCACTCCACATCGCAGTCTCCCGGCACTCGGCGGACACGCTGGCAGATTGGCTGCCGTTCCTGCGCTCCCAGAAGCGCTTGTACGCGATCCACAATGGCGTAGCGCAAGCGCCAACGGCTGGCGACGCCAGGTCTCTGCGCCGACGCTTCCGCGACCACTGGCGTGTCGCCGACAACGAACTCGTGCTCGGCTGCGTGGGCCGCATAGAAGCCCAAAAGGATCCTCTCTTTGTGGTCGAAGTGTTGGCGGCCCTGACGGCCGCGGGCCTGCCGGTGAAGGGTGTGTGGATCGGTGACGGCAGGATGCGCAGCGAAGTCGAGGCCGCAGCCGGCCGGCACAATCTAGGGGAGCGGCTCCTCATCGATGGATGGCAGAACGACGCCGCCGAGCGATTGCACGCCTTCGATGTCTTCCTCATGCCTTCCAAATTCGAGGGCCTGCCCCTCGCTCTGCTCGAGGCGCTGACCGCCGGTCTGGCCTGCTGCGCGAGTGCTACCGATGGCATTCCGGAGGCGATCACCGATGGCGAGAACGGACGGCTTTGTGTTCCCGGCGACCTTGACGCATGGGTCGGAGTGCTCTCCGCGCTACTGAACGACGCCGGCGAGCGGCACCGCCTCGGCACGGCGGCAGCCGAGACCGCCCGCCACCGCTTCAGCGTCGAGGTGATGGCACGGCAGACTGTCGAGGTCTACCGGGAGGCCATCAGGGCTGGAGGCTCGGCGTGAAACTGCTCCAAGTCACGCCCTATCTTCACCCACGTGCCGGCGGACCACCGGTCGTCGTCAACCGACACTCAGCCGCCCTCGCCGAGCGGGGTTGGGACATCACGATTCTCACGACCGACCTCCACGGAGCCGACGCCCACGACGAGATCGTGGCTACGGTGCCGGCGGGCGTCGAACTCGAACTGCTGACCGCTGATCGGCCGAGCCTCTTGGGTCTGAGCTCACGAGCCGGATCAGTCCTGGCTCAGGCAATAGCGACGGCTGACTTGGTGCACATCCATACTCTCTGGCACCCCTTCTTCGCCCCCGCGCGGCGACTATGCAAGCACCACGGCAAGCCCTACCTCATCATGCCGCATGGGATGCTTGACCCGTACTCGCTCGGCGTGCGGCGGGCGCGCAAGGCGGTCTACTTGGCTCTGCTCGAAAAGCGCAATTTGCGCCGGGCGGCGCGCACCGTCTACACCACCGAGGAGGAGCGCGAGCTGGCCGAAGCGGCCGTCAAGGGGTTGGCGCCCGCCGCCATCGTGCCACTAGGCTCCGACGCACCCCACCGCCGGGACCCCGCTCCCTTGCGCCAGGACTTCCTGAACCGTTTCCCTAGCGCTCGCGATCGCCGGCGGATGCTGTTTCTCAGTCGTATCCACCCGAAGAAGGGGTTGGATCGCTTGCTCGACGTTCTGCCCAGGCTCATCGCTGGCCGGCCGGACCTGCTGTTCGTCATTGCTGGCTCAGGCGAAGACGAACACATGAGCTCCATGCGCCGACAGATCGAGAACCTTGGCCTTAGCGATTCGGTACTTCTCTGCGGCCGCCTGACCGGCGATCTCAAATGGGGCGCCTACGCCGCCGCGGAGCTCTTCGTTCTGCCGTCACGGCAGGAGAACTTCGGGCTGGTCGTCGCCGAGGCCATGCAGATGGGACTGCCGGTGGTAATTTCCGACCGCGTGAACAGCCGCTCTCATGTTGATCAAGCGCAAGCCGGTGTCGTCTGCGACTGTGCGGACCCCGGCACGCTATACGAGGCCCTGGTTGGCTTGCTCGACGACCCCTCAGCGGCCGCGGAGATGGGTGCGCGCGGTCGCTCGTTCGCCGTCGCTGAGCTCACCTGGGAGGCCAGCACCGACCGGCTGGAGAGTTGCTATTCTGAAGTCCTGCGAGATCGCTGAGGATTTGCCGTGCGCCTTGACACCTTCGACAGCCGAAACTTCGACCGCGGACGCTCACGGCTGGTCGAGGCGCTCTGGCTGAATACCTCCTGGTTTTTCGTCGAGTCCTGGCTTCCCGGCTCTGCGTGGCGCTCCTTCTTGCTTCGTCTCTTCGGTGCGCAGATCGGCCGGGGTGTGAGACTCAAGCCGAGGTTGCGGGTCAAGTTCCCTTGGCGGCTCGCGATCGGCGATCACGTGTGGCTTGGTGAAGGCGTGTGGATCGACAACCTCGCGCCAGTGACCGTGGGCGACCATTGCTGCATCTCCCAGGGCGCCTATCTCTGCACCGGCAGCCACGACTGGTCGTGCGAGGATTTCGCACTGATGACGGCGCCGATAGCGCTCGAAGGACAGTGCTGGATCGGTGCGCAGGCCGTAGTCGCGCCGGGCGTGACCCTGCGCCAGGGAGCAGTGCTCGGCCTGGGCGCGATCGCCGTGTCCGACCTGGAGCCATGGTCGATCTACTCGGGCAATCCCGCCATCCTCGTCCGTACCCGCCGCGTCGAGGCGAAACCGGCGCAAACTGACCGATGAACGCCACCGTCGTCTTGATCGCTACGGTGATCTCGCTTAGCGGCGGCCAGGTGTACCTCGAGGAGCCCCTCGGCGACCTGCTTCGATCGGGCGACACCGGCACGGTCTACTACGACCTGCAAGTCAGCGACGAAGTCAAGATCGTGGAGGTCGGCCTGGCTGAGGTCGTAGAGTCGACGGCGCAGCGCACACTTCTCGACATCGAGGACGCCGCGAAGGTCAAGCCCGGTCATCGAGTGCGCTTTGAGATTCCTCTCGCCCGTCTGTCGCCCTCTGACCTGGTTCGACTCGTCGAGAGAAGCGCCGAGGATGCAGCGCCCGTTGACGAGATCTCGGAGCAAGTTGAAGACCGGGTCCCGGAGGCCGGGGTCCAGGAGGTCGAGGTCCCTGAGGCCGAGATCCCTGAGCCCGGGGTCCAAGAGGCCGAGGTCCGAGAGGCCGCTTCCAATCAGTCGGCAGAAATCGCCAGCCCAGTTCTCGCCCTCGTCGAGATCTGGCGGACGGCCTGGCAGAGGCAGGACGTGGCGAGCTACCTGGAGTGCTACTCGAGGCTCTTCCAGCCTGGCGATGGCTCCACGCGCGAGGCCTGGGTGGAAACCCGAACCCAGCGTCTCGAAGCGCCGGAGTTCATAGAGGTGGAGCTTGACGACATCCAGCTGGATCTGATTCACGAGAGTGAAGTCGTCGTGCGCTTCGCTCAGACCTTTCGCTCGGACCGCTACAGCGACTCCGTCACCAAGGAGCTCACACTGGCCCAGGAGGTCGCCGGGTGGCGCATTCTCCGGGAGCGTTCGCTGCCATAGGTATCGATCACTCCGCAGCTAGCGGAGCGCCACATCTTGATAGGGTTCGCCAGTCACTCGAGGAGTTGTTGATGGAGGAACTACCACTAAACTCAGCCATCTATGTCGCCGGCCACCGCGGCCTTGTCGGCTCGGCCCTCCTGCGCAAGCTCGAGACCGAGGGCTTTACCAACGTGTTGACGGCGACCCGCGCACAGCTCGACCTGCGGGACCAGGCCGCGGTGAACTACTGGTTCCAGAGCAACCGGCCGGATTACGTCTTTCTCGTCGCCGGCACGGTCGGCGGCATCCTCGCCAACTCGACCCGACCGGCCGAGTTCATCTACGACAACCTCATGATCCACGCGACGGTAGTGCACGCTGCCCACAAATTCGCGGTCAAGCGCTTGCTCTACCTCGGCAGCTCGTGCATCTATCCGCGTGAGGCGCCCCAGCCGATGACTGAAGAGGCCTTGCTCAGCGGTCGGCTCGAGCCCACCAACGAGGCCTACGCCATCGCCAAGATCGCCGGCATCAAGCTCTGTCAGGCCTACCGCCGGCAGTACGGAGCCGACTTCATCTCGGCTATGCCGACCAACCTCTACGGCCCAAACGACAACTTCGACCTCGAAAGCTCCCATGTGCTGCCGGCCTTGCTGCGCAAGTTCCACGAAGCCAAGCTCAACGGTGAGCGCGAAGTGATGGTCTGGGGCAGCGGTTCGCCGTGCCGGGAGTTCCTCCACGTCGACGACCTCGCCGACTCCTGCCTCTTTCTCCTGCGCCACTATGACGAGGACTCTCACATCAACGTGGGAACCGGCGTCGATCTCAGCATCCGCGAACTCGCCGAGATTATCCGTAGCGTCGTGGCTCCCGAGGTCGAACTGGCCTTCGACGCGGGCAAGCCGGACGGTTCTCCGCGGAAGTTGCTCGATGTCTCGCGCCTCCACGCGCTCGGCTGGCGCCACAAGATCGAGCTGCGGGCGGGAATCGAGGAGACCTACCGCTGGTTTCGCAAGCGTTACGCCGAGGTGGTCACGAGCGAGGCCAGGCCCTCGGCCCTCGCCGGCCGATGATTGCAAGCCCTAGCAAGAGGTAGTGAGCGTAGCCTAACCTCTTGAGTTCGGCCCTGACCTCGACCGGATTCTCGATCACGTCGTCGATGTTCCGGCTGCCAGTTCTGCCAAGAGCAGAACACACCGGATTCGTCGTGAGTCCGAGCAGGTCGAAGATCCGGTCGTATGTCGGTTGATGAACGCCAGGATCCTCGAGGTCACCTTCATAAGTTAGGGCCAGGTGCGGCAGACCCGCCAGGGCCTCAAACTCTTGTGCGGTCTGGTTCTCGCGGCTTTTTATGTACACAGCCAGCTCGCCAGGATCGATACTGACCTTGGCCAGCGGACCCTCGCTCGCCTTGTGCAACCACTTGCGCCGCTTCTCACCAACCAGGGTCGAGAGAGCCTGGTAGACGACGTTCTTGCGCCGGAGATAGATCAGCTTCCACCCCGCCGCTTCGAGGTCTCTCAAGAAGGCCTTGAGGTCCGCGATCCCCTGGGTTCCTAATGATCTGATGGTGCTTGGCCTTGAAGCCCCACCCTTGGCCCCGGAGGCCGTACCGCAGGACTTTGCCACGAAGAAACGCTCGCGGAAAACGCAGAGGGATGGACAAGACCTCCCCCTCACACTTGATCCTCCGGTGGCTGTCCAGCAGAGTCGTCAGCAGGGAACTGCCCGAGCGTCCCTGCGCCAGAATAAAGAACTTGGGTGTAGCAAGCATATCCGGCAGCGCACCGAGACCCTGGAACCAGACGTTTCCCAGCCCGAATCGAAGTCCGCGGGCCAGACCGCGAATCGACACGGTCACCCGAGATGTTCTGCTCCTACCTGCCATCCCGCCCACTCTTGTTGATTCTAGATCAGCACTGGGAACAATCGCATGCCGGCCACGTCCCCGACGTAGCGGAACCAGAGAGCGAGTGATGGAGTCTTATCTCCCAGGAGGTGCCTGATGACATCGCGAGCCGGAACATCGCAACCCGACCCTTGGACGCAGTACTTCGCCGCCGCCACCGCCGACCTGAGATCCGAAAAGCGCCGCATCCATGCCGCAGCGCTGGCCGCCCTCCTTGCACACGGCCTGTTCTTCGCGCTGAGATTCCCCGAGGGACCGCTTCCCGTACCCCAGCCGGAGCCTCTGCAGCCGACTACTCGGCTGGTGGACTTGGTCTTTCGACCACGGATCGTCGAGCCGCCGCCCAAGCCCGTCGAGCCGCAGCCGACCGTGGTCGAGCCGACCATGGTTGTTCCCGGACCGCCTGAGGTCGATATCGTGTTGAGAACTGAGCCGATAGCGGTGGAGTTCGACCCTGTCGTGCCCCAGATCGAGCCGCTCGACGTTCTTCCCCTAGCGCCGCCGCCGCTGCCCGAGAGCGCGCCAGTCCGCTACGACGCTTCGATCGAGAAGCCGGTCAAGGTCTTCGCTCCACTGCCGGCCTACACGCCGGCGGCGCGTCGGATCAAACGGCAGGGCCGACTCGTGCTCGAGGCGGTCATTGACACCGACGGCGCGGTTGTCGACGCCCGAATAATCAAGGGCCTCGGCTTCGGGCTCGACGAGTCGGCACTCGAGACCGTCGCCACCTGGCGCTTCGAGCCCGCCCGGCGCCGCGGCCACGCCATCGCGGTGATCTACAACTTGGTGATCAACTTTCGACTCCACTAGCGGCGGTAGGCACGAGCGCCACGGCCGAGCATGCGACAGCAGTCGGGCTCGACCCTGAACAGTTGGTGAGCGTGATGTGCTGGTTTTGGCCCATGAACTGCGGGTTTAGAGGAGTGGAGTGCTGATTTTGGGCGTTGAATGGGTCGATTCGCATTGCCCTGGAAGACCTGGGCCTCGCCCGCGTAGTGGTGCTCTATCCTGGGGTCAAGCGTTTCAGCCTCGCCGAGCGAGCGGAAGCAGTTCCTCTACATGAGGTCTGCTCAGGGTTGACGCGAAGCAGTTAGCTATGAGGCGGGCCCGGACCTGAATCCCCGGCGCCAGGATCGGTAGGCGAAGACCAGTAGTGTCATCGCCGTCAGCGGCACGACGAAGTAGGTCATGACAAAGCCGAAGCCCTCGATCACCGCGTGTTGCTGAGCGCGCAGGATCAAATAGGCCGTATAGGCGACATAGTAGAAGAGGAAGAGAATCCCTTCCCAACGCGCGATCCGAAAGCCGCTGAAGAAGATCGGCAGGCAGGCGAACGCCACGGCCAGCATGATCGGCAGGTCGAACGAGAGCACCGAGGGATTGACCGGAATCGGCTCGGGCGACAGGGTCGCCGTCAGGCCCACCACCATGAGGATGTTGAAGACGTTACTGCCGACGGCGTTGCCAACCGCGATGTCCTGCTCACCGCGCAAACCGGCGATCGTCGACGTTGCGATCTCGGGCATCGATGTGCCAATCGCGACCACTGTCAGACCGATGACCAGTTCGGACAAGCCGAACGCCTGGGCCAGGTTCACCGCGCCATCGACCAACCAACCGGCTCCGACGACGATGGCGATGAGGCCGATCAGGACGAAGGTGACCGAGGACAACGGCTTGCCGCTCGGGCGTGGGGAGTCGGCATTACGCGCGGCATCGCGACGCGCCGAGCGCACCAACCAGACGTTGTAGACCACCACCAGTGAGAGCAGAAGGAGCCCGTTGCCGCGGCCGATCCGGCCATCGAGACAGAGCAACCAGAGCAGGGCCGAGAAGCCGATCATGACCGGCACATCGACTCGCACCACGCGGGCCGAAACCGGGAGCGGCGAGATCAGGCTGGCCAGGCCGAGGATCAAGAGGACGTTGGCGATGTTGCTGCCGATAACGTTGCCTAGACCGATATCGGTGTTGCCTTGGACTACCGATTGGACCCCGACCGCCGCCTCCGGCGCACTGGTGCCGAAGGCGACCACCGTAAGACCGATGACAAGGGCGGGAACGCCGAAGGCCGCCGCCATCCGCGAAGAGCCACGAACGAAGAGTTCGGCGCCAACCAGCAGGATGGCCAGGCCACCGAAGAACGTGATCCACGCCATCGCCGCATCCTAACCCGGTGCTCCGCGCATGGGATTCTCAGCTGCTAGCCTGGACTTCTCACCACGGTTCGAGCGAACCGGTGTAGCTGCCTGTGCATGCAAGGCGTCGCGACGGAGGACCCCGCAGTCGTAGCCGTAGCTACGGCGAGGACGGCCGACAGAGCGCAACGCAGCAGGCGCGGGCAGATTCGCCGGTGCAGCCGATCCGGGGTGAGAAGTCCAGGCTAAGGACCGGTAATGCGCTCGACGCCCATGAACGGGCGCAACACTTCAGGGACCACGATCGACCCGTCGGCCTGTTGGTAGTTCTCGAGCACCGCGACCAAGGTGCGACCGACGGCCAGGCCCGAACCGTTCAGCGTATGAACCAAGCGTGGCTTGCCGCCATCGCTCGGCCGGTAGCGGATTGCCGCCCGTCGGGCTTGGAAAGCCTCGCAGTTGCTGCACGAGGAGATCTCGCGGTAGGCGTTCTGGCCCGGGAGCCAGACTTCCAGGTCGTAGGTCTTGGCACCGGAGAAACCCATGTCGCCGGTCGAGAGGCAGACCTTGCGGTAGGGCAGCTCGAGGCGCTGGAGCACGGTCTCGGCGTGGCCGGTGAGCTCTTCGAGGGTGTCGTAGCTCTGGCTCTCGGTCGCAAGTTGCACCAGCTCGACTTTGTTGAACTGGTGCTGACGGATCAAGCCACGCACGTCCTTGCCATATGACCCGGCCTCAGCCCGGAAGCAGGCGGTGAAGGCTACGTAACGCCGTGGCAAGTCAGCCTCGTCGAGAATCTCACCCGCGTGCAGATTGGTGACCGGCACCTCGGCCGTCGGAATCAGGTAGTAACCCGACGGTTCGAGCTTGAAGAGATCCTCTTCGAACTTCGGTAGCTGGCTGGTGCCGACTAGCGAGTCGCGATTGACGATGTACGGCGGCAACACTTCCAAGTAGCCGTGCTCGCGGGTATGGAGGTCGAGCATGAAGTTGATGAGTGCTCGCTCGAGGCGCGCCCCGAGGCCAAAGTAGACGGCGAAACGGGCGCCAGTGATCTTGGCCGCACGTTCGAAGTCTAGGATGCCCAGCGCCGGGCCGAGATCCCAGTGCGCCTGCGGCTCGAAGTCGAAGGCAGTCGGCTCGCCGACGACGCTCTCGACCCGGTTGTCGCTCTCGTCGGCGCCTCGAGGAACCGAGTCGTGCGGCAAGTTGGGGAGGCCGAGCTCGATGTCTGCCAGTTCGCCGTCGATGGCAGTGAGCCTTTCCTCGAGATTGGCGATCTGCTCCTTGAGCGCGCCCACGGCAACGATCTGTTGCGTCGCGTCTTCGCCCTGGGACTTGAGCTGTCCGATCGCCTTGCTCTCGTTGTTGCGCCGGGCCTTGAGTTCTTCCGTCTCGCCCAGAACTGTCCGGCGCTGGCCGTCTAGTTCAGTCCAGCGATCGACCACTGCTCCATCGATGCCGCGGGAGGCGAGAAGCTCGCGCACGCGTCCCGACTCGTCTCGCATCATTTCGCGGGCCAACATGGGGCGCGAGTCTATAAGATCCGGTTCGTTACGAGCCTGCTCTTCATGACGCGTCCCCTCACGCAACGCTTGGCCCAATTCGCCACGGCGGGCGCCGTCACGGCGTTCGCTTCGGGCCTCGCCCGCCATCATCCGGACGGCTCGACCGCCGCGGAGTCGGGATTCCTCGCCTTGGTCCTCGGAATCACTCTTGGCGCTCTGGCTCTGTCGGGTCGCACGGCGTCGGCGGTGGTGCCCGGAGGGGTTCTCATCGCTCTGGCGCTCTGCCTCCCCGCAGCTGAGGGCACTAGGGGCGCTCTCGTCATGGCCCTCCTCGTCGCGACCGTGGGCTTTGCCACGTGGCGCATCGTGGCCGGCGAGCCTCGCCCTGCTTTCCTCGATATCGCTGCGCTGGCGATCGCCTGGCAATGCCTTCTGCGTAGCGCGCGCCTGCTCGAGTGGCAGGGGTACTCACCGCGGTCGATGGTCTGGCTGCTCGGACTGCCCCTCGCAGCCGCCGTCGCGGCGTGGTGGCTTGGCCGCCGCCATGGAGGACTCAACGTCCTTGTCTTGCTGGCGGCTCTAGCCACGCTTGCTCCCGGTCTCGGCGTGGTGCCAGTTGCCGTGCTGGTCGTCGTCGCCGCGTTGACCGGCGAGCACGGCCGATCGTGGCAGGCAGCCGCGGTCGCCACGGGCGCTGCCGTGGTCGCCATTGGGTGGATGCCGCCCGTCGCACCGGCCATGCTCGTGCTGGTAGCGGCCTTGGCTCTCAGGCACGTCGGTCGCGGCGCCTGGCTTCCTGCCGCCGGTGCCCTCGGATGGGCACTCGTTACGATCATCGCTACCGGAGGCTCGTTCAACGCCATCGCGGGGCTCGGGTGGCTTCTGCTGACGCTGCCGCTCGTAGCGCTGTCGCCACCGGCCACGCGGCCGCTGGCACTCGCGGCACTCGCCCTCGCTCTGACCCATGGTTCCGCAGCTGAGCCGGCACTACTGGCGCCAGCTTGGGCGCTGGCCGCTCTCGCCCTGCCGATCGAGCGCTCTTCGAGAGGCCTGCAGGCCGGCTGGAGCCTGGCACTTCTGGCCTTCGTCGCCGTCAGCGCTTCGTACCCCTGGCTGCGCCGGCCTCTGGGCGAGTGGCTCGCGGGGACCGATCTCCTCGTGCTTGGAGTGTCTGCTCTCGTGCTCGGAGTGGCGGTCGTCTACGCCGCGCAGAAACGCCCCGCCGCACAGCTCTGGAGTACGGCGTTGGTGCTGTTTGGGCTGATCCTGGCCATTGCCGTTCAACGCCGACCGCAACGTCTCAACATCGAACCGATCGTGCTCACCGTTGGGAACCAGACCTGGGAGGCCGACGCTCCCGAAGGTGCTGTGCGCGCGCTCGAGGTGGGCAGCCTAGTCAACGGGAGCCAGACCCTTAGCCCCGGCCAACCCATCGCCTACCTGCTCCTCGAGACAGTCGGCGGCGGCCGGCAGTGGCAAGCCCTGCGCTACGGTCGAGACACCGCTGACTGGGCGGCCCGGCGCCATGTCGAGCAGGGTCAAACTCCTTCTTTCCCCCCACCGTGGCTCACCTGGTTCGGTGGCGACGGCTCTCTCGCTCAGCGTTACCGCGGCGAGTGGCAACTCGCTTCACCGCTCGCCCTGGAGCACATCGGGCTGGTCCGTGCGAAAGAGCTCGCGCCCGAAGTCGAGATCACTATTCTCTCGGTGGCGGCCCGATGACGGAGCTCTGGGTCGGTGTCGTGCTCGCCGTCGCCGGCCTGTGGTGGGTCGAGTACCTGCTCCGACGGGGCGGCGGCCGGCCATGGCCCGAACCGCGCCGCCGAGCCATCACCGGAGCTCTTGTCGCTCTCCTGGCACTCCTCGTCGTAGCGCCGCGCCTCGACCTACGCTACGGCGACGCTCTGATGCCTCGGCTGATTGCAGGGGCGCTCTTCTTGCTGCTTCTGGTCTATCTGGCGCAACTCCTACCCCGCTTGCGACCCCTGCTCGGCAGGTCACTTCCCCGCACTCCGGCGGCGATCTTTTTCTGGTTGCCGTTGGTGGTCTACCTCGCTTTGATGCCGTGGGCGAGCAGCCAGCGACCGCCCGATGGGGACGAGCCGTTCAATCTCCTCGTCGCCCACAGCCTGGCGTACGACTTCGACGCCGAACTGACCAACAACTACGCCGCCCAGGACTCGCGCGCTTTCATGGACCGCGCCATCGAGCCGCAGCCGGGTGATCCTCTGGGCCCCAATGGCGAGATGTACTCACGCCACAACGTCGTGATCCCGGCGATCCTGGCACCTGCATATCGCGTCGGCGGCAAATACGGCGCCCTGGCGGTGATGTGTGCCTTCGCCGCCGCGCTGGCCTGGTCTACCCTGCGGCTAGCGCACCACTTCTTTGCTGACCGCCCGGGCCCGACCCTGATCGCCTACTTCATCCTGGCGTTCACCTCGCCACTGCTGCTGTACTCACATCAGGTCTGGGTCGAGATTCCGGCGGCTCTGCTCTTGACCCTGGCGCTCGACGCGGTGTGGGCAATCGACAGCACCAAGGCGAGCCGACTGCAAGCTTGGTTGCCGGTCCTCATTCCCGTCGCGCTGCTGCCGCTGATCAAGATCCGCTTCGTACTCGTAGTGGGTCCTCTGCTGCTGCTGCTCGCCTGGCGGCTGGGCCGTGGCGGTCGGCGCTTCGTCGTGGTCGCCCTGAGCGCCAGCGCGGCGCTCGCGCTCGCCATTCTGGCGTTCAATTACCTGCGCTACGACAACTTGCTCAAGTACCACAACCTCAGTCACATGGGCTTCTACTTGAACGCGCCGAGCCGCTACCCGCGCGGACTCATGGGGTTGTTCTTTGACACTTCGTTCGGGCTCTTCGCCACCGCACCAATCTGGCTGTTGCTGTTAGCTCCGGGCCGCGGAAAACTCAGGCCGGCGCTTCAGCTTGGTTGGATCATGGCGCCCTACATCCTGCTGTTGGTACCGCGCAGCGAGTGGTACGGCGGCTGGTCGCCACCCTTTCGTTACGGCTGTGTCGCGCTATCGCTCTTTGCCCTAGTCCTCGTTCCAACGCTCGATCGGCGGCGCAGTGGCGGAGCACGACTGGTTCTAGGAGCCCTGGCCTCCACGACGGCTCTGTTGGGGGCCCTGTGGGCCGCTCGCCCGGGTTGGACCTACAACATCTCCGACGGTCGGAGCCACCTGGAGGACTTTCTCACCGTGGCTCAGGGTGTCGATGTCGCCCGCTTCTTCCCCAGCAGCGTCCGCCCCAACCTGGCTCTGTGGCTCTGGCCTGGGCTGCTCGCCCTGACGATTGCCGTGCTCTGGCGTTGGCCGCGGCGCCGGTCGGCATGGCTCGGTTGGTTCGGAGTGGCGGTGCCGATTCTAGGCCTACGTGGTTCATCACGGTGGCAGCCTCTGGCCCGAAAAATGGGTCGTCGCTCGAACGCGTTTTCGCGGCGGCTGGCGACTTCGCGGGACGGATACGCTGACTCTGCCGGTAGTCCCCGGCGGCGCCTACTGCGCTCTGGAGCTCGAGTACAGGACCGAAGGACACACCCGGGTCTCTCTACGCGTCGAGCCCGGGCAATCCTCGTCCGTCCTGATGGCACTTCCCTTGAACAGGCAGTGGTCCGCCGTCAAACTCGGTAGCGTCCCTTGGCCGGTCGGAGCGGACAGGCTCGACATCTCGCTCGAGCCGATCTCGCCCGGCGGCCGGCCGGGCACTGTCGTGCTCGACCGCCTGCGGCTCTCGTGGTCCGATAGTCCGCCGGTCAGCGGCTCGGACAGTGCACCGGCGTCAGCTGCCGATTAGCCCGAGGGTCGTCTCCACGACTTTGCGCAGAGGGTCGGCATCGACCTTCCCGCTACCGGCCAAGGAGAAGGCCGTGCCGTGATCGACCGAGGTACGAATGAAAGGAAGCCCCACGGTCCAGTTGGTCGCGCCGCCGAAGGATGCCGTCTTGACCGCGATCAGCCCTTGGTCATGGTAGAGCGCTAGGACCCAGTCGAACTCGCCCCGGCGCGCGCGGGCGAAAACCGAATCGGCGCTCTCCGGGCCAAAGACCTCGAGCCCGCGGTCCCGGGCCGCGGCCACCGCCGGCCGGAGGATCCGGTCGTCCTCATCGCCAAAGAGGCCGCCCTCGCCGGCATGGGGATTGAGCCCCGCGACCGCGATGCTTCCCGCCGTGTGGCGAGCCAGGCAATCGAGAGCGTCGCCGAGCGCCTCCGTCGATACCAACTCGAGGGCGGCAGCCAGCTTGAGGTGAGTGCTCAGCAGTGCCACTCGGAGGTCGGCGCTCAAGAAGGCCATCAGGTAGTCGCGGCCGTAGCGCTCCAGTCCGCAGGCCGCCGCGATGTAGTCCGTGTGGCCGGAGAAGCCCGGCAGGACATGGCGATCGATTGCCGCTTTGCTCACCGGTGCTGTGACCAGTGCTTGCACCAAGCCGTTGCGCGCCAACTCGATGCCGAGGTCGAGCGCGGCCACCGCGCCTGCGGCGTCAGCGGCCGCAGAGGCGCCAAAAACGATCGACCGCGAGCCGCCGACCGGATCGGCCACTGCCACCGCGTCAGCCGGCAGCTGCGCCCAGGTCTCGGCCGTCGGTTTAGCGGTCAAGAAATGCAGGCGCTCCCACTCCGTCAGTGTTATGACGCCCACTTCGCGCAACGCTAGGAGGGCCGTGTGTTCCGCCACCACCAGGGGTCGCCAGCGTCCCGTCGTGGCTTCGGGTGCTGTGGCCTCAAGTGCCACGCGAACGACGATCTCGGGGCCGACGCCCGCTGGATCGCCTTGGGTCAGCGCCAGGATCGGGGGTGGGGTAGGGCCGTTCACCGCGGACGAAGACGGCGCGCCGACATCGTCACGAACTGCGCTTACCGCGCCGGCGCTGCTCTTCTTCCTTGTACATGTAGCGGATATTGTGCTTCAGCACGAGGAGGTTGGGCTCTCTCTGGCGGTTGAGCTTGATCGAGCCCTTGTCGTACCACTCGATCCAACCCTTGAGCTCCTCACCGTTCTCGAGCACCACGACCATAGGCGTCCGGGCCGTCATCTGCTTGAGGTAGTAGAACTCCTCGGCGTTGGTTTGCTCCGGAGGCGTCTGCTTGCGTCGCACTGACCGCGGGCTCTCGCGCCGGGCTTCCCCCACCTCCGGACGGACCAGTTTTCGTGGTGTCACCGAATCAGACATTAGCTTGCCTTTCGGGTTTCTTCTGCTTCTTTCGCGGTGGAGGGTACTGATCGTTCTCGTACGCCAAGCAGCATAAAAGCCGGCCGCATTGACCGGAGATCTTCGACGGGTTGAGACTCAGATTCTGACGCTTGGCCATCTGAATCGAGATCGGCTTGAAATCCGTCATCCACGTCGAACAGCACAGAGTCTGCCCGCAGATACCCACGCCGCCTAGTAGCTTGGCTTCGTCTCGAGCCCCGAGTTGGACCATCTTGACCCGGGTCGAAAAGCGCTTCGACGCATCCTTCACCAACTGCCTGAAATCGATCCGGTTCTCGGCCGTGAAGTAGACGGTCGCGTGCTTGCTGTCGAAGGCGAAGTCCACCTTGGAGATCTTCATCTCGAGGTCCAGGTTTCGCGCCTTCTCGCGACAGTAGGACTTGGCAGTGTTTTCGTTGGTCAGTTTGCGATCCTGCTGCCGGGTGTCCTCGTCCGACGCGGGCCTCGCGATCTGCTTGGCGCCCGATTTCTGACACGGCTTGAAGACGGCCATCGGCGACTGCTCGACCTTGCCGTAGGCCGGCCCTGACTCGAGCTCCACGATGACCTTGGCGCCTCGGTGATAGAGCTGCCCTCCGGTGGCGCAGAGCGTCAGGTTCGTCTCCTCGCCAAAGCGCACTCCGACGTACGTGTCCTCGATAGCCGTGGACATTCCTTTGAAGGAACAACCCCCACATCCCGACATAGTTCGTCAAACCCCCAAACGCGACTTACTACGACTACCCCCGGGGAGCCGCTTTGCCCTATTCGATGCCCAATGGGTCTGATCGAACGGAGCCTACGAAAGTCGCACGAAATTCTATGATCATTATTGCAGTGCCGGCAGCGTGGGTCAAAGCGCGTCGGGTAAGCGCGCGTCGGCTCGACCCTGCGCCGAGTCTCTACTCGTTCTTCACGGCGGCTGCGAGAACCCGTTGCCCGATGTCGCGGCGCAACACTTTGCCCGGCCATTCGATGTCATCGGCGAGGGCATAGGCCCGCTCGAGGGAGGCTTCCAGATCGGGGCCGGAGGCGCAGGCGGTAAGGACCCGTCCGCCCACAGCCACCACCTGCCCCTCGGGGCCTCTCGCCGTACCCGAGTGGAAGACCACGCCATGCTCTCGGGCGCTGGCGGTCTCGAGGCCGGCGATCGTCTGCCCCTGCACGGGCTTGCCCGGGTAGCCCTCGCTGGCGAGCACGACACAGGCCGCCGCGTCGAGATTGAAGGCCAGTTCTTCGTCACCGAAATCTCCGGCGGCTGCGGCCGCCAGCACCGGGAGTAGGTCGCCGGCGAGGCGCAGCATCAAGGGCTGGCACTCGGGGTCGCCGAATCGAACGTTGAACTCGAGCATCTGAGGGCCATCGTCGGTCAGCATCAAGCCGGCGTAGAGCACCCCGATGAAAGGGTGTCCATCCGCTGCCAGGCCGTCGATGACCGCTTGCAGCGCCTGATCGACTATCTCGGCCGCCTCTTTCTCCGGCAGAACGATCGACGGGCTGTGGGCTCCCATGCCTCCGGTATTGGGCCCGACATCACCTTCACCGATGCGCTTGTAGTCCTTGGCCGTAACGAAGCGTTGCAGTCGCTTGCCGTCCGAAAGCGCGAGAAGGGACACCTCCTCCCCCTCCAGGCATTGCTCGACGATGACCTGGTCGGCGCTCGCCCCGAAGCGACGCTGGGTAAAGAACGCCTCGAGCGCCTCTTCGAGCTCTTCGGTAGTGGTTGGGATGAGAACGCCCTTGCCGGCCGCCAGGCCGTCGGCCTTGAGCACGACCGGCAAGCCAAAGCGTTCGACAGAAGTGCGTGCCTCGTCGATCGTCTCGACGACGTCGAAGTTCGCGGTATCGATCTCGTGGCGACGCATGAACTCCTTGGCAAAGACCTTGCTGCCCTCGAGCTGTGCCGCGTACTTGGAGGGCCCAAAGACCCGCAGCCCGCGTTCGTTGAGCGCGTCCGCCAAGCCAAGGGTGAGCGGCACCTCCGGCCCGATGATCGTCAGGTCGATCGCTTCGTCAGCGGCAAACTGTGTCAAACCATTGACGTCGTCGGCCGCCAAGTCGATGCATTGAGCCAGGTCCTCGATCCCCGGATTACCGGGAGCGCAGTAGAGCTCCGTCAGGCGCGGACTCTGCGCCAGCTTCCAACACAGAGCGTGTTCCCGACCACCGCTTCCAACCACTAGTACTTTCATCGGACTCCTCAGTCGCTTCGTGCCTCGCGAGCCGCTGCGGCACAGACCGTCACCACATCGACGATATCGTCGGCGGTGCAACCGCGAGAAAGATCGTGGATCGGTCGCGCGGCGCCTTGAAGTAACGGCCCGACCGCGCGGGCTCCGGCCAGCCTCTCGGTGAGCTTGTAGGCGATATTGGCGGCATCCAGATCGGGGAAAACGAGCACATTGGCCGCGCCCGCGATAGGACTCTCGGGCGCCTTGCGCGCCGCCACTTCCGGATCGAGGGCGGCATCCCCCTGGAGCTCGCCGTCGAATACGAAGTCGACGGCGCGAGCGGCCAGGCAATCGACCGCGGCGCGGACTTTGTCCACCTTGGGGTGCTCAGCGCTGCCATGAGTCGAGAAGGACAACAGAGCCACCCGCGGCTCCTCCCCGAGCAGCAGACGGCAGCTCGCAGCCGAGGCGACGGCGATCTGGGCCAGCTGATCAGGCTCGGGATCGGGCACCACCCCAGCGTCGGCGTAGATCAACTCTCTACCGCCGGGCAGTGACATCAGAAAGCAGGATGACAGCAGCTCGAGACCCGGGGCCAAACCGATCGTGTGAAGGGCGACTCGCACCGTCTCCGTGGTGGTGACCTGGGCTCCCATGACGGCACCGTCCGCGTCTCCTGTCGCCACCAGCAGGCCCGCGAAATAGGTCGCCTGCGCTGCCAGGACCTCGGCGCGTTCTTTACGGTCATTCAAGCGCTCGGTGAGATGAACGATGAGCTCGCCGCGGCGGGGATGAGTTGCCGGGTCGACCACTTCAAAGGCCGACGGCTCGAGATCCGCCGTGACGAGCGCCTCCTCGACGGCCTTACGTTCTCCCACCAAAACCGGCCGGCACAGCCCATCGCCCTGCGCTCTGGCCGCCGCCGCAAGGACCCGCGAGTCGGTCGCCTCGGGGAGCGCGATGCGACACCGTGCCCCAGTCAGGGGCCCGGTCAGGCGACTTCTGAGGCGCGCTATCGGATCCAACGCCAGCTCACCCGACGACAGCTCAACAGGGCGCGGTGCTCAACTCGCGAACCGCAGTCTCGACCTCATCGATCATGTAGTCGGGCGTCGACGCGCCAGCGGTGACACCTACGGTCGCGACGCCATCGAACCAGGCGGGATCGAGGTCGCTCACTTGGTGAATCAAATAGCTCGGCTTGAACTCGCACCCTAGTTCCCAGAGGTGGCGAGTATTGGCGCTCTGCCGGCCGCCAATCACCAGAATGATGTCGACTTCCGGATCGACGCCCAGTTCCCGCACCGCGTCCTGGTTCTCCTTGGTCGCGTAGCAGATCGTGTCGGCTCGCGACACGGCCGGCGTCTGGGACTCGATGTAGCGCACGACATCTTCGTAGTCGTCGGCGTTGAGCGTGGTTTGGTACAGGACTTTGACCGTCGGATAGACGCTCCAATCGATCGCCTCGGCTTCGGCCACCGTGGTCAGTACGTGGTAGGTCGCCGGGTCGCGGTCATGCGTATAGCCAACCACCTCGCGATGGTCCGGCTTACCGATAAACACCAGATGAGCGTTGCCGGCGACTGCGGCGTCGGCCTCGTCATGGATGTCATAGACGAAGGGGCAGGTAGTGTCGAGGATCTTGAGCCCGCGGGCGCGTGCCGCATCGTGGAAGGAGGGAGGGACGCCGTGGGCCGAGAAAATCAGGGTGCCGTCGGCCGCGCTATCGAGTCCCTCCACCGTCGGCACGCCGAGCTCAGCCATCTCATCGACGACGCGCTCGTTGTGCACCACCTGGCCCAGGATCTGGCCGTCCTGGCCCCCGGCCCGGGCGAATTTCTTGACCTTCTTGTCGGCAATCCTGACGCCGGCGCAGAAGCCGTACTTAACCGCACGTTTGAACTCCATGGGCGAGCGATGATAGCAGTCGCTGAGCGGATCCGCGCTGTGCCGATCGACGGACGCCGCGCGTCCTCTGTATGGAGCGCCACTGCAGTCGTGTCTTCGCGCAGACCACGCAACCTACTGAAAACAAGGCGCAAACGCGGTTGGCATCACTGTTGCTATCTTTGAATGCGTGGCATCATCACGTCGACTACACAGCGGATCGCAGAAGGAGGCCGTCATGTTGAAGAGAGGTATCTTCGGTTTTATCGCCCTAGCCCTAGTAGTGAGCGCCGCTCCCGTCTCGGCACAGGGCGGAAGCTATCGCCAGGCCGGAGGCGGTAATCAGCTACGTTTCCGCGTCGGTAACTTCGAGCCCGATGCGGGATCGACTTATTGGGACGATACGTTCTTCGACTTCACGGGATCGCCGTCGTCGTTCGAGGACACGGTCGGCGGCATCGACTTCATCCGCTGGCTCGGCCCCCGCTTGGGAGTGATCCTGTCAGGCAACGGCTACTCGACCGAGCTCGTGCAGGCCTATCGCGACTTCGAGGACGAGTTCGGCGCTGATATCAGCCACAACACGAATTTCGAAGTCGCCAGCGCGACAGTTGGGTTGATCTACCGTTTTGGCGGCCGCGACGGCGTGCTCAGGCCCTACATCGGCGGTGGCGGTGGATTCTACGATTGGAGTCTCGAGGAGAGTGGAGACTTCATCGACTTCGATGGTACGGATGGGGTGATCTTCACCGACACCTTCTTCACCGACGGCACCGCGTTCGGGACCTACTTTCTCGCCGGGCTCGACATCCCGTTGGGCGACACCTGGTCGGTCTTTGCTGAGGGCCGGTGGGACTCGGCCGACGACGATCTGGCGGGCGATTTCGAGGGCCTGGGCAAGATCGACCTCGCCGGCACACAGATTGCCGCCGGATTCGCCTGGCGCTTCTAGCCCGGATTTCTCACGCCAAGTAAGAAAGGACTGCTCTCCAGTGGTATAAGTGGTTTGTCGAGAACTACTTAGACACACAAAGGAGGGGCAGCCCTTGACGACAGACTGTACCAGCATCCGCCGGTTTGAGTTTGGGGGTTCGGGGCGCCGCAAGATCGTGGCCTCATTCGATGGTGGTCGGATCACTTCTGAGGGCGGCGTCGTGCTGCTGCGAGAAGTCGACCGCAAACTTGGTGTCATCGAGCGCTTCGCCGAGTGCTTCGTGGACCACCGCTCGCCGGAGTCGATCGAGCATCCGGTCGAGGATCTCTTACGTCAGCGAGTCTTCGGTCTCGCGCTGGGCTACGAGGATCTCGTCGACTACGACGAGCTACGCCGTGATGCGCTCTTGGCCGCCTGTGTCGGCAAGCAAGACCCGACGGGTCGTGATCGCAAGCGCGAGCGAGATCGTGGCAGTGCTCTGGCCGGCAAGAGCACGCTGAATCGACTCGAGTGGGGTCTGGCAGGGAAGGCAGCAGGCGATCGCTACCACCGCATCGCTGTCGACTCACAGGCTCTCGACCGCTTCTTTGTCGGGCTGTTTCTCGACAGCTACGACGCGACGCCCGAGCGCATCATTCTGGACTTCGACGCGACCGACGATCCGCTGCACGGCGAGCAGGAAGGGCGCTTCTTTCACGGCTACTACGATTGCTACTGCTACCTGCCGCTCTACGTTTTCAGTGGCAAGCATCTGCTGTGTGCCCGACTGCGCCGCTCGAACATCGACGGCTCGGCGGGCACCGTCGAGGAGCTTGCACGCATCGTCGCTCAGATCCGCGAGCGCTTTCCCGAGGTCTCGATTCTCCTACGCGCCGACTCGGGCTTTGCCCGCGAGGACATCATGGCCTGGTGCGAAGAGCATGCTGTGGACTACGTACTCGGCCTGGCCCGCAACAGCAGGCTCGAGGAGTACCTCGCCCCGGCGTTAGAAAGCGCCGAGCAGCTGTGTGCCGCCTCGGGCCGCTCGGAGCGGGTCTACGAAGAAATGAACTATCAGACCCGCTCGAGCTGGAGCCGTCCACGCCGGGTGATCGGCAAGGCCGAGTGGACGCCCTACGGGAGCAATCCGCGCTTCGTCGTCACGTCGCTATCGAAATGCAACATCGAAGCGAAGGAGGTCTACGAAACGATCTACTGCGCCCGCGGCGAAGCCGAGAACCGCATCAAGGAGCAGCAGCTCGATCTGTTTGCCACCCGCACGTCGGGGCGGCTTATGCGGGTCAACCAGGTCCGGCTGTGGCTCTCCTCGGTCGCCTACGTGCTCATCGACGCCCTACGACGCATCGGTCTGGCAGGCAGTGAGCTGGCCAACGCCTACTGCGGCACGATCCGGACTCGACTGCTCAAGATCGCAGCTCGCGTGCGCGTCTCCGTGCGGCGAGTGTGGGTGTCTCTGGCCAGCTCTCATCCGGCCGAGCGGGTCTTTGCTCAGGCCGTGGCCAACCTGCAACGCGCTGGGCCGTAGACGGCACGCTGCGACGACCCTACAGAACGCCCCGAACACAGCGCCGACGGCACCGCTGCGTCCGAAAGACAGCCGCCAGAGACTCTGACAACCTCCCAGCTCGGCGATCCAGGCCAAATCGCCACATCCGGAACCTCCTACCTGGAAATCTTTACTCGCTCAGCTCTCAGTCGGCCGTCCCGAGCCGTCTGAGGGCGGGTCGTGAGAAGTCCGGGCTAGGATGGCGCCTTTTTCGATTCTGTTAGCTCTGCTGCTGGTTTCGGTCTCGGCTTCGGCCGCTGAGGCTCGACAGACCGATGCCGAGGTGGGAGGCCCGGCCTCGTTCGCCACCGTGGCCGA
>JAZDDE010000303.1:0-27841 GCA_036679495.1 Gemmatimonadota bacterium | reverse complement strand
ATCTGTGACGGTGCGTTCTTCAAAGGAGAGCGAATCGCGGTCATCGGCGGCGGCGACGCGGCGGTCGAAGAGGGCGAATTTCTGACTCGTTACGCAGAAAAGCTGTACGTAATCCACAGGCGGGATGAATTCAGAGCCCAGAAGATGTTGCAGGACCACCTCTTGGGGAACCCGAAGGTCGAAGTGATCTGGGACACGGTCGTGGATGAGATCGTTGGACAGCCCACCGGCGCGAGCGGACTCAAGCTGCGAAACGTGAAAACCGGCGCGAAATCGGAACTAGACGTGACCGGCGTGTTTATATTCATTGGGTTTACGCCCAACACCGCGTCGATCAAAGAGCACGTGGATCACGACGAATCCGGCTATATTGTGACGGACTGCGATATGCGGACATCCGTCCCCGGCCTATTCGCGGCAGGAGATTTGCGGTCTCAGCTGGTGCGGCAGATCACGACGGCAGTCGGTGATGCCACGACGGCGGTGTTCGCGGCGGTGCGGTACCTTAAAGAGCGGTCCGCGTCTCATGACGGGTCCGAGAGCGGATCCGAGAGCCGGACAGAGAACATGATAGAGAGCAACGCATGAGTGAACCAGCAGAGGCCCGTCCCAGCGGAGCCATGATATCCTTATCCGAGTTGGCGGCGGATCAGGTTAGAGAGTTTCTGACGGCTGAGAATCTGACGGCCGAGACGGCGGGCCTCAGAGTTAGTGTTCTTCCGGGCGGATGCTCAGGCTTCGAGTACGGCCTGGAAGTGGAGGAAGAGGTTCTGGACGACGATTTCGTGCTGGATTCTCAGGGTCTCAAGCTCTACATCGATCCCTTCAGTGCCCAGTATCTGGACGGTGTAGTGATCGACTATCAGAGCAGTTTCAAGGGTTCGGGTTTCACCTTCAACAATCCGAACGCCACGGGAGCCTGCGGCTGCGGCACGTCCTTCTCGGTCTAACCTCCCCGAAATCATTCTGAGCGGGGACGACGGGCTCGAGACGGCCGCCCTCACGGTCGGGGCCTTTCAATCCAACTGCTATTTGGTGCGGCAGCCGGGGTCCAATGAAGCCGTACTCATCGACCCAGGGGCCGAGCCGGACCGTGTGCTGGAGGCGCTGAACCGGTGGGGAGCGATTCCGGTCGCGATTCTCCTTACGCACGCTCACTTGGATCACATCGGAGGTGTGGCGGGTGTCTTGGACCGCTTTCCGGTTCCGCTCTATCTGCACGACGAAGACCGGCCTCTGTACGACAATGCCGCGCAGCAGGCGTTGATGTTCGGTCTGGAGATGCGGCAACCTCCGCCGCCCGATCACTTGCTGGTGCACGGCCAGGAGTTGGACCTGGCTGGCGTTCGCCTGGAGGTTCGTTTCGCACCCGGACACTCACCGGGTCACGTCGTGTTCGTGGGTTCAGGGTTGGCTCTGGTGGGAGACTGCGTGTTCGCCGGCTCGATCGGCCGCACGGATCTCCCGGGCGGCAGCGCCCCTACGTTGTTGACCTCCATCCGCGACCAGATCCTCAGTCTTCCTCCCGAGACCAGCCTCCTGACAGGCCACGGTCCGGCTACGACGGTGGCCATCGAGGCGGCCAGCAATCCGTTCCTGCGGGACACGTCGTGGGCGACCTGAGCCGGGAGCCGGCAGAGGAAGCGCAGGCCGCGGACGCCCAGGCCGACGCGCCGGAGAGCGCACAGGAGAGCGCACCGGAGGACGCACCGGCCGAGCCCGGCCCCCAGAATCCGCGTCGGCCCACGGCGGAGCAGACCGCGCGCCTGTCTGATCTCCTTCGAGCTGTCGAGGGGACGGACCGTGTATACATACTCACGCACGACAACCCCGACCCCGACGGGATCGCCTCCTCCGCCGCTCTGGCGTACCTCCTGGAGCGGACGGCCGGCAAGCAGACGTCGGTGTTGTTTGGAGGTATCGTAGGCCGGGCTGAAAACCGGGCGCTGATGGACGAACTCGGGATTGAGTTCAGCCGGGTGGAAACCACAGAACTGGATCCCTCCGCCCTGGTCGCGCTGGTGGATACTCAGCCCAGGACAGGCAACAATTCGCTGCCTCAGGGCCGGATTGCCACGATCGTGATCGACCACCATCCAGAGACGCCGGCCAGCCAGGCCGCCGCCTTCGTGGATATTCGGCCCGAATATGGCGCCTGTTGCTCGATGATGACGGAGTATTTGCGCATCGCGAAGCTCGAGCCCGACCGCCGCTTGGCCACCGCACTGTTCTACGGGATCCAGACGGAGACCATGGATCTGGGCCGTGAGGTCTCGGAGGCGGATGTCAGCAGCAGCCTTTTCCTGTATCCACGCGCTGACCCCGCGGCCACATCGCGCATTCGGCACCCCAGCCTTCCGATGGCTCTGTTCCATGCGATTCACTATGGCCTCGAGTACGGGTGGCGCCGGGAAGGTCTGGTCTGCGTCCCGTTGGGCCGCCTGGCGTACCCCGATCTCGGCGCTCAGCTCGCCGACCTGTTTGTGCGCGGCGAGGGAGTCACCTGGGCGGCGGTTGCCGGGCGATATGGCGATCAGTTGCTCGTGTCTCTTCGAACGTACGAGCCGACAGCTCACGCGGGCGAACTCGTGCGCGAAATAGTGGGCGAGCGAGGCTCGGCTGGCGGACATGGAACGATGGCCGGGGCCAGCCTGGACGTCCGCACCCTTTCCGAGGGCGAGTACGATTCGCTGCTGGAGTCGCTGTTCAACGACTTCGCCGCGGCTCTGGGCGTAGGGTCATCGGATACCATCCCGCTCATCGGCAAGGAGGAAGGGTGATCCGGATCGGCCTCACCGGGACGATCGGGGCCGGCAAGAGCGCGGTCGGCAGATTGTTCGAGTCCTGGGGAGCGACACGAATCGATGTGGACGATCTGGCCCGCGAGGCTGTGGCGCCGGGGACTCCCGCGCTCAGGGAGATCCAAGACGCCTGGGGCGACGAGGTCATGGCTCCGGACGGGAGCCTGAACCGGGCCGAACTGCGGCGTCGCGTGTTTGCCGACCCGCGCCAGCGCCTGCGGCTCGAGGAAATCGTCCACCCGGCGATCGAAGACCTGCGTCAGAGGCGAACAGCCGACGCCTCTTCGAGCAACGCGGAAGTGCTGGTCTGCGAGATCCCGCTCCTGTTCGAGAAGGGCCTCACGGCCGAGTTCGATGCCATCGTGGTCGTCGACGCGCCTCCCGCGCTGCGCAGGGCTCGGGTCGCGGAGCACCGGGGCGTGGAAGCCGCCGAATTCGCGGCCATAGAAGCCGCGCAGTGGACCGGAGAAGCGAAGCAGGAGAGCGCCGACTACATCCTCCACAATGGGGGCGAGCTGGATGCGCTCGAGTCGCAGGCCCGGAAGGTGTGGGAATCGATTCTGCACGTCGCGCGCGAGCAGACCCAGCCTCTTCCTGCGTCCCTCGGTCCGGCCGGAAACGGCAGACTGTGGGACGTCGATATGCACATGCATACCAGTCACTCGCACGACTGTCTTGTCCCGCCGCTCGAGGTCGTCAGCCACGCGCGGACGGCCGGGCTCCACCGCATCGCGATCACCGACCACAACGAGATCGACGGAGCCTTCGAGGCGCACAAAGCGGCGCCAGAGCTGGTAATCGTGGGCGAAGAAGTGCTGACGGCTGAAGGGCTCGACTTGATCGGACTGTTCCTGACCCGGCATATCGCACGGGGCCTCCCCTTTCGTGCGGTGGCACAAGAGATTCGGGATCAGGGCGGGATCGTCTACCTGCCCCATCCTTTCGATTCCCGCCGCGGCACCACGGAGCAGTTTCTGGCGGGTGTGATCGACTGCATCGATGCCGTGGAGGGGTTCAACGCCCGCATTCACGATTCGTCCCGGAATCGGCGGGCACAGGCGTGGGCAGAAAAGCACGGGATTCCGCTCGGAGCGGGGAGCGATGCCCACATGGGCCGCGAAATTGGCCGGGCAAGGGTGCGTGTTCCCCCGTTCACGGGTGCATCTGACTTCCTGGATTCGCTCCGCGAGGGGTGGGTGGAGGGCCGGCCTTCCAGCCATCTGGTTCACGCAGGGTCGACTTGGGCCAAGTGGCGCAAGCGCTTTGCCAGATAGGCCTAATTGCTTGACACAGATAACGAAGGACAGCTAGCGTTCGGCGCCGTCGGCCCCGGGCACACGGCGAAACGGACTGGAAAACAGGCTCGAACAAGGAGATCGCCGGGTGACCATCGAGAAGCACGCCCAGGAGCGTTGGGGCTCACGGATTGGCCTGATCCTCGCTATGGCAGGCAACGCCGTAGGTCTCGGCAACTTCCTCCGCTTTCCGGTCCAGGCCGCCCAGAATGGCGGCGGCACGTTCATGATCCCGTATTTCATTTCCTTCCTCATCCTGGGCATTCCGCTCATGTGGATCGAGTGGGGGATCGGCCGCTTCGGGGGAACCCGCGGCCACGGTACAATCCCGGGTATGTTCGACGCCCTGACGGACGGGAAGAAAAAGTGGGCTAAGTACGTCGGCGTGCTCGGACTCGTAATGCCGCTGGTCATCTTCATTTACTACACATACATCGTGTCCTGGATGCTCGGATTCAGCTTCTTCAGCATCACGGGCGGCTATTTCGGATTGGAAAGCGTGGAGGGAATGCGCGGATTCCTGGGCTCCTATCAGGACATCTTCGATTCCAGCGTGCATGGCCCCGCCATTACGATAGGCTTCTTCCTGGTCACGATCGCGTTTCTGGGCTGGGTGCTCTCGAAAGGCATCAGCGGCGGGATCGAAAAACTTGCCCTAATCGGTATGCCGGTCCTGTTCCTGTTCGCCTTCGTTCTTCTGTGGCGGGTTCTTACGCTCCCGGAGGCGCTGGCGGCGCCTGTAGACGGGCTGAATTTCATCTGGAATCCCGAGTGGAGTAGCCTGAGTGATCCATCGGTGTGGCTCGCCGCGGCGGGTCAGATGTTCTTTACGCTCTCGCTCGGCGTGGGGTCGATTCACACCTACGCCTCCTATCTGCGCGAGAAAGACGACGTCACGCTGACCGGACTGTCCACCGCCGCCACCAACGAGTTCGCCGAAATCGTGCTGGGCGGCACGATCGCGATCCCGGCTGCCGTGGTGTTCTTCGGCGTTGCCGGAGCCCAAGAAATCGCGGCCGGCGGAACATTCGACTTGGGCGTGGTCGCGATGGGCGTCGTGTTCCAGGGCCTCCCGGGGCCGGAAATGGGAGCGCGAATCTTCTCCTTCCTGTGGTTCTTCTTGTTATTTGTCGCGGGGATTACGTCCTCTGTGGCCTTGGCGAGCCCGTCGATCGCGTTTCTCCAGGAGGAGTACAACTTCGACCGGAAGAAGTCGGTACGGACGATTATGGCCGTGGCCCTCGTGTTCGGCTTTATGAACATGCTGTTCTACCGTCACGGCTTCCTCGGTGAGTGGGATTACTGGGTGGGCACGTTCGGTCTGGTGGTCTTCGCCGCCGTCGAAGTCATCCTGTTCTCGTTCATCTTCGGAATCGATCGAGGCTGGGATGAGATGCACAAGAGCGCGGATCTGCAGATACCCAAGATCTTCAAGCCGATCATGCACTGGGTCACGCCTCTGTTCCTGTTCGTCATCCTGGCGTGGTGGGGGAAGGAGCAGGCGCTTCCCGTGTTGCTGATGGATGGACAGCTGCCTGAGGACGTCCCGTATCTATGGCTTAGCCGGGCCATGATGGTGCTGCTGACCGTCGTTGGTATGGTCCTGATCAAGAAAGCGTGGGCCCGAAAGGCGCCGGCCGCCTGAGCGGCCTGCCAGCCAGGTAGGAGGAGACGAGGTGACAAATTTCGCGTTGGGATTCATGCTGATCAGTATGGTCAGCGTCACAGTGCTGGTCGTGTACTGCTATTTTCGGATTCTCAGGCCGGGTTCCTCTGACGCTGAAACGGAGACCGCCGATCCAGGAGCCTGATCTCCGGCGGCAGGAAGGGCTGCACAGAATTCGGCTGGAGCTTCTTTCCAGCCGGCATGTTGTTCTCACCACGCATCTTAACGCGGACGGCGACGGTACGGGAAGCGAGACGGCGGTGGCGCACTATCTGCGCCGAAACGGCGTCACGTGCACGATCGTGAATCCGACCCCCTTCCCGGACAACTTCCGCTTTCTTCTAGGGAAGACTCAGGCCTGGACTCCGGCGGACGAAGGAGGCCGGAAGGCTCTGGATGACGCCGACAAGGTGCTTGTGATGGACACGGCGGAGCCGGCGAGAATCGGTGCGGTTATGCGGCACCTGGAAGGCAAGCACGTGATGGTGCTCGACCACCATCCCCCCGTCGGTCCGAATCTCGGCGATCCCGCGGTGCGGGACGCGCGGGCCTGCGCCACGGGTGAGCTGGTCTACGATCTCATCACCGCCGATGGCGGAGGGGTTACCGAGCAGGAAGCGGCTGGCATCTACGTGGCGATCGTCACGGATACTGGATCGTTCCGCTTCTCCAACACATCTGCCCGAGCGCTCGAAATCTGTGCCGAGCTTCTGAGGCAGGGCGTAGATCCCGAGGACATGTTCAGGCGCCTGTTCGGCCAGGGAAGCCGGGCTGGGCTGGCAATCCTGCAGCGGGCCCTGGCCTCTCTCCAGGTGGACGAGGAGCATCCGATCGCCTGGATCCGTCTGACCCACAGCGATTTCCTCGAGGCTGGCGCCAGCTCCGAAGATCTGGAGGGCATCGTCGACATTCCCCGGCAGTTGGCCGGCATAGAGGTGGCGGTATTCCTGAGAGAATTGCCGGACGGAAAGACCAAAGCCTCGCTGCGCTCGAACGGCCAGATCAGCGTCGGCGCCGTGGCCCGAGAACTGGGCGGCGGCGGGCACGAGAAGGCGGCCGGCGTTCTTCTGCACTGCGGCCTGGACGAGGCCGAGCAGAAGGTCCTCTCTCTCCTGAGAGCCGCCACGTGACGACCCACTGAGAGCCGCCATGTGACGACCCCTGTACACCACGGCGGGGGCCCTCATACATTTATTCGTCCTGTCTGTCCACACGCCGCCTCAGCGCGGCGCCTGATCCACATACTCTTTTCTCGCGAGGAGGGAATGGACGCACAGGGCACTGAACTCGAAGCCGACCTCGTGCACAAGCTGCGCGAGCTTGGCCGCGCGGTCTCACCGATCGAGATTTCTGATGTGTGGATTTTCCCGCCGCTCGCCGACCTGGCGTCCTCGACAGAATTCTTCCTGTTCACCCGGATCCTGTCCGCCGACACCCGGCGGCTGTGCGCCGCGCGGATCGAAGCAGGGAACGGGCAGGCCCAGCCGTCGGTTGAAGAGGTGACAGAATTCGGCGTCGTCCCCAACGGCCGGCTGGAGCGGCTGATAGAAGGGTTCAAGCGACGCCTCGGAGAAGAGGGCGAGCCCGCGTACTACCAGCTCGATGGTTGTCCCCACACCTGGGATCGCCTTGTCTCGCTGGAGGCTGCGCCGGCCTCAGGGTAGGAGAGTTGTTTGGAAGGCTTCGAGCACATCGGCTTTGCCGTTGCACTGTTGGCCGGGACCCTTTCGTTCCTCTCACCTTGTGTGCTGCCGCTCGTACCGTCGTACCTCTCATTCGTGACCGGTATCGGCGCGGAAGAGCTGGAACGCGGAGGCGCTGCCGTTCGGCAGACCTCCTTCATCCATTCTCTGTTCTTCGTCCTGGGTTTCAGCCTTATCTTTATAGGACTTGGGGCGGGAGCCACTCTGATCGGCACGTTCCTGCGGCAAAACCAGATCTGGGTGTCACGCGTAGGCGGCGGGATCGTGATCCTGTTCGGGCTTTACCTCCTCGGTCTTCGGCCGGGACTGTTTCTGGCCCGGGAGCGGCGGTTCCATCTGCGAAACAAACCCGTCGGATACCTGGGCACCACGCTGGTCGGGATCACCTTTGGCGCCGGGTGGACTCCGTGCATAGGTCCGATTCTGGGCGGGATTCTTACGCTCGCCGCGAGCACTGGAACTGTGTCCCAGGGCGTGCTTCTGTTGGCTTTCTACTCGGCAGGCCTGGCTATCCCGTTCCTCCTCGCCTCGCTGGCTTTCTCCTGGTTTCTCAGCACCTTCGCGCGCTTTCGGCGGTTCATCCCGTGGATCGAGAGAGCCAGCGGCGCGCTGCTGATTCTGGTGGGAGGGCTGCTTCTTACCGGACGCTTTACGCAGCTTGCCGCCTGGGCGGCGCGCTTCACGCCCGAGTTTATCTTCGAGCGTATCTGAAGCCGTTCTGAGATTGGGTCGGCAGGTGCTAGGCGGGCCCCAGGGCGATCTCTTCTACCAATAGCTGTCGCTCCAGCAGGCGCGCATACACCCCGCGCCGTGCCAGAAGCTGCACGTGCGTGCCCTGCTCGATGATTCGCCCGTCCTCGAGGACAAGAATCCGATCAGCGCCCGATACGGCCGAAACTCTGTGGGAGACGATCACGGACGTCCTGCCTCGCATGAACGTCCGAAGTCCGCGCAGAATGGCCTCCTCGGTCACCGTATCCACTGCGGACAACGAATCGTCGAGGATCAGCACCGGGGTGTCCCGGTACAGCGCCCGGGCCAGCGTGGCCCGCTGCTTCTGACCCCCTGACAGGTTGATGCCCCGCTCTCCAAGCCGAGTCTCGATCCCGTCCGGCAGGATGTCCAGCGTCTCCTCCAGCTGTGCGATGTCGATGGCGGTATTCAGTCTCTCTTCTCGGACTCTAGATCCGTCTCCGTTGCGGAGGGTCAGGTTGCTATCCAGCCGTTCGCTGAACAGAAATGGTTCCTGTGGCACCACAGAGACCGCATTCCTCAAGGCTTCCAGTCCCAGCTCCCGGACGTCTACCCCGTCGATTCGCACTGAGCCTTCCGTGGCGTCGTACAGACGCGGGATGAGTCGGGCGAGAGTGGTCTTCCCGCTGGCCGTCGCTCCGACGATGGCGACCGTCTCACCGGGTTCGATGCGAAATGAGACGTCACGCAGAATCCAGCGTTCGGTTCCCGGATAGCGGAATGACACCTCGCGGAACTCGATTTCTCCGCGGAACTGCTCCGGAACAAGCGGCTCAGGGAGATCCACGATCTGCGGCGGCTCGGATAACAGAGCGTTAATCCGGGCCATCGAAGCTGCCCCGCGCTGGACCAGGTTCGTGACCCACCCCAGAGCGATCATGGGCCACATCAGCAGAGTCAGGTAAAAGCCGAAGGCCACGAACCCGCCGAGCGTAATCGTGCCCGCAATGACCTGTTTTCCGCCCACCCAGAGAACAATGATCGAGGCCAATCCGCCCAGAAGATGCAAAGCAGGGAAAAATGCCCCCCATACGCGGGCCAGGGCCATGTTTCGGCCCAAGTATTCCCGGTTCAGTACGCCAAACTTGCCCACATGATCTGCTTCCCTGGCGTACGCCTTCACGATGCGGATGCCCGCCAAGTTCTCCTGAGCGAAATTCGACAGCTCCGAGAACTGACTCTGAATGCGCTCAAAACGCGTGTGAATACGGCTGCCGAACTGGGCCATGGTGACCGGGAGGAGGACCATGGGGATCATGGCGAAGAGCGTGAGGCGCAGGTCGATCCAGATCATCAGGCTAAGCGCCAAGATCGAGATCGTGAACGTGTTGACGAGGTACATGATGGCCGGACCCGCGACCTGCCTGACGGCCAGAATGTCGTTCGTGGATCGGCTCATCAGATCGCCCGTACGCCACCGGTCGTAAAACTCGGGCGATAGCCTCAGTAGATGGCTGAATACGTCGTTGCGAAGATCCGCCTCAATTCGGCGGCTGATGCCGTTCATCAGCTCTCGCATGCCGTACCGGGTCGCACCAGCCAGCAGTGCCACGCCCACGAGTAGCTGCGCGTACCGGACGATCGCTTCCGGCGTGACCTCTTCTCTGAGGCCATCGATCGCCAGCTTCAGGATATACGGTCCGGCAATTGTGAAGAAATTGCCGATGACGACGAGAAGCAGCCCGAACGCGAGGCCGCGCCAGTAGGGGCGGAAGTAGGGACGGAGTGTGAGAAGCTCTTTCATCAAATTCTATTCGAGACGGGTACCGGCGCCACCCCGCCTGTGTGTATACTGAATATCGGGCCGCAAGGTACCATACTTGCATCGCCGCATCGAGTGCAGTGCAAACGGGAACTCGAACGATGGAACATTACGATGAGACAGGTTAGACGCTGGAGTTTTCCTCTTGTGCTCGCGCTGGTAATGACTGGCGCGGCGTGCAGCGGGGACAGCATGGACGAGGCTCAGGACGCAGTAGACCGGGAGCTAGAGCTCGCGATGGCAGGGGATTCCGCAGCGGAAATCGATGACGCGGCGGCCCAGGCTGACTTGACCCCCGAGCCGGCCACCGAGCCGGCTCCCGCACCGGCGCCCCGGCGCCGCGCTCCTGCCCCCGCTCCGGAGCCGGAACCCGAGCCAGAGCCCGAGCCAGAGCCCGCCGGTCCGACCTACGAGGAGTTGGTGGTCGCCAGCGGAACGGGGATCAGCTCGACTCTGGACCAGGAGCTGAGCACCAAGAACAACCAGGTCGGCGACGTGTTCACGGCGACCGTGACGACGGCGGTTACGGACGGCCGGCGCGTACTGATACCGGCGGGCGCCAAGATCCGAGGCGAGATCACGGCGGTTCAAGCTTCAGGTAGCTCTGGCGAAGCGGCCGTCCTCAAGGTGGCGTTCGATGAGATCTCGTTCGATGGGATGACCTACCCGTTGGACGCCACGATCACGCGCGTTGAGCCCACCACGGAAGGGCGATCCTCCACAGGCGGGAAGGCTGCCAAGATCGGTGGCGGAGCTGTGGTGGGAGGCATCCTCGGACGGGTCATCGGTGGTAACAAGACCGGAACGATCATCGGGGCCGTAGTCGGCGGTGCGGCCGGCACGGCGATCGCTTTGGGCAATTGGGCAATGAGGACGTGGACGCTATCCTGGCCCAGGGTTCGCCGATGGACATCGAGACCAACGGCGTCCTGATAATCCGGCGGGAACTCTAGTTCCGGCAGGATCTAAGACTAGCGAATGATTCAGGGGAGCCGGCATGATCGGCTCCCCTTTTTCGCGCCTCCCTCCCGCCGCACACCGCGCGCGCCGCTCCTACTGTCATTCCGCGCGCGCCGCGGATTCCCTAGTAGCCCAGGGCTTTGCCATCGCGCCGTCGGTCGGCCGCTCCTACAAGCGTGCCATCGGGCCGCACATGAATCGTCATTACGTCCCCAGAGATTCCGTCCCTTTCGCGGAGGTTGTGTCCACGCGATCTCAGGGCCCGAACGACTTCGTCTGATAGCCCTCCGCGCTCATAGCGGATCAGGTCGGGCAGGTTTTGGTGGTGAAAGCGCGGACTGTCTACGGACTGCGTGGGAGACAGCCCGAAGTCGATGTGGTTGGTCACGATCTGAAACACCGTGCTAATGATCGTGCCGCCACCCGGCGTGCCGGTGATCAGCTCGGTCCGGCCATCCGGCGCGATGACGATCGTCGGCGTCATCGCGGAGAGCATCCTCTTGCCTGGCTCGATGGCGTTGGCGGCGCCCTGAACGAGTCCGTAGACGTTGGGAACTCCCGGCTTCGACGTGAAGTCGTCCATCTCGTTGTTGAGCAGGAAACCGGCGCCCCTGACCACCACTTTGGACCCGTAGCCGCCGTTGAGGGTGGTGGTTACGGCCACGGCGTTGCCGGCCGAATCCACGATGGAGTAATGCGTGGTCTGCGTCGACTCGGGAGGCACCTTGTTGAAGTCCTCGGAGAGTGAGGCCCGGTGGGTATCGATCGTGGCGCGCAGCGAATCGGCGTAGGCCTGTGACAACAGCATGTCGATGGGTACGTCCACGAAGTCCGTATCGCCCAGATAGAAGTTCCGATCCGCGTAGGCCCGCCGCATGGCTTCGACAGCGATGTGGATGGCATCGGCGGAGTGCCACTCGTGAGATCCGAGTTCAAACCCCTCAACGATGTTGAGTAGCTCCCCAAGCGTGATTCCACCCGACGACGGAGGGGGCATCGATAGGACTCGGTAGCCCCGGTACTCGACTTCCGCCGCCGTTCGCCATACGGCGCTATACTCGGCCAGGTCCCGGTGGCTGATGATGCCGCCGCCCCGCCGCATTTCTGCTACCAGGGAATCCGCGATCCAGCCGGTGTAGAAGGCCGCTGGGCCCCCCTCTGCAATCGCGATCAGGGAGCGGGCCAGGTCCGGTTGCCGCAGCGTATCCCCGACCTGCGGAGCGGATCCACCCGGCAGGAAGACGGCCGCCGAGGAGGCGAAACGGCTCAGCCTCGCCTCATAGGTGGCGAGGGAACGAGCATGCTGTCCCGCAATCTCGAAACCAGCTGCGAGCCGAATTGCCGGCTCCAACAATTCTTTCCAGGGCCGGGTGCCATGACGCTCCCAGGCGGCGTGCATCCCGGCCACGGATCCAGGAACCCCGGCGGCGCGGTGTCCGACGAGGCTGGCCTCGGTGACCTTGCCAGCGCTGTCGAGAAACATGTCACGGGAGGCCTCGCCGGGTGCTCTCTCCCGGAAGTCCAGTGCGAAACGGGTGTCGTCGGCGAGGCGGGCCACCATGAATCCACCCCCGCCGATGTTGCCCGCGGAGGGTTGAACCACCGCGAGAGCGAACTGGACCGCGATCGCCGCGTCCACGGCATTGCCGCCCGCCTTCAGAACGGCCAGCCCCGCCGCGCTGGCCAGAGAATCCGTGGTCACCACCATGCCGCGGCGTCCCAGCGCAGGCGCTCGCCCGGCCGGGTAGCGCCAGGTCGCCGGAAAGGGGACGTGGGCCTGATCGGACGCGATGGGCCCGGCGGCGGCGCCGCCGCCGGGGGCTGTCGGGACGGCAGGATCCGAGGCCACCTGCCCGCTGCCCGCTGCGGCGCTGCAGCCCCAGGTGAGCAGCGCAGCGATGAGGCAAATAGACCGTTGATGAGCCGATTTGGACCGCTGCCGTAGCGCCCGATTCATACGCTGTCGATGCCTCAGAGCCGTCATTAGGTTACCCGTCCCATGTGGAGCCTTCGAAAGTTATCCGGCGCCAAGCTAGGAGCGGCCTAATCGTCCAGCAAACCGCACAGCTGTATGCCGGGCTCATGTCCGGCACGTCGCACGACGGCATCGACGTGGCGCTGGTGGCCCTGCCGGGCGGCGACGAGCGGCCTGCCGCCGCGGAGCTGGTCGGCTTCACGTTTACACCGTACGAGGCCGAACTACGGGGCCGCCTGCGGTCCCTGGCGGAGAACGAGGCCGGGGTCCCCGAGCTGTGTGCGATCAACTTTGAACTCGGCGAATTCTTTGCGGAAGCCTTGACCAGAGCTCTTGCCGACGCCGGGGCTTCGCCCGGCGACGTCGCGGCTGCCGGGTGTCACGGACACACAGTCTGGCATGTGCCGCCCGCTTCCGGAACCGGCGGAGGCTCGACGCTGCAGGTGGGCGAGGCGGCTGTCATCGCCGAGCGGACGGGCATTGCGGTGGTGGCGGACTTTCGGGTTCGGGACGTCGCCGCGGGCGGGCATGGGGCGCCGCTCGCGCCGTACTTCGATCACCTGGTTTTTCGAACCGCGGACGCGGGACGAGCGATTCAGAACGTCGGCGGTATGGCCAATGTGACAGGCCTGCCGGCTGACCCGGGTGTGAGGCCGATCGCTTTCGACACGGGACCCGGGATGGCCTTGATCGACGCCGCTGTCGAGTTCCTTTCAGACGGAGAGGCATCGTTCGACGCGGACGGAGAGCTGGCGGCCGCCGGGGTCGTTCTCGAACCGGCCGTGAGCGAGTGGCTGTCCGACCCGTATTTCGCGCAGCGGCCTCCGCGCAGCACAGGACGCGAGCGGTTCGGCTCTGTGCGGGTGCACGCCTGGCTCGAAGCGAACGCGGAGCATGGGTCCGAGGACCTGGTAGCCACTCTGACCGAAGTTACGGCGCGTTCCGTGGCTGAGAGCTATGCGTGGCTGGATTTCGGCCTGGACGAGATGTTTGTCTGCGGCGGCGGAGCACACAACGGCCATCTCATGACGCGCCTCGCGAGCCTTCTACCAGGATTGCGGGTCAGCCCGCTCGATGAGCTAGGCTGGCCAGCAGACTCGCGAGAGGCCGCGGCTTTCGCGCTCCTGGCGCGGCAGCACGTCCTCGGGATCCCCGTCGATCTCGGCTGGGCCACCGGCGCCCCCGCTCCGAGACGTCTCGGGAAGATGGTGCCGGCATGATAGGCCCCGATTTCCTGGAGCCGGGCCGGGTGTTCCTCGAAGCCCTGCGCTTTGATCAGGACTCAGCCGAGTCGGTTCGTGAGCGGGCGTTCAACGGGCTCGAGCATGGCGTGGGCGGCTTTGTCTTGTTTGGCGGGGAAGTGGAGTCTGTCGCCCGTCTGAATGAAGATCTCAGAGCCAAAGCGGGGCGCCCGCTGTGGTTCGCCGCGGACCTGGAGCGAGGCGCCGGGCAGCAGTTCGAGGGACTCCCGACGCTCCCGCCCCCCGCCGCCCTGGCGCGCCATCCGGAGCCCGAGCGGGCGGTGCGCCTGGCGGCTGGCCAGACGGCGCGGGATGCCCGCTCCGTGGGCATCAACTGGGCCCTGGCCCCGGTACTCGATTTGGACATCGAGCCAGCAAACCCGATCGTGGGTACCCGCGCCTTCGGCTCCGATCCAGAGCTGGTGGCCCGGCTGGGGGCCGCGTGGATCGAGGCGTGCCAGTCCGGCGGGGTCGCTGCGTGTGCCAAGCATTTTCCGGGACACGGACGGACGATCGGCGACTCGCACTCAGAATTGCCCACCGTAGACTTCGCCCGCGAGGTTCTCGAAGGCGACCTGATGCCGTTCCGGGCCGTGGTCCGGGAAGTGGCTTCGGTGATGACGGCGCACGTGGCGTATCCAGGCCTTGGCTCGTCCGGCCCCGCCACGCTTTCGCCACCCATCCTCAAGACGCTGCTCCGCTCAGAAATGGGTTTCGAAGGTCTGGTGGTTTCCGACGCGTTGAACATGGCGGGTTTCTCTGGTTCCTCTCCCGCCTCCGCTCTGCTGGCAGGCTGTGATCTTCTGCTCTATCCGACCGATCTGGAGACCGCCGTCAGGGGCTTGGGCGCGGCGGCCCGGAGATCGGAGGCTTTGGCCCGGCGACTGGAGGAGGCCACCGGCCGTTCTGCGCGGCAGCTGAGCCGATTCTCGGGTCCCGTGTCGGACCGCGCCGCGGAGTCCGAGGCAGGCGCCCGCAAAGCAGACCTGGATCGCCTCGCGGCGGATTGCGTGGCGGAGGCGGGAGCCGCCGTGCGGCGGATCCTCGATCCCGGGCGGCCGGTGGAAGTGCGGGGCGTCTGGGACGACCGCGAGGAGCCTGGCCGGCCGGTCTGGGGGGCCGCCTTTCGGGCGGAGCTGGCCGAAGCCGGCTGGACGATCCGAGACCCGGCCTCCGCGGCGCTCCCAGCCCAGACAGAACCCGACGCCGACACCCAGCGGATCGTCTTGATCGCGGCTACGCCGCAGGCCTGGAAAGGCCGCCCGGGCCTGTCGGAAGAAGCGGCCGCTGAGGTCGCGCGCCTGCTTGCCACGGTGGCCGCCGGCAAAGTCTATCCCATCATGTTCGGACACATGAGGACACTAGAGAGCATAGGGACGGGCGGCGCGCCGGGAGCCTGCGCCTGGAGCGCCGAACTGTCCGCCGAGCGCGCGGCCGCCCGCTGGCTTGACGAACGGGCCAGGAGCTAGCCCGTGCGGTCAATCGACTGGTGGATCGTAGCCAGTTATCTGGCCGGAACCCTGGCCGTCGGGATTTGGCTGGCGCGCCGGGCTAGCGGCAGCCTGGAGGACTTCTTCGTGAGCGGCCGCTCTCTGCCGTGGTGGCTGGCAGGAACCTCCATGGCGGCGACCACCTTCAGCGTCGATACGCCGCTCTACGTGACGGGTGTGGTCGCGCGCCGCGGAATCGCGGGAAACTGGGAATGGTGGTCGTTCGCACTGTCTCATCTGCTGCTCATCTATCTCTTCGCTCGGCTGTGGAGGCGGGCCCGGATCGTGACAGACGCCGAGCTGACTGAAATCCGCTATTCGGGAACGCCCGCGGCAGTGCTTCGAGGATCCCGGGCCTTTCTATTCGCGATCCCGATCAACTGCATCGCGATCGGGTATGTCATGCTGGCCATGCGGAAGGTGGTGGAAGCCCTGGGCCTGTTTGACGGCCTGTCCGGCTCTCTCCCCGGCGACGAAAAGCTGTGGATCGTCTTCGCCCTGTCGATCTTTGTCCTCGTATACGCCGGCCTGTCAGGGCTGTGGGGCGTAGTGGCCACCGACTTTTTTCAGTTCATACTCGCTATGGCCGGTGCGCTGCTGGTCACGGGCTTCGCGCTGGCCGACATCGGTGGAGTCGCGGAACTCAAGAACATGCTCGCCGAGGCCGGCCGCAGCGACGCCCTGCGCATCGTGCCCAGGCCGGGTTCACTGGACCTCCCGATGGGGACGTTCCTGGCCTATCTGGGCATCCAGTGGTGGGCCTTCCGGCGCTCCGACGGCGGCGGCGAATTCGTGCAGCGCATGTCGGCCTGCAGGACCGAGAAGGACGCCGAGTGGGCCGCCTGGCTGTTTAACTTCTTGCATTACGTGCTTCGCGCCTGGCCGTGGCTTCTGGCCGCGCTCATCGCGCTGGCCGTGTTTCCGAATCTGGAGGATCCGGAGCTGGGCTATCCGCTTCTCATGCTCGAGTACCTGCCGACCGGTGCCCTGGGCCTTGTTGTGGCCGGTTTCTTCGCGGCCTTCATGTCCACCGTGTCGACACAGATCAATTGGGGCGCGAGCTACGTCGTCAACGACATCTACGCCCGCTTTGTAAAGCCCGACGCTTCCCAGGCGCAGCTCGTGGCCGTCGGGCGGCTCGCGTCGATCCTCATCGTGGCCCTGGCCGCGTTGGCGGCGTTCTTCGCCAACGATATCGGAACGGTATTCCGATTCATGATCGCCATCGGCACGGGGCCGGGGGCTGTGCTGATTCTCCGCTGGTTCTGGTGGCGCGTGAACGCCTGGGCCGAGCTCTCCGCGATGCTGGCAGGTTTCGCGATCGCGCTTCTCACCTATCTTCCCGAGCTGGACGCCATCGGGCTTCCGCAGCTGGCCAACATGGGATTCGGACTCCGGCTGGCGATCACGGCAGGAGGTTCAGCCGCAGTGTGGCTGCCGGTGATGTTGCTCACGAAACCCGAGTCCGATGAAACTCTGGATTCCTTCTACGCCAGGGTTCGGCCATCCGGTACTGGGTGGGCTCGCCAGCGGTCTCGGGTCGGACTCGAGCCCGACGGCCCGCTGGGCAGAGACCTGCTCCGAACTCTGTGGGCAGCGTTCCTGCTGTTCGGGTGCATGTTCGGGCTGGGCGGTGTCGTGCTCCTGGAGTGGCGGATGGCCGCGTTCTCAGCGATAGCGGCGGCTTTGGGCCTGGCAGGACTGATGCGCACCCGGCGAGCCGCGGCGGTGACGGAGGTAGGGACGGCTTGAACAATCGCAACACGTTTTGGGGACGGTGCACCGAGGCTGTGGTGACCGCCGCCGTGGCCGCCGCGGCCACGTTGAGCGGGTGTGCGGGAATTCCGCCTCAGACAGCGCCAGGCGAGGACCTGTTCGGACCCGGCCTGAATGAGGGTGCGCTACCGCCCATTCCGAGTCACATTGGCGACCTCGAATTGCAAGTACAGTATCCCGATTCGCTCCAGATTGTGGCTCCGGATTCCAACTTCATCTTCGGAACTACCGGCACCGGTGATGCGGCTCTCATCATTGACGGTGAAATCACACGGGTCGAGGCAAACGGCACCTTTCTAGCCTGGCTTCCCGTGCCCCAGAGGACGGCCGGAGATACCGCCTGGTACCGGCTGGTTGCCAGCCGCGGAGAAGAACTGGATACCCTCAGTTTCCCTGTGCTGAGGCCTGCTCCGGAATACGACGGGGACGGCGCCGAGGTCTGGATCGACACCACCTCACTCCCCAGCGCCGAGGAGCGCTGGGCTTTGCCTGAGGAGGAGATTGTGCTGAGCGCACGAGTGGCTCCCGGCAGCGAGGCGTGGATTCAAGCAGGACGAGCGCGGATCAACATGACGAGAGGTGTCCGCCCCGAAGATCGTGAAGCCCGGATCGCCGCCGGACTGCTTCACGCGGCCGCTTGTCGCTCCCTGGACCGCTGCGATTGGCAGGAAGCCGCGGACTCACTGTCACTGACCCTGATGGTTCGTATGGGCGACGCGAGCGCTCAGCACTCGTTCCCGATCTGGCTTCGGGTCCTGGACCCCGGCAGCCTTCCCGTTGCGGAGCTCGAGCAGGACCCGAGTCCCGTTCACGGCGCCGACGGGGTCGTAGTCGGCCGTCCGGTCGCTTTCGGGCCCTACCGGTGGCGGTTTCCGAACGGCATGCGCGCCGCTGTGGATGGCCGTAGCGGATCGCGTCTGCGTCTGAGAGTGGGTGCGGCGCTGTCGGCCTGGGTGCGCGAGGAGGACGCCGCCATACTTCCGGCGGAAACGCCTGTTCCATCGGCGGTCGTGGGAGACCTGACCTTCGCCGATCGGGGTGGCCGGATGGTGCTCGACATCCCGCTCGCCGCCGCCGTTCCGGTGACTGTCGATGAGCCGGATCCCAAGACGCTTCGCCTGACGCTGTTCGGAGCCAAGGGGAATACCAACCGGATTTCGCTGGGGGCGGAGACCCAGCGGATCGAGACCGCCGACTGGAGCCAGGAGACCGGTGGCCGGTACGTACTTTCGGTTCGACTGAAGCGGCCCGTGTGGGGCTACAGGGTTAGCTACCTGCCTCGGGCGGTCGGATCTACGCTGCGTCTCGAGATCAACCGAACGCCTTGGATCGACCCGGCGCAGCCGCTCGCCGGGCGCCGAATCGCGATTGACGCCGGTCATCCGGGCGCCGGGGCGCATGGCCCCGGTGGGACGTACGAAGGCGACGTGAACCTCGCTATCGCGTTTGCCCTCGATAGTCTGTTACGAGAAGCGGGCGCCGATCCCGTGCTCATTCGTACGGATACGCTACCGCTCGGCCTTTACCACAGGACCAACCGGGCGATCGAAGAGGACGCGGAGCTGTTCGTTTCCATTCACAACAACGCTCTGGCCGACGGCGCGCGGCCCTTCGGCCGCGAAGGGACGAGCACCTATTTCTACCATCCGCACGCCAGCGCGCTGGCGAGGCACGTGCAGCAAGGCATGCTGACAAGCATGGGACTGCGGGATCTCGGTGTATTCTGGGGAGATCTGGCGGTCGCTCGAATGTCCTGGATGCCTGCCGTCCTGGCGGAGGGAGCCTTCATGATGATGCCTGCCCATGAGGCGGCGCTTCAGCAGCCTGGCTTCCAAGCGGCCTACGCCCGCGGCGTGCTTCTGGGTATCCGTGCATTCTTGGAGCGTTCGGCGGACTCTCAATGAGCCGCTCAGCTCTTTGATGAGCAGCTCGAGTAATTCAGGTAGTTCAGACCCGGGAACGCGCCCCGCTCCGAGTATTGCAGACACCGCCTGGGTCGCGCCCTCTGCCGATGTGGTCGGCGATGTCAGGATCGGGCCCCACGCCAGCGTGTGGTACGGCTGCGTCCTTCGCGGAGACATCGCGCCGATTCATATTGGCCCCGAATCGAATATTCAGGACCTGACCGTCGTTCACGTGGACCACGACCTGCCGGCAGTCATCGGTGCCCGCGTAGGCGTGGGCCACCGGGCGATCCTTCATGGTTGTGAGATCGAAGACGATTGCTTGATCGGAATGGGAGCGGTGATCCTTTCTGGGGCGGTTATCGGCCAGGGGTCAGTCATTGGAGCGGGAGCCCTGGTGACGGAGGGAGCGCACATTCCTCCGCGGAGTCTCGTCCTGGGGATTCCGGGTCGCGTGGTGAGGGTCGTAGACGAAGAACTAAGCGCCCGAACCCGGCGAACAATAGAAAACTACCGGGCGCTGAAAGACGCGCACAGGACCGGACGCTGGCGTCCGGAGTAGGCGCGCCGGCCGAACCGAGTGGCATCGTATTCGACATGGACGGCCTGCTGTTGGACTCCGAGCGACTGGCGATGGAGTACTTCGTAGCTGCGTGTCAGGAGCATTCCATCGATCCCGATCTCACTGTGTACCGCCGCTGCATCGGGACGCGTGACGAGGAAACACAGCGTATTCTCACGCACGGTTATGGTCCCGGATTTCCCTTTGCATCGATCCAGGCCAGTTGGATCCACCTCTACGAGACTCACACTCAAGAGCGGGCTGTGGATACGAAGGCGGGGGCACTGCCCCTTCTCGATCGTTGCGCCGAGCTCGAGATCCCGTGTGGTGTCGCCACCTCGACTTCGGGCAAACTCGCACGAAGGAAGCTTGAGCTAGCAGGCCTCCTATCACGCTTCGAGGTGGTGGTGACGGGGGACATGGTAGCGTTGGCCAAACCGGACCCGGAGGCCTACCTGGAGGTGGCCAGAGCGCTGATGCTGGACCCCTCGGTCTGCTGGGCTCTCGAAGATTCTGAGATCGGCGTTCGTTCGGCTCTCGCAGCCGGTTTCACCGTCTATCAAGTGCCCGATCTGGTCGAGGCATCTGAGCACCCTGTGGGACCCGAACACTTGATCGTGAACTCCTTAGACGACGTACTGATTGCCCTGAATCGTGCTGTCGGCGGCTAGTGGAGGCGGCGCGTGTGCGAGCGTCTGGCATGGCGATGTAAGGTCCAAACGGGCAACAGGTTAGACACCAGCCAAGATGGCAGGCAAACAGGGGTTGACCACAACATATAGTGCTATTATTCTAACGGAGCCCCAAGATATTGGGGCCGGGGAGAGGCGCCGGGCTCACCGGCGGAATTTCCCTCCCTGGTCTTTGCTGGGCTGATCCCGCCCGAGCAGTTCGCGTACCTTAAATATGAGCAGGTTCGAGCAGTTGAAGAGGGTGACCGGCACCCTGAAGGAATATTCGTCGCTGTAATTCTTGGGAGGCTGACGGGCGGAAGTGGCATCATTTATCAGCAACAAATCATGAGGCGCGCGAATGCAGCAAACTGATGTGGCGACGGACTCCCCGGCGCTGGCCAATGTCCCGACGGAGCTTCCGGCTCCGCAGCTAACCGAGAACGCCGAGACGGTTCTGGCCCGGCGATACCTCAAGAAGAATGACGCTGGGGAACCGATCGAGGAGCCGCGCGACATGTTCTGGCGCGTGGCCCGAGTGATCGCCGAGGGCGATTCGAGCTACGGAGCCAATCCAACCCAAGTGGCGGAGACCGCCCGTGGGTTTTACGGCATGATGGCGCGTGGGGAATTTGAGCCCAACAGTCCTACCCTCATGAATGCTGGACGGCCCCTGGGCCAGCTCAGCGCTTGCTTTGTTCTCCCTGTTCCGGACAGCCTGGAAGACATCTACGAGACTCTTCGGGACATGGCCCTGATTCACCAGTCGGGTGGAGGGACCGGATTCGGTTTCAGCCGGCTGCGGCCGACCGGCGATGTCGTCAAGTCCACCATGGGGGTAGCGAGCGGTCCGGTTTCCTTCATGGAAGTGTACGACGCCTCCACGGAAGCGGTGAAGCAGGGGGGGACGCGCCGCGGAGCGAACATGGGAATTCTCCGCGTCGATCATCCGGACATCCTGAATTTCATCGACTGCAAGCAGGACACGTCGAAGATCACGAACTTCAACATCTCCGTCGGCGTAACCGATGCCTTCATGGAAGCGGTCGAGAAGGGTGAGTCGTACTCACTGTACAGCCCGCGAAACGGCGAACCGGTGGGCGAGTTGGACGCCCAGGAGGTGTTCGACAAGGTGATCCAGGGTGCGTGGCGGAACGGCGAACCCGGGGTCTTCTTCATCGACGAAGCCAATCGGTACAACCCCGTGCCGCATCTGGGCGCCTACGAGGCGACCAATCCGTGCGGCGAGCAGCCGCTGCTGCCGTACGACGTGTGCAACCTCGGTTCGATCAATGTCGGCCGGTTTGTAACGGATCAGCGGATAGACTGGGCCTCCCTTCGGGTAGCGGTCCACAAGGCGACTCATTTTCTCGACAATGTGATCGATCAGAATCAGTACCCTCTCCCACAGATCGATGCACTCTCGAAGGAGATTCGACGCATCGGACTGGGAGTGATGGGCTGGGCGGACATGCTCATCGAAATGGGCGAGCCGTATGGCTCAGCTCGCTCGGTCGAGCTGGGACGGGAGCTGATGCGGTTTGTGGATGAAGAGTCGAAGGTTGCGTCTGAGAGCCTGGCCAAGGGCCGCGGCGTCTTTCCCGCGTGGGAGCGCTCGATCTGGGGCACCGACAAGTCGTGCGCCCGTAACGCGGAGGGTGAGCGGATTCGGCCGGAACGAAGGCTCCGGAACTGTAATCTGACCACGGTCGCTCCGACGGGAACGATCTCGATCATCGCCGGATGCTCCAGCGGGATTGAGCCCCTTTTCGCAGTGGCGTTCATGCGAAATCAGGCCGGAACGCTGATGCCTGATGTGAATCCGGAATTCATTCACCTGGCCAAAGCTCAGGGATGGCATTCGGAAGATCTCATGCGACGGATCGCCGATGAGGGCCATATTCACTTCGAGGAAATCCCGGCCGATGTACAGGAGGTGTTCGTCACCGCTCACGACGTCACACCGGAAGAGCACATTCGAATGCAGGCCGCTTTCCAGCAGTACACCGATTCGGCCATCTCGAAGACGTGCAACTTCCCCAACTCCGCGACCGAGGACGACGTACGCCAGATCTACCGACTCGCATACCAGTTGAAGTGCAAAGGGGTCACCGTGTATCGCGATGGTTCGCGGGACATGCAGGTGCTCTCGACGGGGGCTACCAGAAAGCAGGTGACCCAGTCGGAGTCAGTCGCCGAACTGGCTAACGAGCTACAGGCAGCCCTGGACGGCATCTCCGAACTGAAGAAAGAGCGAGCTGAACATCTGGACAAGATCGCGCTTCTGGAGGGTGGCAAGATGCGTCAGCCTGCGGTTCGCGAGCGTCCACTGTCTCTGCGTGGAATCACCCGGAAGATCGAGACGCCGCTCGGAGTCATGTACGTCACGATCAATGAAGACGAAGAGGGAAGGCCCTTCGAGGTCTTCGTGGCTCTCGGGAAAGCGGGCGGCCCGGCCATGGCGGACGCGGAGGCGATCGGCCGGCTGATCAGCCTCAGCCTCCGGTCCGGTATTCCGCTCCGATCTGTCCACAAGCAGCTGCGCGGAATCTCTTCGGATCGGGCTGTCGGCTTTGGGGACAAGAAGGTTCTCTCCAGTCCCGACGCGGTCGCTCAGGTGCTCGAGCAGTACCTGGCGGAGAAAGAAGGAATTCAGCAGTCGCTGCCCATTCGGGAGGTGGGGCACGCGAAGGCAACCAATGGCGGCGGTCAGACCGCCTCGAGGCCAGTGATTCAGCGCTTTGAGGAGCAGGCCGCGTTGACCTTCATCGGGACGTGTCCGGAGTGCGGGTCCGGGCTCGAGTTCGCCGAGGGATGCGTCAAGTGCCACGCGTGCGGATACAGCGAGTGCGGCTGACCTGATCCGGAGGCGCCACTCTCCGCCCCTCTCCTATCGACTTGACCCCAATATGTGGTGGCACTAGCTTGCCTATGCCCCAATATGTTGGGTGTGCTGTGGAAAGCTGCCGTTTCTTGGTGGACTCCTGGTGGAAAAGTGTGCGGGGTCTGTGGAAAACTTGGACGGCGACTTCCGATGAGAGTTCCGCAACGCATTCAATGACGGGCAGATGACGATGACGCCTAGGCTAATCAGGGAGTGCTGCCATGTCTGAAGCTGGGAACGTCGAGTTCGTCGGAAGTGGTGTGGCCGGAGAGAGCCTGAAACACCCAGTTCTCACCGCCCGCTGGCTTCGTAACGCCCTGTCTGAGGGCAGGTCAGCGTTCGAACGAGAGATGCGCCGCGATCGGCCTTTGTTGGACGACAAGTTCGATCAGTATTGGAAAGAGAGTAGCGACCGGTAGGACTGCGCCGCGCGTACAACTCTCTCCGCTGTTCCCTCCCGGCCCGGCCGCCTAGTTTCTGTCGATGGCGTTCGGACAGCGGCGAAGCACCGTGACGGTCGATATTGGCGGAGTCTCCGTGGGGTCTTCACACCCCATCGCCGTGCAGTCGATGACCAATACCGACACGGCTGATATCGCTGCGACCGTGACTCAGATCGCCCAGCTTGCGGCGGCGGGCAGCGAACTCGTCCGGGTGACCGTGAACAACGGAGCCGCGGCCGACGCCGTCCCCGAGATCGTTTCCCGCCTGCGAACTGACGGGATCGAGACGCCCATCATCGGTGACTTTCATTTCAACGGGCACATTCTGCTGACCGGCCACCCCGACTGCGCGGCCGCCCTCTCGAAGTACCGCATCAACCCTGGCAACGTAGGTGGGAAGACCTGGGACGCTCACTTCGCGACCATCGTCCAGTGCGCGATCGAGCACGGCAAATGTGTCCGCATTGGGGTGAATTGGGGCTCGCTGGACCAGACTCTGCTCACCCGGCTGATGGACGAGAACGCAGAGCGCGAAGACCCGCTGGACTCCCCGGAGGTTACCATCGCAGCCATGGTCGAAAGCGCCATCTCTTCGGCCCGTATTGCCGAGGAAATCGGCCTGCCGCACGACCGGATCCTGCTGAGCGCCAAGGTCTCCCAGGTTGCAGACCTGGTTCGCGTGTACCGGGCTCTGGCTCCGCTCTCAGACTATCCGTTGCACATCGGGCTGACTGAGGCGGGAATGGGACGGAAGGGCATCGTATCCAGCACGGCTGGCCTATCTCTTCTGCTAGCGGAAGGGATTGGAGATACGATTCGCGTGTCCTTAACCCCGGCTCCCGGCGGCGACCGCTCCGAGGAAGTTCAGGTGGCGCGCCAGATTCTGCAGTCTCTCGGCATGCGGGTCTTCGAACCGGAGGTCACCGCGTGCCCAGGATGTGGACGCACGACGAGCACTTTCTTTCAGGAGATGGCTGAGGAGATCGAGGACTACTTGAGGGTGCGCATGTCTGAGTGGGAGCGTACCCGGCCGGAGGCCAGGCAGCTGCGTGTCGCGGTGATGGGCTGTGTTGTGAACGGTCCGGGCGAATCCAGGCACGCTGACATCGGGATCTCCCTGCCGGGAACTTTCGAAGAGCCCAGCGCTCCGGTGTACGTGGACGGCGAGCATCACGTGACTCTGCGCGGGGATGCCATCGTCGCCGAGTTCAAACAGCTTCTCGAAGAGTACGTCGAGCGCCGGTTCGGCTGAAGCGGGGCGCGCCTACTAAGGCACCTTCACTTCGAACTCGATGGCGGCTAGCTGCGCGGGCGACTTGCCGATGCTCTCCAGGAACGGCAGCCAGCGCGGGTCGTCGTACACGTTGGCGAACTCGACTTGCACCGTGATGCCCGACAGGCCCGGGTCGTTGTACTGTACCGCCTTGTCCAGCCACTCGTAGGCACGATCGGCCTCACCCCGGAACGCCAGCACGTAAGCGACGTTGTAGGCCGCTTCCTGCTCGTACTCTTCGATCAGCCCCGCTAGCGCGGAATCGGATTCGGCCGCCTGGCCCAACGCGTGGTAGGCCAGAGCCAAACCGACCAGACGAAACGGAGCTGAGGACTCTTGCTGCATCGCTGCTAGCGCCGCCTCGGGCTCGCCCTTGAGCAGCAGTGCCACGCCGATGAAGTGCTGCGTGCCGATGCTACCCGGGCTCAGGCGCAGCGCGGTGCGGTATGAGGCGATGGCCTCATCCCACCGCCCGGCCGTTAGGTAGAAAAACCCCAGTCCGGCATGCCCGCTGGAGTTCACGGGATCGCGGGCAACGGCGTATTCCTGGAGGACGACAGCCTCGTCGAGGCGGCCGAGGCTCTGGGCCAGGAGTGCGGCGCCGAAGAGGATGTCTGCGTCGGTCGGCCCTAGCGCCAGTGCGCGTTCATAGCGCCGCGCCGCGGCCGCTAGGTCGCCGTCGTAGACCATCGCTATCAGGCCGAGGGTGGCATGGGCCGGCGCGTACTCCGGATCGATCGCCAGCGCCCGATTGGCCGCCTCGCGAGCAAGCCCGTAGCCCTCGTCGAGAGGCAGCAGGGCGAGGGCCGCTTGAAAGCCATAGTTGTTGGCCAGTCCCGCCCACGCCGCGGCGTACTCGGAGTCGGCCTGCAGCGCCAACTGGTACAGCGCATTGGACTGCTCGAACCCCCCGGCCGTGAACTGGCGGCCCACCTGCCGCGCTTGCAGGAACAGGGCATAGGCGGCCGGATCGGTCTCTTGGGCTGTGGGCGCCGCGCCCAGCAGCGTGACCTTCAGTTCCGCCACCACCTCGGCCGCGATCTCCTCCTGGATAGCGAAGATGTTGTCCAGCGATCGGTCCCAGGCCTTCGACCACAGGTGAGTATCCGAGCGCGCGTCGATCAACTGCGCGGTGATGCGCACCTGGTTCCCCTCTTTGCGCACCGAGCCTTCCAGAATGTGGGCCACGTGGAGACGTCCAGCGATCTCTCGGATCTCCAAGTTCTGGCCCTTGAGCGAGAACGACGAGGTTCGTGCCACGACACGCAACTCGGGGATCTTCCCCAGCAGGTTGAGCAGCTCCTCGGAGATGCCGTCGGAGAAATACTCCTGGTCCGGGTCGGAACTCATGTTGACGAACGGAAGAACTGCGATCGATTCCGACACGGGGCCCGCCGCGGGATCTACACCCGACGCCGGCACCGACTGCCTTCCGACGTACCACGCCCCTGCGAGCAGAGCGGTCACGCCGACGAGCGCGAGCACACCCGCCGGCCAGCGCTTCGAGGCCTGGGACGCGATGATCTCCGTCAACTCGCCAGGTGCGGCCTCGGCGGTGCGGCGCACACCCTCTGGCGTCAACTCCAGCGCCCACGCGAGGACGACCGCGACCGGGAAGCCGAGCAGCAGGATCAGCGCCACCAACCGGTAGGTCCACTCGGGAAGCAGCAGCGCGGGGACCACGAGGTCCACGATCTGGAGGAGCACGAACCCCACGATGCCGTACACGGCCATCACGCGGAACACGCGTCTCCGATTCAGCTCCGCGAAGAAGCGCTGGTAGTTGGGAGGAGCTTCATTCATGGCTGAAAGATCGGAAGGTTGGATGCGATCGGGCAAGCAGGTGTCGCGATGCGGCGACGGACACGGCCTTCCCGGAATGAGCCCGGGTGGATTTTGGGGCGTCGTCCAGCCTAGCGAGCATCGCCGGAGGCGAGCGGAGCTGTACCACCGACCTCACGCTTATCAGGCGCAGATTACCGACTTCTGATCACGGCAAGATGTTGTTAAATCCTGACAGTACCACGCGATCTGTCGGCGCCGCATGAACCCCGATAGAGATTCTTTGGTTACTGTGGGTTCGACGGCGAGTTCTTGGCGGGCCCGACACCGGGAACAGCAACCAGCTCGAAGCATCCTCCCCGGTGTCGGAACGTACTCGCTATGCCTTGTTCAAGACGATAGTTACGGGCGTGCCATCGAGGTCGGCGGTGATGGTCATCGTCGTGCCGGAGATCGAATAGTTGAAAGTCTGCTCGTCGTCGGTGTCCGGATCGAACACAATCTGGCTGTCCGTGGTTGCGTAGTCCCCTGACTCGGTGCAGGCCGACCCCACATCGCACAGACCACCTTGGTCGTTCGTGAAGTTGAACGAATATGTGCCATCGTTGGTTAAGCCGAGACTCATTGTCATGCCCTGGAGGATGAGGTCGCTGTCCTCGGCCAGGAAACTGGTGGCGTTCCAGGTACCGACGACGGCAGCGTTGATTTCGGGGTCGGTAGGGTTCGATGAGCAAGCGGTGATGCCCCCCCCGAGGGCGAGTGACAGGACAGCCGTGCAGAGGGTCCGACGGTGTAGTGCAAGCATAAGTCGTGCTCCTGGTAGATGAATCTGGTAGATGAAATCGAACCAGTCATAGCCAGTCTCGTGCCATGATCGCTAACATATTGTGTCACAATATC
>JAZDDE010000302.1:0-6668 GCA_036679495.1 Gemmatimonadota bacterium | reverse complement strand
AAGGAGCGTAACCGTCACTGTCCCACCGTGAGAGCCTATGATGCCGCCGTTGCAGCCTCCCTTCTCACCGAAACCTTGTAGTACGAGCTCGTGGACACCCTCGGTAAGACGTTCCGTATCAATCGACGCCTCGACAGGCAGGCCGAGCGGGTTCCCTTTCCAACCTAGAACGCCAGTGTCCCCGACTAGGGAACCATCGACGTAGAACGAAAAGTGTCCGGGGCCGCAATGAGCATCGGGAACCTTGTAGTCAATTTTCAGCGCCCCCGCATGCGGAAACGCGAGCCGCGTCGTCCAGGTCCTGGAGCACTTCTGCCCTCCGTTTCCTGGGCAATCTACGTTAATGCTCTCACTTACTAGCGTACGGGGTTCAAGACTGGGTTCAGGCTCCGGAAGGAGATACTTGACTGCCCAAGCGATCAGCGCTGTAGCGAACGCAATTGCGATGCCCACCACGATTCTCTGCCTCACGGTCAAGGACATCTACGCCCGCCTCCTTTCATTGGGTATTCTCGACTCGGCTCTTCAATTCAAGCGGCACTAGGCACCGAACGGCCTGCGGCTGAGCGGAGGCGTAGCCGTCCGCTCCAGTCGCGTGTTCGGTGGCGTGAAACCGGAGAACGCGGGCCGCGGTTTCGTAGACAGCCTTCAAGATTTCAGCGCCTCTTCCACTTGTGTCCAGTCTAGATCGCTGTGCAGAACTCGCTTCCACAGCTCATAGTTGGCATCATAAGACTGCTCTCCCACTGTGAGACGCCAGACCCTCGCCAGGTTTCTTGCAGCTACATAGAACGACAATAGCGAGAGCGCTGTCGCGGCCAGGACTATCGGATCTCGAAGACTCATCGCACCTCGGAGGCTCACGAATGCGATGATCGAGGGCAAGAACGAGAGAGCAAAGAACGTATAGAGCGAAAGCGACCAATATGCGTGCATCGAGCGCGGTGACAATGCCTGCCTAAACTCGATGAACCGCCTAGGGCGATCGGTAACTTCTTTCCGAAATCGATGCGCTTTGGCCCGAAACTTGGCCAAGGCGTTCTCCCACCCCAAGTGCGGTTTCGGATCAATCAGACCAGCTTCAGCATGTTCCAAAATCCGATAGTAGCCGACAATCCTTGTAATCGACTTTGCTTTATCAAAGAAGAACCACGATGCGGGGAGCACGACTGCCAAAGGGAAGAAGTAGGCAAGTGGACTTGGGGACGTATTCGTTTGCGCCCAGCGGGCCAAGGCGAAGATGAGGCCGGTCGAAGTAAACGCCGTAGTCAGGAAGCTCATCTGACAACCCTTAAGGTGTCGAAGTTCTTCTCGAAGAGTCCTTTTCTCCTCTGCGATCATCTTGCTCAACTTCACCTCCTCACTGTTGGAAGTATTCATCTAGAGATCACCGAACGGCCCACCACGCAGCGGCTGCGCGCAGCGCAGTCCTGCTGCCGTGGTTGGTTAGCGAGCCTTCGGAACGCAGACTCGTCATCGGTGCGTGGGGTGAATCTTCCGGAGATTCGCCACGTTGCCAACTGTCGAGCTTGAAGCAAGCTACCCGACCCTCCTGAGGACCAGTGCATCCTCAGCCAGCAACTCGAACGCCTTGGCGTTTCTCATCGCTAGCTGGCGGAGAAAGCGAGCCGAGCCGACATACGTGAGCCTTGCGAAGAAGAGCGAGCTGGCTCCGAGAACGGAAAAGGCCTGTACTGGCAACTCAACATCCTGCTCGAGGGCAACGAAACCTGCTATCACAAGCACGAAGATCGCCACCTTCAAGTTGGCGGTTCCGATACTCGAACCAGCAGTGTATCCAACCCAGAGAAACAGGACGGCTGGCCCGATCAGCAATGCCCACCACCCGAAGGCCCAGATGCTTGCCGCAATCGCCCTTAGAATTGCCACGTAGCCCAGTATGAAGGCCGCCTTGATTACAGTGCGCTCCCAGAGCAAGTTCTCACCACGGGCCTATCCACGCCGATTACAATTGCGCCTTGGCGCTCAAGATCGACCAGTTGCTGATGCTCTTCGCCAGTCACGATCTTTCTCGATTGCTCTACCTCTGCTCGCTAACGGCTGGCTGCCCACCTGCAGCGAGCGCAGCGAGCTGACTGGTGCGGCAGCGGGTTCAGCGCCCTTGCGTCTACGCGGCCCACGAAAGCCCTCCCGGCAGCTCAGCAGCAGCATACTCGATATGGACCACTCTTCGTGCTCCAGGTCGCTTACTTTTGGACGATGCATGCAAAAGTAGCGGAAACATGACCATGGCACCGCCTGCACCCACTGGACAAACGACATCGCCACTCCTGGCCCGGAGCTCAAGCATTTCCCGACGAGAGAGGCGGCCGTGTCTGTGGCTACCAGGGACGACCCGGAGGGCGCCATTGTCTGGACCGGTCTCGTCGAGGTGGACTCGAATCGCCACCATCCTCTCCAAGACCTCCACCGGCGGTTGAACGTGAATCATACCGTCCTTCAAAGACCATGGGCCAAACCCTTCCGCTTCGACTTGCCGCTCCACCGCGATTGTCACATCTTGGTGCAGAGGGACTTTCCAATTGGCCTGCTCAGTCTTTTCGAACAGCGTAGCCTTCACAGGCGTCGCTGACGGACCTAGGACTTGCTTCGCAAGCGCACTCGCCTGACCCTGAACGGAAAACTGCCGGATGGCTCGAGACTTCGCATGGAGTCCGCGAACTCCGCAACGTTCGGCTGCAGATCGCGGAAGCGAATCGACGATCCCGACCAGAGCCGAGCACTCTTCGCGACCGAGCACGCTCGACACGACAGCAAAGCCGTCTCTCTCGAGGCTTGCCAAGTTTCCCTTGTTCATCTCAAGAATTGGTTACAAAGTTTGAAGCTGAACTTATCTCTAAGGATTCGGTGTATTTTTGCTTCGCTGGCTCTCGAACCAACGAAGCAAGATACGCCCACCGAAGGCCGGCAGCGCCAAGCTGCTCTGCTCTGTGGGTTCACTGCTCTTGTTGCGCCTGGTCACTGGGTGCATATCCTAGCACGCGTTGCAGATATGTATGCAAGTCCGTTCGTGTTCCTCTTTGGAGCTTATCGATGCCGGCCGGCCCCCTCCGGGAAACACAGGAGGGAACTCAAGTCGTTGAAAGCACGTTGCTTATGACCATCGGATCGCCTCATGGCGGTCTGGGTTCTTCATGAGCGCTTGCACATATGCAGTTTCCGTATTCGGGAATCTGCGCTTATCGAGCACGGGTTTGGTCAGAAGCATGCTTGGAATCCTCCGGCCCTGGTTTCCTACCCCAACTGGCTCTTGGGGTTGCGATCCAGGTGCCCCGAACCGGGGCGCTGTTATCGACGGTCCGGCATGGCAACGGAAGCTGCCGGTACGCCCGATGAGGCGGGGCACTTTGATCGTTTTCCGATCCCATTTTTGAAATGGACGTAACCTATTGAAATAGAACGTGTTAGGTGCTAGAAGCCTGATGTGGAGCGGCGCGAGGGTACTTCGCTGCGAAAGCGTAGGGCAGCTCGACGCGCCCGTAGTCGGCCAGGAGATCCTCCTTATGGAGCGCTTTGACCTCGAGCAGGTGGTTCTCGAGCGGCTCGACCAGCGTGATGGGAAGCATGGTCCTGCGGTCCTTGCCTCCCTTGCCCACAGGACGTAGCTTTTTTCGGTGGCATAGCTCATCTGGCGGACACGGATCTCGCGTCGCATGCGGTCGAGGAGCTTGGGGGTGGTTGCTCGGACGGAGCCCCTACCGCGGAGGTCATGGGCAGGGGCTCCGTGAAGGCTCCTAGCGGCGGATGCGTCCGTCCCGTCCGGCGGCGAGCGATTCGATCTCTCGCACGGTGAGCGCGGGAGCGTCGCCGGCGAGGGTGTGGGCGAGGGCGCCGGCGGCCGTGGCAAAGCTGAGGGCGAGGTCGCGGGCGTCGCCCCGGCCGAGGGCGAAGAGCAAGCCGGCGGCGAAGGCATCGCCGGCACCGACCCGGTCGATGAACGGCACCTCGATGCGTGGACTGACGGCAAGCGCGTCCCCCTCGGTGTCGTAGAGCGCGGCGCGGAAGCCACCGCGATCGGCCGAGGTGCCGTGGCGCAGCGTGACGGCCAGGCGCTCGCTTCCGAAGCGGCGACACACCTCTCTAGCCTGGCGGGCGATCGCAGGCTCGCTGCCGTCGCCCGTGGCGACGCCGAGCACGGACGCGAGCTGGGCCGACGGTGCGATGAGCAGGTCGACCCGGTCGAGCAGCGGACCGATCGCGCGGCCGGCATCCTCGGCCGGCCACAGGGCGGGGCGGTGGTTGAGGTCGAAGCTGGTCCGAATGTCCCGTTCGCGCGCCGCGTCGAGGGCGTGGCCGACCGCACGGGCCGGTCCGGTGCCCAGGGCGGGGGTGATGCCAGAAAGGTGGAGATGGGTGGCTCCGTCGAGGATCGACGGCCAATCGAGGGCGTCCGCATCGAGCCGTGCGAACGGGGAGCCGGCGCGGTCGTAGATCACCCGCGCCGGGCGGGGTCCGGCGCCCGGCTCGAGGAAATAGAGCCCCATGCGGCCGGGCGTGCGCTCAGTGGAGGTGAGATCAATCGGGGCGCCGCGGAGCGCCTGCGCCGCGGCGTCGCCGAGGGGGCCGTCGGGGAGACGCGTGACGAGCCGTGTCGACCAACCCCAGCGTGCCAGGTGGACGGCGACGTTGGCCTCGCTGCCACCGACTTGGACATCGAGGGTGCCGCTGTCCGCCAGACGCCGGCCTGGCCGTGCCCCGAGGCGGAGCAGCACCTCGCCGAAGGCCACGAGCGTCGCTCGGCTCACTGGAATGCCTTCATCGGAGCCCGAGCTGGTTGATGAACCGGTGCGCGGGATCCTCGAACAGCGCCAGGCGTCTTTCGTCACCGGCCAGCGCCCAAAGGTAGCGCACGCGGTAGCCTGGTGGAGCGGCCACCGGGTGGTAGCCGTGGGGAATGAGCACGGCGTCGCCGTCACGCACCACGTGGGCGACGGCGTCGCCGCCCGCGGTGTAGAGGATCTGCTGGGCAAAGCCCTGGGGCGGGTCGATGGCGAAGACGTAGACCTCTTCGAGGTAGGGCTCGCCGTCGCCGCCGTCGTGCTTGTGGGGCGGAAAGCTCGACCAATGGCCCGGTGGGTTGAAGGTCTCGCCGACCATCAAGCGTTTCGGATGGTCGTTAGCGACGAAGATGTCATGCACCTCGCGGGTCCAGGTGCCACGTCCGCGGGTCACCCGCTTGACCTGATCCGGCGGCATCAGGCGGACCTTGCCGCCCGGCTCCGCCGGCGCGCTGATGATCACGGCCTCGAGCGCCGTGCCCGCCTCGATGGCGAGCGATCGCCCCGGTGGCAAGTAGAGCGCCGTTGCGGGTGCGCCGAAGAGGCTTCGGCGCTCGACCGCGAAGCGCCGTCCCTCGACCGACAACGTCCCGGCCCCGTGGTCGAGCACGATGATGGCCTCTTCCTCGTCGCGGACAAACGATCCGACCGTTCCCGCGGCGAGCACCACCCGCCAGCTCGAGAGCAGGTTGGCGCCCCCCGGTCCACGGGTTTGCAGGGGTGTGATCCCCGGCGTGCGCGGCACGCGGAAGAGGGTGTCGGCGAAGGCGACGGATGCGGGCTCGGTCATTGGTTGACTCCACTGGCCAGGAAGCCGCCGTCGACCGGCAGCACCACGCCGTTGACGAATGAGGCGGCGTCGGAGGCCAGAAAGATCGCCGCGCCGACCAGCTCCTCGGCCTTGCCGAAGCGGCCGAGCGGTGTGCGCAGAAGAAACTCGCGGCCGCGGTCGGTACCGTCGAGCAGCTCGCGGTTGAGGTCGGTGCGAAAGACGCCGGGGGCGATCGCGTTGACACGCACCCCGTGGCGTCCCCACTCGACCGCCAGCGCCCGGGTGAGCCCGGCCACCCCTGCCTTCGACGCCGTGTAGGCGGCGACCTCGAACAGGCCAACGGAAGACGCCAGGCTGCCGATGTTGACGATCCGGCCCTGGCCGCGATCGACCATGGGCTTGCCGAATGCGCGGCAGGCGCGCCAGGTGCCGTCGAGGTTGGTGTCGAGCACCTGCCGCCAGCCGTCCTCGTCGCCCTCGAGGGTGGGTACGCGGAGGGTCACCCCCGCGCAGTTGACCAACACGTCGACCTGGCCGAAGGCGTCGAGCACGGCGTCGCGCAGTGCCTCGACCGACGCTGGATCGCCCACGTCGACCGTCTGCCGCAGGCTTCGCCGTCCACGCCCCTCGATCTCCGCCGCCACCGCCTCGACCCGCTCTCCCCGCCGCCCGCTCGCCACCACGTGCGCGCCCGCATCCGCCAGGCCATGCGCCAGCGCACGTCCGATCCCCGACGTGCCGCCGATGACCACGGCGACCCGGTCCGTGAGGTCGAAGAGGGCGGGGCCTCTGCGTTCCGAGTCAGGACGGTCGACGTCGAATCCTCTGTCGTTCTGCAACCGATTCAAGAAATGAGGCTTACGTCCGCGAATGGAAAATCTTCGTAGGGTGGGCGCCCGCCCACCAGTCGGCCCCCACTCGGCCCGGTGGGCTGGCGCCCACCCTACCGCGCATGCGCACCGAGAGCAAAGCAAGCTCATCCGCCGGGTGTACGTCAGCATTGTGAGCCCCTTGGGGTAAGCACGTAGAAGGAGGGCTGTTGCGGCAATATCTGACAGTGATATAAGCTGTCAGATAAAGGAGATACCCTATGCCCA
>JAZDDE010000301.1:0-8894 GCA_036679495.1 Gemmatimonadota bacterium | reverse complement strand
ACGCAGGACCGCGCCACCGCCATTCGTTGGAGCTGGGAGTACGTCGATCGGCTCGAAGACGCCCGGCGCCGCGAGAGAATCGGTCTTCCTCCAGACCATAGGACGCTTGGGGATGCGATCGACGACTATCGAGCCCACCGCCTGCGTACTGTTGAGGAGAACACAGTCGCGGCAGATCGGACGGCCTTCCTTCACCTCCTCCGGTTCGCTGGAGCATCAGCGCCCCTCGATGTCCTGCGCCCCGAGACCCTACAGCGCCTGGCCGACCACCTCTTGGAAGGCGGATACGCCCCCGCCACGGTTGGGACCTACTGCAAGAGCGTCTGTGGGCTCGGCAGATGGCTCAAGCTCCCCTCGCTGTGGGACGGTCTACGGCTCCCCGACCGAGGGCGCCCCGACGTTCGTACATGGACCGACGACGAGTTGGGTGAGCTGCGCGAGGCCGCCGACTGGATTGACAGCCAGCAACGCCTCGGCCCCAGTGTCAGGCTTGCACTGGAGGCGGCGGTGGGGACGGGAGCCCGACAGATGGAACTCTTCTCCCTTGAACGACGGGACTTCGATCGAGAGGAGAAGACGGTCCGCATCCACCGGCAACTCCTGCGGGACCAAAGAACATTCAAGCCCCTCAAGAGCAAGCGCGGTCGGACCGCTGTTGTTCTCCCGGGATTCTGGGACCATTTCGAGCCGGGGCCGGGCCTCCTACTTCCCGGTCGAGACGGGCTCCCCTTCACGTCTCGATCTCACCGACGCCTCATTACTCGCCTTCTGGACGCCGCGCGGCTCAATGCTCCGGGTGTGGGCTGGCACTCATTCCGCCACACGTACTCCCGCCTCTTCATGGAGAGGGGCGCTAGCCTGGAGGAACTGCAGAAGAGTCTCGGACACGCATCTTTCCGGATCACTGAGGAGGTGTACGGGCACTTTCGAGCAGACGTCGCGGCCCGATCCGCAGTCGGCAAACTCTACCAGAACGAGCCTCTCCGGATCATTCGCGGAGGCGGTTGAGACGGTCACTTCTGGCACAAGAAGTGGCACAGACCCCTCAAAAGCCCTGCAATTACGCGGGGTGGCTCACTCTGCGATGCAGTGGGCCTCGTCGATTACGACCCGCGAGATGGACGCGGCGCAGGCTGCCTGAACAAACTCGGGATTCGCGAGGCGCTCGGGCGAAACGTACAGCAGCCTGAGTTTGCCTGCCGCCAGGTCCCGGCCCGTCTGAGTCCGCTCAGCCTTCGTACTGGCGGAGGTGATCGCGGCCGCACGAACCCCACAGTGGGCCAGGCCGCGCACCTGATCCTGCATCAACGAAATGAGAGGCGACACGACGAGGGTCGGACCTTGAGCCATGAGTGCGGGAACCTGAAAACAGGCCGACTTTCCGCCTCCTGTCGGAAGCACCGCGAGTACATCGCGGCCATCCAGAATGGCCCGAACAATGGGGCGCTGCGGTGGGCGGAACGCGGAGTGGCCGAAAACCGCTTGCAGAGTCTGCTCTGCCTGACTGAGGTGAAGCTCCCGGTGCATGCCGCATATGAAGCACCCGGTTCAAGCCATTGTCACCGGGGCACGAGCGGCCGGCTGAGGGGCGCGTGCTCCGTGCGGTCTCCCCAGACTACGACGGAGGTCATGACTACGGCAGCGAGAACGAAGCCTGCCAGAACGATCAGCGGCGTGGCGAAACCTAGTCGCAATCCCAAAAGACCCTCTCCGAGCTGCCGTGGGAAGTAATCGACCCACGCGATCAGAGTCGGAATAGAAGCGAACATGGCGGCCTTGGACACGAAGTTTCGTCCCGGAATGCCGCCATACCAGACGCCCAGGATCAATCCCAGCACTGGGCCCAGGAGCGCGCGGACGGCCCACCCGCTTGCGCCGAGCTGCGGATCGATCGACGTGCGGAGCAGGCCGAGCAGGCCGCTCTCAACAGCCAGCCAAGTCACAGCGCCGTGCGCCAGCCCACCGAGCAGTCCGCCAAGCAGGCCGAGCGCAATTCGTGAACTCAGGTCCAGTGGACCCTCCACCTCCGGACCGTGAGCCGGCGAGCCGAGTGACAGCGCCAACGCGGCGAGTCCACCGATCGACACCAGAACACCCGCGGCGATTCCGGACTGGGTGCCCCCACCGAGCAGCAGTGCCCCGCCAACAAGGCAGGCGGCGGCGACCGCACCTGCCCAGCGCGGCCTGAGTGGCCGGCGGATTCCCTGATCTGAGGTCTCTTGTTCCATTTCTCTCCTGGAGTGGGTCGGTTGGCTAGCGGTCCAGAAACCGCTTGATGCCTGCCTGACAGTCCGGCGTGAGCCTGGCGAGAGCATTGACTTCGGCTCCGGCGCGAATCGCGTCCTCGAAACTGGCACCTTCGACCTGATACAGGAGCCGTTTGGTCAGACGAAGCGCCGATGCGCTTCGCGCCGCCATCTCGCGGGCTGTCTTTAACGCCTGGACCTCGAAGCTTTCCGAATCGAATACCTTGTTGACGAGACCGTAGGTGAGTGCTTGAGGCGCATCGATTCGGTCGCCCAGCGCGACCAATTCGAAGGCCCGTTTCTCTCCTACGGACCTGCGAAGGATGGCGATGACCATGGCCGGAACGAATCCCAGTCGAATTTCCGGGTAGCCGAACTCCGCATCGGACGAGGCAAGAACGAGGTCGCACGCCGTGGCGAGTCCGCAACCACCCGCGAGCGCTCGACCCTGCACGGCCGCAATAACAGGCTTTTCCATTCTCCGAATCTGAATGAACAGGTCTCCCAAGGCCTCGGCATCGGATAGACTGGCGAGCACCCCCTCCTCGACAGCGGCCTGCACTTCCCTGAGATCGGCTCCGGCACAGAAATCGGGCCCTTCGGCATCCAGAAGAACAACCCGCACGGTTGGATCGGCGTCCGCTTCGACAAGCGCGGTGCTGAGCTCGGCCACCAGGAGCCTGTTGAGCGCATTGCGTCGATCCGGATTGTTGAGCGTGATCCGTGCGATTCCGGACTCGGCTTCGACCTGCGTTCGAATCTGACTCTGCGTCATTCCCGGCCTCCGGACACTCCGCGTTTCAGCACGCCCGCCGCTTCTCGTATCTGCTCCTCCGGCAGGTCGATTTCCATCCCTAGTATGGCCGCGCCGAACGTCTTCCCCTGTGCGTCGAGCATGAGAGAAACCGTTCCCCCGCCCCCCAAGGACTCATGAAGAAGGAAGTTGAGGGCTTTCAGGTTCGGAAGCTCGAATCGCTCCACCGGGCCCGCACACACCGATCTAAAGTATCGCTTTACTTTATCAGCAGTAAGTTGTTTTTCTAACGCGTTATACACGTCGGATGTCATAGCGATCACTCCCACGTTTGCGGTGTCGCCCTTATCGCCCGATCGTGCGATAGCCACCTCGCGCAGCTGCACCATCACGCCTCACTAACCTCCACTTCCAGGTGATCCTCAACGACGTTTCTGTCGATCAATGCCGGCCAGTAGGCCATTACCTCCTGAACTCGGGGACGGCCGCCTGCAAATCCGGTCACGCTAGGCGGACCTGCCAGAATGAGGGGGGCGAGTTCCCGCGTAAAGCGGTCCACAGCGTCCCGATCCGGGCCACGCACACCGACTCTCATCTCGACCTCGGGAAGATTCGCTGTGTCGCCGGCCGGAGGCCGTCCAACGCAGGCTCCGGCTCCCACGTACTCGGTTCGAATCTCATCAAAGGATAGCCCCAACCGGTCCAGCCGGGCACGAAGAATCTCGTCAGCCCTCTGCGCCTTCTCGAGCGCATCCGGCCAGGCGTAGGTCAGAGCGCCTACAGCCTTGTACCCATCGCGGTAAGCCATCGACACCTTCAGCTGCTCGGTTCGCTGACGTCCCCGTACGCCAAACACGCGGACCCGGTCCGTTCCTTCCTCATCGAGCTGAATGGTCGAGAAATCAGCCACGCAGTCGGGCGTGATGTATTCCTCGGGATCACCCATTTCGTACACAAGCTGCTCGGTCACCGAAGCCCAGGTAACGCGGCCGCCCAGGTCCGGATGCTTGGTCACGACAAAGCTCCCGTCCGCGGACGCCTCGATGATCGGATATCCCGGCGTCACAAGGTCGATGCTGCGCCAGTCGAACAGCGAGTTGCCGCCGGCCGCCTGGCAGCCGCACTCGTTGATGTGGCCAGCCACTACGCCCGCCGCCAACCGGTCCCAGTCGTCCTCCGCCCAGCCGAATTCGTACGCCAGAGGAGCATAGGTCAGGGCTGTGTCAGTAGACCTGCCCGTTACCACGACATCCGCGTCCTGCCGCAGGGCTTCAATGATCGGGGCCGCGCCTACGTATGCGTTGGCGCTGACCAGCCGGTCACGGACGCCAGCCAGCAGGTCGTCGCCGCGTACGATGGCGATTCGGACCGGGCGCGGAAGATCGAGCTTCGCCAGACCTTCAGTCAGCGCCTGGCGGCAGGCCTCCGGGTTCACTCCCCCAGCGTTGCTAATGACGCGGACACCGCCGGCCAGCAAATCGGGAGCCAGATCCAGTATCAGCGGAACAAAATCCCGCGCGTATCCGGCGTCCGGATTCTTATCCTTCTGCTTCTGGAGAATCGACATCGTGATCTCGGCCAGGTAGTCGAGCATTAGATAGTCAATCGGTCCATGCCGGACCTGCAGTTTAGGCGCTTCCTGCCAATCGCCCCAGAACCCTTGGCCCGACGCCACCCGTACCGTCTTCGCCGTCCCTACGACCGGCTCCGTCACGTGCCGGGCGGAAGGCCGAAGGTGCCGATATGCGGCCCCGGGTTCTGAAGCGAGCATCGAATAGCCAGGTCCAGGACCTCACGCGTTTGCTCGGGAGTCACGATCGCGTCCACGAAACCGCGCGCCGCCGCGTGAGTTGCCTCCATTTGCTCGTCGTAGGCAGCTCGCGTCGCGTCCATCTGCTTGATCGTATCCTCGTCCAGTTCGGTCCCTTCCCGGGCCGCTTGGTCCAGTTTCCTTCCATGCACGGCGCGGACGGCCGAATCGCCCTCCATCACGCCCATACGGCCGGTCGGCCAGGAGAAGATGAAGTCGGGGTCAAAGCCCTGGGCCGCCATCGCGTAGTATCCGGCTCCACTCGCATGATTTGTAGTCAGCACAATCTTGGGAACCCGCGCGGTAGCCATGGACTCGACCATCCGGGCCCCGGCCCGAATAATTCCCGAGCGTTCGGCAGCCGTGCCTACCATGAAGCCGCTGACATCCTGAACGAACAGCAGCGGTGTTCGGTGCCGGTCACAAACATCCATGAAATATGCGACCTTCTCGGCGCTGTCGGCGTAAACAATCCCTCCGAATTTCGGCGGGCCAGCTTCCGCCGGGAACATTCCGCGCCGATTTGCGATCACTCCGATGCGCCGGCCGGTCAACCTCGTTACGCCCACCAGCATCTCCGGTGCGAAGTCGGCCTGGAATTCCTCGAATCTCCCCGCGTCCAGAAACGTGTCCAGAAGATCCTCAACCTCGTAGGGCTGCCTGTGATCGGGCGGCATCAGATCGTACGCATCCGTATCGGCACGGGCCGGATCCACAGCCTCGTCCTCGGCCGGAGTTGCGGCGGCGGGAGGCAGATCAGCGACGAGATCGCGCAGCTTGGCAAGACAGGCCTCGTCGTCAGGGACCCGAAAGTGGGCCACGCCGCTGTCACGGTTATGCGTCAGCGCACCGCCCAACTCCTCGGCTTCTACATCCTGCCCGGTAGCGCCCTTGACCAGATTCGGCCCTCCCAGGCCCATGAAACTGGTGCCCTCCACCATAATGATCTGGTCAGACAGCGCCGGCAGATACGCACCACCGGCGATGCACTGGCCCATTACGGCCGCCAGCTGCGGAATGTCCAGGTAGTGCCGCATGATGGAGTTGTAGTAGAAGATGCGGCTGGCCCCGTACTTTCCGGGAAACACGCCGCCCTGGTAGGGAAGATTTACGCCGGCCGAGTCCACCAGATAAATGATAGGAACCCGGCAGCGCATCGCGATTTCCTGGGCTCGGAGAATCTTGGTGATAGTCTCGGGCCACCAGCTTCCAGCTTTCACCGTGGCATCGTTGGCGACCACGACGACGACCCTGCCAGACACTTCTCCGATACCGGTCACGACGCCCGCGGCCGGCGCCTGACCGTCGTATTGATCGTGAGCGACAAGGAGTCCGATTTCGAGAAATGCCCCGCCGGGATCGAGCAGGCGCTCCACGCGCTCACGGGCCGTCAGCTTACCCTGCGCGTGATGACGCTCGATTCGCGCTTCACCTCCGCCCAGTCGAATCCGGTCCTCTAGCTCACGCAGCGGATCTACGAGCTGCTGCATGCGGCTGTGCGCGGCGGGCATCAGTCCTTCGAGCTCCGCTGCTCGTCGACCCAATCGCGGATGTAATCGATCGCCTCGGCCGTCTTGGTTCCGGGCCCGAACAGACGGCCCACACCCATCTCTTCGAGCGCGGCCATGTCGTCAGAGGGGATAATCCCGCCGCCTGTAACCAGAACATCTGACATTCCCTGGTCGCGCAGCAGATTCAGCACCCGAGGAAAGAGCGTCATATGCGCCCCTGACAGGATCGATAACGCGACGACGTCTGCGTCTTCCTGCAGCGCGGTGGTGGCAATTTTCTCAGGGGTCTGATGAAGCCCGGTGTAGATAACTTCCATGCCCGCATCGCGAAGAGCCGCGGCCATCACCTTTGCGCCTCTGTCGTGACCGTCGAGGCCGGGCTTGGCCACAACGACTCGTATTCGTCTGTCGACCATGCAGTGAATCTCACGGAAAGGGCATCGAACCGCCTCTGCCCGCTGACGCGGACGGAGAGCGTCGAGTCTCGTAACTTACGGTTTGGGAGGGCTTACCGGCAAACAAACTCGCGGGTGGTGATCCGGGTCGCGGGCTAAAACGCGACCGGTTCGCGGAACCGTCCGTACACCGCGACGATCGCCTCTCGAATCTCACCCAGTGTTGCGTACACGCGGACCGCGTCGAGCATCGCAGGCATGAGGTTTTCGTCCGCTTGTGCGGTCGCCGTCAGGCGCTCCAGGGCGGATTCCACCTCGGACTGGGATCGCTGCGCTCTGACGCGCCCCAGTCGCTCGCTCTGGGTTGCGGCAGCTTCGTCTCCGATACGTAGAATCTCGATCTCCGTATCGTCCGCTTCGGAAAACGCGTTCACTCCGACAATCGTTTGCGCACCACGCTCCACTTCAGATTGGAAGCGAGCCGCCGAACCGGCAATCTGGCTCTGGAAATATCCGGCTTCTATTCCTGCCACGACACCGCCCAGACCGTCGATCTCAGCGAAAATCGCCTCCGCGTCCGCCTCGAGCTGATCTGTCAGCGTCTCGACGTAGTACGAACCGGCCAACGGGTCGATGGTGTTAGGGACGCCCGTTTCGTACGCCAGCACCTGCTGCGTGCGAAGCGCGATCCGCACCGCGGCTTCCGTGGGCAGAGCCAATGTCTCGTCCATTGCGTTCGTGTGCAGCGACTGTGTGCCCCCGAGCACGGCGGCCATGGCCTGATAGGCCACCCGGACGATGTTGTTGTGCGGCTGCTGAGCGGTCAGCGTGACGCCCGCCGTCTGTGCATGTGTTCGGAGCCGCCAGCTGGCCGGCTTCTTGGCGCCGTAGACATCGCGCATGTGACGGGCCCAGATTCTGCGGGCCGCCCGGAACTTGGCGATCTCTTCAAAGAAGTCGTTGTGCACGTCCCAGAAGAACGACAGCCGTGGGGCGAACTCATCCGGATCGAGCCCTCTGGCGACACCCTCCTCGACGTAGGTGAAACCATTCTTCAGCGTATAGGCCAGCTCCTGGGCCGCCGTGGCTCCCGCTTCTCGAATATGGTACCCCGAGATCGAAATGGTATTGAACTTAGGCGCGTGGACGGCGGACCACTCGAAAATGTCCGTTATGACCTTTAGCGCCGGCTTGGGCGGATAAATCCAGGCGTGCTGCGCCATGTACTCTTTGAGAATGTCGTTCTGGATCGTGCCGGTGACCTTGTCGAACGCCACTCCCTGTTTCTCTGCGGTCACGAGCAAGAAGCAGTAGAGCATCATGGCCGGACCGTTGATCGTCATGGAGACAGATACCTGATCGAGCGGAATGCCCTCGAACAGCGTCTCCATGTCGGCGAGGCTGGAGATGGCGACTCCGCACTTCCCCACTTCTCCCTCAGAGAGAACTGTCGCATCGTCCAGAGCTTGGTCCGGTACATGGTGCTGTACGGGCCTCTCGTGAACGGATACTCGCCCGGGAAACCCAGGTCTTTCGCGTAGTCATCGGTGGCCGTGTCGAGCGGAGTGTACAACATCTCAATCGGGGTGCCGGAAACGGACGAAAAGTCTACGTCGTCCCGGATCGGGATCGAATCCACTTGCGCCTTCCACCTGGCGAACGGGGCTTCGAGTCGCTCTAGATCCCGGTCTTCCGCCTCAGTCATTCTTCGTCCATTTCATGGCTCGATTGCAGGTCAGCCAGCAGCCGCCAACCGATTTCATACGGCGAAGCGTCAGCCGCGGTTCCGTTAGTGCCCGCTTCAGCAGCCCAGCGCCGCCATACGACGTCCGCCCTGCTCGCCGCGGCCCGCGCCAAGACCTCTCTCACTTGCTGCATCCATGAGCTGCGGCGGCTCGATTCCAGGGTCCCGCTCTCGAGAAGCCACTCGCGGTGATTCTCGATCTGCTCGACCAGCTCGGGAACGCCCTCCTCGTCTGGCGCTACCGTTTTCAGAATCGGGACTGGCCAGCCGGATCGGTCTGCCTCTTCGACCGAGGCCAGCGCCCTGGCTACCTGGATCTCCTTGCGGAGCATGTCCGCGCCGGCCCTGTCCGCCTTGTTGACGACGAACACGTCCGCCACTTCCATGAGGCCTGCCTTCATGGCCTGAATTCCATCGCCGGACTCCGGCACCAG